>JBGAQM010000279.1:0-8516 GCA_044220735.1 Urbifossiella sp. | reverse complement strand
AGCCCGGCCGGTTGGAAACCGGCCCCACGAAGTCCACGCGCACCGTCTCCCCTGCGTTGCCGCCGACCGTCCGCGTCCGCTCGACCGGGGCGCCGTTCTCCACCCACCGCGCCGTCAGCTCGTAGCGCACGGCGCGGCCCGCCTCGCCCGGCGGCGACTCGAACACGCGGGCGGCGCCGGTCGAGGTCGTCTTCACGCCGTCCACGAACAGCTCCGCCGACGCCGGCACGCTCACCCGCAGTGTCAGACAGCTGCCGGCGCTCGCCGGCGCGGCCACGACGCTCGGCCCCCCGGCCGTCGCGTGTACGCTCACCGAGGTCGGCAGGTGCCGCGGCGACGCGCGGAACGGGCCGACCCAGCCGTAGGTGCCGACGCCGAACCCGAGCACCGAGCGGGTCGGCAGGTGAACGGGCTCGGGGTTCGGCAGCGTCGCCGGGAGCGGGGCGTACACGGGGACGGCCGGCCGGTGCGGGCCGGGGCCGTGCGCCCAGAACCCGCCGAGGGCGCCGCGGTACCCGGGCCAGCCGGCGAACGGGTAGCACGTCGTGAGGTACGGCCCCGACGGCAGGTCGTGGTACTGCCAGTCGGCCGGCGGCGGCGGGTAGTCGGGCTTGTGCGGCCCGGCCTGCGCGGCGGCGGGAACGAGCAGGAGCACGGCGGCGGCGCGGCGCATGGCGGAAGCCCTTCGTGGGGTCGGGCTCGGGGCTTCGCCGCTCGCGGCTTCGCGTCGCCCAACGCGAAGCCGCAAGCGGCAACCGAACCAACCTCACCCAACGGAGATCGACCCGCCGGGCGGATCGCTCCACCCGGCGGGCCGATTGCGTGCGCGGCGGCGGCGGTCAGTCCCGCGTCCCCGGCACCACCCGCCGAACCGTCCCGAGGCGGCCGTCCGGCGTGTGCCCGGCCACCACCACCTCGTACCCGCCGGCCGCCGGGCCGGGGAAGAACGACAGCGTCGTCGTGCCGTCCGTCGGCAGCACGATCAGCGGCCGCCACAGCACCGTGTCGGGGTGGGCGTCGGCGGCGCCGGGCCGCGGGGCGGCGTACTCGCGGACCGCCAGCGGCGGCACCCACGGCACCGCCGTCCGCATCCGCTGCAGCGCCGCGTCGCGCTTCTCCGGGTCCGGGAGCATCACCTCGATCGGCACGGCCAGCCCGGCCGCCCGGCGGAGGTCGGCCGGGGCAACCGGCGCCGCCGCGGGGGCCGGTGCCCCGCCCACCCGCATCGCCCCCGTGGCGGAGCGGGGGCGTTGAAGCTCGACGTCGGGAATCACCACCGGCGGCGCCGGCGTCGGCGGGTCGGGGTGCTTCAGCGGCACCTTCGGCGTGACCTGCTGCGTCGTGGACAGGAACCGCGGCTCCGGCGGCTCCACCTGCCCCTTGCTGTTCACCTTCGCCACCTGCGCCGGCGGCCCCACCGCCACGCCCGGCGCCGGGCCGCCGTCGGGGCCGCCCAGCGCGACGAACGGGTCGAGGCGCCACCCGTCGGCGGTCGGGGCGGTCGCCATCTCGCTCAGCGTCAGCGCCAGCAGCCCGGCGCCGGCGGCGGACGCCGCCAGCGGCACGAGCCCGCGCACGCCCTTCGGCCGCACGTAGCCCACCACGGCCGTCCCGGCCGCGAGCAGCGCCAGCAGCACGGCCGCGACGTTCACCCAGTCGCGCGCCGCCACCAGCCCGGCGGCCGCCTCCTCGGCCGCGGCCGCCAGCGCCGCCGTCTCGCGCCGCCGCGCCTCGTACGCCGCCACCAGCGCGCCCAGGTCCGCGTGCGCGGCGACGCGCTCGGCCTGCGCCGCCTCCAGCCCGCCCACCGCCGCCTCGTACCGCGGCCAGTGCGCCTCGTACACCCGCGCCGGCTCCGGCCCGACGGGCGACGCGCCGCTCATCGCCACCAGCCGGTTCACCGACGGCGACCGCCGGGCGACCGGGCCGGTGTTCTGCTCCGCGAAGCGCCGCCAGCCCTGCGTCGCCAGCACCAGGTCGAGCCCGGCCGCGGCCTGCGGGTGGTCGGTCAGCAGGAAGTCGGCGTGCGCCAGGTCGTCGGGCGCCTCCACCTCGCCGGCCAGGAGGAAGTGCGTCGGCAGCGACCGGTCCTGCGCCCCGGGGGCCGACCCGCTCGCCACCGCCGCCGCCCACACGACCGCCGCCGCCGGGTTGCCGCGCTCGTCCGTCGCCGTCACGCGCAGCTGCGTCTCGCCGGGCGAGCCCGGCTGCGTCACCGCGAGGTCGAGCTTGAGCAGCTCGGACGGGCGGCGGAAGGCGAGCCGCTCGGCGACGGGGCGGAGACCGCCGGCGTCCTCGAACACCGTCAGCCGCACCACGCCGCCGCGCGACTCGGCGCCGGCCAGCAACTGCACCTCGACCGGCTCGTTCGCCTTCGCCGCCACCGCCTTCGTGTCCGACAGCCGGCCGCGGGTGTAGGCGCCGACCACGAGGTTGCGGTCGCCGCCCGCCGACACCAGCTTCACCCGCACCGGTTGACCCGGGGCGGTGACGGGGTCGAGGACGGTCATCGCCACGCCGCCGGCGGTCGCCGCGGGGAGGTCGAACGTCTGCCCGCCGATCTCGTCGAGCTTGAGGAAGTAGCGGGTGCCGGCCGTCGGGGTGAAGGTGATGACGCCGAGGCCGCGCGTCGTGAGCGCCGGCCGCGCCGGCTCCTCGACCTTCGCTACCGGGCCGCCCGCGGACGCGACCGTGCCGGCGACGCCGACGGGCACGCCGGTGGGCGTCGTGGCGCGGACGTACACGCGGTTCGGCACCCCGGCGACGAGCTCGCCGCCCTCGGGGAAGAACTCGACCACCAGAGTCTTGCCGGCGATCACCAGGCGCTCGGCGACCGACTCCTCGCCGTCCGCCGTGCGGAACGTCACCCGCAGCCGGGCGTCGCCGCGCGGCACGTCCTTCGGGATCACGACGCGGATCTCGGCGCGGCCGGCGTCGTCGGTCTTGTTCTTCACGACGCGCACGACCGGGGCGGGGGCGCCGTCGATGGTGGCGACCGCGGTCACGTCGGCGCCGACGAGCGGCCGGCCGCCCGACTTGGCTTCCGCGAACGCGACGATGGCCTGCCCCGGGGCCGCGGACGTGTACGAAATCGACTTCTGCCAGCGGCCCGTGGCGCCGGTCTCGACGCGGACGGTGCGCGTGACCGGCGCCGGCATCGCGGCCGGGCGGCCGCCGCGGCCGGGGACTTCCGCGAGCGTCAGCACGTAGTCGCCTTCAGGAAGGTCGGCCGGCAGGGTCACCTCGCCGACGCCCACGCCGCGGACCGGCCGGCCGTCCGGCCCCAGCACCGGCGCGCCGTCGCGGACGAGGGCGGTGGTGCCGTACACGGTCGTGCCGGGAACCTCGGTGCCGTCGCGCCGGCGGAGCGACGCGGCGAGCGCCTGCTCGTGCGGCGGCGGGCGGAAGGTGGTGCGGTCGAGCGTCAGCGACCGGAAGCGGACCGTCTCGCCCGGCCGGTACGCGGCGCGGTCGGTGACGAGCATCGTGGCGTACACCGGGCCGAACAGGCGGACCGGCTCCAGCAGCTCGGTGCGGCCGCCGGCCGGGTCCGTCGTGCTGACGGACAGGACGAGCTCGGCGCCGGGCGCGACCGACTTCCACACGTCGGCCGGGAGGCGGACCTTGTGCTCCTCGACGCCCGGGTTGAGCGCCTGGGTGTGGAGCACGGTCGTGCCCGCGCGGACCTCGGCGGTGACGGAGCGGCCGGCGAGGGCGGTGCCGGTCGGCCGGAGGGCGACGACGAACTCGTTCGGCGCCCCGGGCTGCACGGACGCCGGACGGGTGACGAGCACCTCGGCCGGCTTCGCCTTCGCGGCCGCGTCGGCGGCGCGCTCGGCGGCGACCCAGTCGGCCAGCGCCTCCCGGGTCGCCTGCCGCGCGTCGAAGTACTCGGACGCGGCCGTTCGGTCCCGCGTGGCCGCGGCCGCGGCGCTGTTCCCGACGCGCAGGGCCTCGGCGTAGCTGGCGTCGGCCGGGCGGCGGTCGGCGGCCGCCCGCTCGTTCAGCCTCGTCAGGGGGACGACCGTGGCGGGGACGAGCGCCCACACGGCGGCGGCGACGGCCCACCGCCCCCCCACCCGCTCGCGGGCGGCGGGCCTGGCGACGGACGACGGCACCGCGTCGGCGGGCGGGACGAAGCGGACCTGCGGAAACGAGTGGCGGGCGGCTTTGGCGAAGAGGCCGGCGGCGCGGGCTTCGGTGTCGCGGGCGGCGGCGCAGGCGGCGCAGGCGGTCAGGTGCGCGTCGAGCGTCGCGGCCTGGGCGGGTTCGAGGAGCCCGTACAGGTGGTCGAGCAACAGGGGTTGGCAGTCATTGCACCGCATCGGCTACCGTCCTCCCCCCTGGGCGGCAGGGGTGGTCCTTTCCGGGCGGGTTCGGCCGCGGCCCCGGGCGTGCGAGTCGGGGGTCGCGGCGGGCCGTCGCCCGCGATGTCACTTCCGTCGTCCTACCCCGGCGGCTCCGCTTCCGGTTCCGCCTCGGGGTTCAGCACCTTCCGGAGCTTCTGCAGCGCCGCCCGCATCTGCGTCTTCACCGTGCCCACGGGCGCCCCGCGCTGCTCGGCGATCTGCTCGTAGGTGAGTTCGCCGTTCTGCCGGAGCAGGAACACCTCGCGCTCCTCGGGCCGCAGCCGGGTGAGCGCGTCCCGCAGCTGCTTCAGGGTCTCGCGGTCTTCGAGCGAGTCGCCGGGGGGGCCGTCCCGGTTGGGCGTCATCAGGTCGTCGTCCGGCAGGGGCCGCGACTTCCGCTTCCAGGCGCTGCGCTGGTGGTCCTTCGCGGCGTTCAGGCCGATGCGAAAGATCCACGCCCGCACGTTCACCACGTCGTCCATCGTGTGCCGGCTGCGCCAGCACTTCAGGAACGCCTCCTGGGCGGCGTCCTGGGCGTCGTCGGCGTTGCCGATGACGTACAGGAGGGTGCTGACCAGTTCGTCCCGAATCTGGTTGAACAGTGCGACCAGGGCGTCGTCGTCCAAGCGGGCGGGTTCGGCCCCGCCGGGTGAGGGGGGGTGCGGGGCCGGCCGGTCGCTCGGAGTCGGGCCGGGCTGGGCCATCACACTCCTGCCTATCCGACGATCCCGGGGTGGGCGGGGATTGGAGGAAAAATGAGGAGCAGATTACGAACCGGCCCCGCGGGGGGCCGTCCGGGCATGGTACGGGTCGGTCGGGCAAGCTGGCAAGGCGGGGCAAGCAGTACGGGGGCGCGTGGCGGGTTGCACCGCCGGCGCATCCGGTGCAGCCAGCGCAGGTTAGGGGAGGAAAGGGGTCCGCCCCTTGCGGCTTCGCACGGGGAAGCGCGAAGCCGCAAGCGTTCGCTCGGGTGGTTACGTTGCCGCTTGCGGCTTCGCGCTTCCCCGCGGTCACACCTTCGCCAGCTCCTCGTCCACCAGCCGGCGGACCACGTCGTTCGGGGCGCCCTTGTTCGCCTTCATCACGGCCCCGACGATCGACATCTTCGCCGCGTCCTTGCCGCCCTTGAAGTCGGCCACCGCCCGCGGGTTCGCCGCGATGGCCGCCACCGCCGCCGCCCGCAGCGTCGCCTCGTCGAAGCTGCTCGCGTCCTTCACGCCCTCCAGCTCCATCGCCTTCTCGACCGGCACGCCGTCCGCGAGCATCCGCGCGAACGTCTTGCGGCGCGGGTCCTGACCCACGCTCGCCGTCTTCTTCAGGAATGCCGCGAAGTCGGCGGCGGCGACCGGGAACTCGTCGATCTCCTCGTGGCGCTCCGTCAGCGCGGGGTACACCAGGTCGCTCATGCGGTTCGCGGCCGTCTTGCCGTCGCCGACCGCCGCCGCCACCGCCTCGAAGTACGCGACCGTGCGCCGCCCCTTCGTGGTGAGCACGTCGGCGGCCTCGGCGGGGAGGTTGTACTGGCTCTGGAGCCGCAGCCGCTGCGCCTGCGGCAGCTCGCCCATGTCGGCCTTCACCGCCGCGAGCTGCTCCGCGGTTACGACGACGGGCACGAGGTCGGGGTCGGGGAAGTAGCGGTAGTCGGCGGCTTCCTCCTTGTGCCGCTGCACCTCGGTGCGGCCCTTCGCGTCGTCCCACCCGGCGGTCGTCTTGAGGAACTTGTCGATGCGATAACCCTTCGGGTTCTTCAGGTACTCCTCGTACTGCCGCTTCGCCTCGTAGGCGATGGCGCGGCCGACGCCGCGGAAGCTGTTGAGGTTCTTGATCTCAACCAGCGGCGTCGCCGCGTACCCCTTCGGCTCGCTCGCGTCCGGGACGTGGACGTTCACGTTCGCGTCGCAGCGCAGCGAGCCCTCCTGCATCTCGCAGTCGGACACGCCGAGCTCGCGCATCATGAGGCGCACCTCGTCGAGGTAGGCCATCGCCTCCTCGGGCGTGTTCATGTCCGGCTGCGACACGATTTCGAGCAGCGGCGTGCCGGTGCGGTTGAGGTCCACCTTCGTGTCGCCGCCGCGGCCGGACTCGTCGTGCTGGTTCTTGCCGGCGTCCTCTTCGAGGTGCGCCCGGATGATGCCGACGCGCTTGGCGGTGTAGCCCTTCTTGGGGTCGGGGTGGACGTTGATGTCGAGCCAGCCGTCGTGGCTGAACGGCAGGTCGTACTGCGAGATTTGGTAGTTCTTCGGCAGGTCGGGGTAGTAGTAGTTCTTGCGGTCCCACTTCGTGAACCCCGGCTGCTGCCCGGGGTGGCTGGCGATGCCGCAGTTGAGCGCGAGCGCCGCCTTGAGCGCCAGCCGAAACGCCTCGGCGTTCATGACCGGCAGCGACCCGGGGAGGCCGAGGCAGACGGGGCACGTCGCGGTGTTCGGCGGCAGCCCGAACTTGTTGAGGCACCCGCAGAACAGCTTCGTCTTGGTGAGCAGCTGGACGTGGACTTCCAGCCCGACCACGATCTTGTACGGCTCGGCCATCGTCGCCCCCGAGTTACCCCTTGCTTCGAAGGGGTATTCTAGGGGCGACGCTGTCGTGGGGCCGGTTTCCAACCGGCCGTTTAAGGCCCGGCCGGTTGGAAACCGGCCCCACGACGGCGTCATCGCCCCGTCACCGGGGCCACGTCCCACAGCTGCACCACGTTGTCGAGCGTGCCGGCGGCGAGGGTGTGGCCGTCGGGCGCGAACGACAGCGACAGCACCCACCCGCGGCCGCCGAACGGCGGCACCGGCTCGCCGAGCCGCGCCCGCTCCCGGCCCGTCGCCGCGTCCCACAGGCGTATCGTGCCGTCGAACCCGCCCGACGCCAGCGTCCGGCCGTCCGGCGAGTACGCCAGCGCGAACAGGTCGTCGGCGTGGCCGCTCAGCTTCGCCCGCTCGGCGCCGGTGGCGAAGTCGCGCAGGATCACGTCCTTCCGCCGGGTCGTCGCCAGCGTCTTGCCGTCCGGGCTGAACGCGACCGGGCCGACGCCGTGGTGGCCCACGACCGTCCCCGTCAGCTTCAACGCCTTCTCCTTGCCCGTGTCCGCGTCCCAGAAGCGCAGCTCGTCCGGCTTGATGGTCAGCCGTGTCACCTTCGGGTCGGGCTGCGGCGTCGGCGGGTGGCTGACCGTCAGCAGCGTCTTGCCGTCCGGCGCGAACCGCACCTGCGAGATCGTCAGGTGGAGGTCGTCGGGCGGCGTGGCGCGGAGGAGCTTGCCGTCGTCGGTCAGGTCGTGCAGCCGCACCGTCTGGTAGCCGCCGCACGCCATCCGCCAGGGCTCGGGCGAGAAGGCGAAGCACCCGCCCTCGGCGGGGAGCGACCGCACCTTCGTCCCGAGCCGGTCCCACTGCGTCACCGTGAACTTGTCGTTCGGCTCCCGCCGGACGGCGGCGACGGCGTTGGCGTCGGGCGCGTACTCGACCTGGTGGAACGTCCACTCGCGCGGCTCGCCGGTGAGCGGCCGGCGGTCGGGGAGCTCGTCCACGCCGAGGCGCTGCTCCTCGCGGCCGGTCTTGGCGTCCCACACGCGCACGGTGCCGTCCCACGACGCCGACGCGACCTGCGTCCCGTCGTGGGGGGCGAAGGACACCCCGGTGACGCGGTTGGCGTGACCCTTCAGCGTGCGGACCAGCTTCGGCGCCGCGGCCGGCTGCGGCGCCGGTTGCGCGGCGGGTTGGGGCGCGGGCGGGGGCTGCCCGCCGCTGATTCCGACCGCCACCAGCACGGCGGCGGCCGCGGCGAGGAGCCCGGCGGTCGTGTACAGCGGTGTCATCGTCGTCGCTCCTTTCGCGAGCCGGCGGGCCGCGGGCGACACGTTCGCCCAGTCGGCGGCCCGCCGCATCAGTTCCGTGGGAACGGCGTGCGCGGACGCCGCGGTGCCGAGCGCCGCCAGCGCCGGCGCGACGCCGCGGCCGGCGAGGCGCGTGACCAATCGGGATTTCGCCCGCGCCACCTGCCCGGCGACGGCGCCGGGCGTGCGGCCGAGGCGGGCGGCGGCTTCGGCCTGGGTCAGTCCGTCGAGGACGCACAGCACGAACGCCGCGCGGTCGGCCGGCGGCAGCGCCGCGACCTCGCGGTGGACGACGGCCATCGTGTCGGCCCAGTGGTCGGGCGCGGGTGATGCCTCCGGCACCGCCG
>JBGAQM010000278.1:0-9131 GCA_044220735.1 Urbifossiella sp. | reverse complement strand
GGCCCGCATCGGGTCCGCCACTGGCGGACGACTCGCGGGCCGGCGGCGCGCCGGTCGGGGGGCCAGGGAAGGGCGTCGGTCGTAACCTCCGGCGGGGGCCGGGGGTTGGTTCCGTCCCAGCCCGGAGGGGTGCGCTTGATTCCGACCAGCCCCGCGGCTATCGGCCTCGACTACGCGCGCCCGTCCGTTACCCGACAGGGGCCCCGGATGACCCAGCCGAACCGCCCGGCCGACCTCCGCGTCGAGCAACTGGAAGACCGCCACGTCCCCGCCGGCGCCGTGATCCCGGCCGGGGAGTTCAACTGGACCCAGTACGCCCCCACGGGGGAGCTCGCCCAGCTGGTCTGGAACGGACAGACGCTCGTCTACCGCACCCGCGCGGCGAGCCAGTGGTTCGACACTCCCGTCGCCACCGCGACCACCTTCACGCAAGGCCAGTACGACACCCGCGACGCCGTCCAGAAGGCGTCCCAGTCCGCGCAGCTCGTCTTCACCACCGACGGCACCCCGCACGTCCTGTTCCTCGACCAGCAGTGGAACACGTCGGGGAGCGGCTTCCAGACCGTCATCCGCCACTACGCCCGCGCCGGCGGGGCGTGGCAGCAGGTCGAGGCGATCACGGTCCCGTGGCTGAGCACGTGGGGGCCGAGCAACCTCGTCGCCGAGCCCGGCGCGAACAACAGCATCCACCTGATGTTCGCCGAGACGTACACCGCGGCGACGGGGGTCGGCAACTCCGGCAGCGGCATCCTGTGGTACGCCACGAACAAGACCGGCAGCTGGGCGTTCGACCGCGTCGCCGACACGGCCGACCTGAAGCAGGAGATCTGGTTCACCGGCGGGCGCTGGGCGCCGCGCTACCTGTCGATGGCCGTGGACGCGAACAACAAGGCCCACGTCACGTACACGCCGCAGTTCTACATCGCCGGCGCGTTCAGCACCGTGTACAGCGAGCTGCGCTACGCCAGCAACTCGACGGGGTCGTGGCGGAACGAGGTCGTGCAGGCGCCGACCGACGGCACCGCCGACGCCGGGCTCGGGGCGTCGGTCGCGGTCGCGCCGAACGGGCAGATCGCCGTCGCCCACTACTACGTGGAGCGGTACGCCACCGGCTCCCCGGAGTGGTCGAAGCTCGTCTACAGCACCCGCAACGCGAACGGGACGTGGGCCCACCAGGACGTCGCGACGGCGCCCGACAACTACGCCGCCGGCGACGGCGCGAAGTTCACCGGGTTCGCGCCGCAGCTGTACTTCGACGGCAGCGGCCGGCCGAACGTGGTGTTCTCGGACGAGGCCGGCGAGCACCTCGCGGTCAGCTACGCGAACGAGGTCGCCGGGCAGATCCGCATCGCCACCCTGATGAACGGCCGGTGGCAGACCCAGACCGTGTACCGGCAGTCGAACCCGCTGGCGAACCAGCTGCTGTACCCGATCGCGGCCGAGCGGAACGGGCAGGTCACGTTCGCCGGCCTCGGGGCGCTGGTCCACACCGACGGGAACAAGAACCCGACGCAGACCGACTACAGCCTCGTCGAGGTGGGCGCCCCCGCCGGCCCGGCGACGCCGGTCGTGGCCACGTCGAGCCCGGGCGCGTCGGGCAGCCCGGCCCGCTCGGACGGCGCGGCGCAGGTGCCCGCCAACAGCACGCCGGCCGCCGCGGCCCCGCTGCCGTCCACCCCGGCCGCGTTCGCCGTCGCGACCGCCGCCACGCCCGGGGCCACGACCACCGTCGTCGTCTACCGGTCCGACGCCACGGTCGATTTCACCATCACGCCGTTCGGCCCCGACTACTCCGGCGGGGCGCGCGTCGCCCGCGGCGACGTGACCGGCGACGGGACCCCGGACGTGATCGTCGGCAGCGGCGGCGGGATCGCGGCGGGTACTTGAACTGGGACGGCACTCCGGCAACTGATCTTCGACACCGCCCCGTTTGAGAACTTTACCGGGGCCGCGGAGGTCGCCGCGGCCGACTTCAACCGCGACGGCAAGGCCGACGTGGTCGTGGCGCCCGGGGAGGGCGGCGGGCCGCGGGTGCAGGTCTGGGCCGGCGGAGCGCTGACCAAGATGGTCCCCGACTTCTACGGCCTGCCGTACCCCGAGTTCCGCGGCGGCCTCCGCGTCGCCGCCGGCGACATCGACCGCGACGGCGTCGCCGACCTGGTGGTGGCCCCCGGCTGGGGCGGCGGCCCGCGGCTGTCGATCTACAACGGGTCGTCGCTCGGCGGCGGCAAGCCGCAGGCGATGGTGAACGACTTCTTCGTGTTCGACGACTCGGTACGGACCGGGATGTACCTGGCCGTCGGGGACGTGGACGGCGACGGGTTCGCGGACGTGGTGGCCGGGGCTGGCGCCGGCGGCGCCCCGCGGGTGCGCGTCGTCAGCGGCGCCGCGCTGGCCGCGGGGAAGTCGAGCGTGGCCCTCGCCGACTTCTTCGCCGGCGACGAGAACTCCCGCGCGGGCGCCCGCCTGGCGGTGGCGAAGCTCGACGGCGACAACCGGGCGGACCTCGTGGTCGGCGCCCCGGGGTCGGACGTGGGGCTGTACTACGGGGTGGACCTCCGCATCGACCCGGACCCCGTGGCCCGCGGGAACGTGCGGGTGTTCGGGAACTTCCCCGACCCGGTGTACGTGGGCTAACGACTCGCTGTTGTGGTTGACGGGGCCGGGGCCGGGTGGGTAGTGTCCGCCCGCCCCGGCCCCGTTCCGTTCCCCGGACCCCGCCGCATGAACGCCAAGCTCTTCGTGCCGTCCGCCCTGCGTCCGGTCGCCCGCCGCGTGGTCCGCGCCTTCCGCCCCGTCCGCCACGCCGCGCCCCTCACCGGGTCCGACCTGCGGGCGCGCGTCGAGGTCGTGCGGGCCTGCCCCGTGGGCGAGGCCGGCCGGCCGTTCGACGTGACGCTCCGTGTCACGAACCACAGTCCCCTCCCGGTTGGGCCGGAGGGAACGCACCCGGTCGGCGTGCTTGCGCGCTGGGAATCCGCCACCGGCGCCGCCTGCGACCCCAACGACGGCTTCGCCCCGCTGCCGCGCGCCGTGTACCCCGGCGAGACGCTGACCGCGACCGTCCGCGTGCCGGCCCCGGGTTACCTCGGCGACTACGTGGCGACGTTCGGCCTCGGCCAGCGCGGCGGCCCGGCGTTCGAGGCGGTCGGCCCGGCGGCCCGGTTCGACGTGAACGTCACCCACCCGTTCGACGCCGGGTTCAACTACCTCGACATCTACGCGAAGGCCGACCTCGGCCGCGACCACTGGAGCGCGTCCGGCCCGCCGTCGGCCGCGGAGTTCGAGCGCCTCAAGCCGATCAAACTCGACCTGCTCAAGAAGCTCGGCTTCACCCCCGACGGCCGCCTGCTCGACGTCGGCTGCGGCACCGGGCTACTGGCCGCGGCGGCGGAAGGGTACCTGTCCGACCGCGGCGCGTACTTCGGCACCGACCTGGCGCCGGAGGCCGTGGAGTACTGCCGCCGCACGTACCGCCGGCCGAACTTCCGCTTCGCGGTGAACGGCATGACGACGGTCCCGGCGCCGGACGCCTCCTTCGACGCGGTCGCGTTCTACAGCGTGTTCACGCACACCTACCCCGACGAGACGGCGCTGCTGCTCGCGGAGGCCGCGCGGGCGCTGGCCCCGGGTGGCGTCATCTTCGCGGACTGCTTCACGTCGCCGCTGGTGGGCCGGTCGGCGGGGAGCCGGTACGCCGTGGAGGTCAACCGCGAGCACCTGCTGCGGCTGGCGGCGCTGGCGGGCCTGTCGGCGGAACTGGTGGACGCCAAGCCGTGGGTCGGCCCGGCGAAGCGAGAATTCTTCGCCTTCCGGCGGAAGTAAGCGGCTACGTTGCCGCTTGCGGCGTAGCGCTACCGACGCTAAGCCGCAAGCGTTTGGACTTCTGTCACGTCACCCGCTGGCGGGGCGCATCCGCGTCTGATACGCTACTCCCACCGCCCCGCGGCCCGTCGCCTCTCCCGGAGCCCGCCCGTGACCCGCGCGCTGTTCGCCGCCCTCGTCTCGGCCCTTGCGGTCGTCGCCACCGGCTCGGCCCAAGACACGAAGAAGGGCTTCGTCACGAAGGAGTTCACCGACCCCGACGGGGCGAAGGTCCCCTACGTCGTCTTCGTGCCGCACGACTACGACGGCACGAAGGAGTACCCCGTCATCCTGTTCCTGCACGGCGCCGGCGAGACGAAGGGCCGCGGCGGCGAGCCGGTGAAGGTCGGCATCGGGCCGGCGATCAAGAAGCGGGAGAAGACGTTCGAGTTCATCACCGTCATCCCGCAGTCGCAGAAGGGCGGCTGGGGCGCCGCGACCGCCGAGGGGAAGCGGGCGATCTCGATCCTCGACGAGGTGGCCAAGAGCTACAAGACCGACGCGAAGCGGGTGTACCTGGGCCGCCATCGCCCCCGTCTGCGGCGGCGGCAACGTCAAGGACGCCGCGAAGATCAAGGACATCCCGACGTGGGTCTTCCACGGCGACAAGGACACGGCGGTGAAGGTCGAGCTGTCGCAGAAGATGGTCGAAGCGCTGAAGGCGGCCGGCGGCAGCCCGAAGTACACCGAGTACCCGGGCGTCGGGCACAACAGCTGGGACGCGGCCTACGCCGAGAAGGAGTTCTTCCCCTGGCTGGCGGCGCAAAAGCGGAAGTAAGACCCCGAAAGGCCCACCCGTTGAACCGGGTGGGCTTCGTTCGTTAACCCCTTCGCCCACTCTGGAGGCCTGTCATGTCGAAGTCGTCGCGGCGGTCGTTCCTGGCGTCCTCGGCCGCGGCCGGGGCGGCCCTCAGCTTCACGGCCAAGAGCTACTCCCAGGTCGCCGGGGCCAACGCCCGCATCGGCATCGGGTTCCTCGGCGTCGGCGGCCGCTGCCAGCAGCACATCGACGTCATCCTGCGGATGCGCGAGCTGAACAAGCCCGTCGCCCCGACCGCGGTGTGCGACGTGTGGGACGGGCAGGTCGTGCAGGGTCTCATCCGCGGCCGCGGGCTGTACCCGTCGGCCGAGCGGTGCGGCCTCAACCGCGACGACCGCAACCACGTCACGAAGGACTACCGGAAGGTGCTGGAGCAGAAGGACGTGGACGTGGTGTGCATCGCCACCCCCGACCACTGGCACGCCCGCATGGCCATCGACGCCATCCAGGCGGGCAAGGACGTGTACATGGAGAAGCCGATGACCCGCACGATCGCCGAGGCGATCGCCGTGGTCGACGCCGCCCAGAAGCACAACCGCGTCGTCACCGTCGGCGTCCAGTCGATGGCCGACCCGACGTGGCTCGCCGCGCACGAGTACGTGAAGGCCGGGAACATCGGCCACGTCCTCCAGGGGCAGACGAGCTACTTCCGCAACAGCTCGGTCGGCCAGTGGCGGTACTACCCGCTGACCCGCGAGATGAGCCCGACGACGGTGGACTGGAACATGTGGCTCGGCCACCAGTTCAAGGGCGTGGACGACCAGCCGCTCGGCCCGACCCCGGCGCAGATGCCGTTCGACCGCGCCGTGTGGGCGCAGTGGCGCTGCTACTGGCCGTTCGGCGGCGGCATGTTCACCGACCTGTTCGTCCACCAGACGACGCACCTGATCGCCGCGATGGGGCTCAAGTTCCCCGGGCGCGTCACCGGCGGCGGCGGGCTGTACATGGAGTACGACGGCCGCGACGTGCCGGACACGGCGACGGTCGTTGCCGACTACGAGGAGGGGTGCCAGGTCATCATCTCGGCGACGATGCTGAACGACGTGCAGCTGGGCGAGATGATCCGCGGCCACCTGGGGACGATCAAGTTCGTGGGCGGCGGCGACTACATCCGCGGGTTCGACGTGTTCGGCCAGTACCGGCCGGCGGCTTCGAGCAAGCCGAAGGACGCCGACTCCGAGCCGATCCACGGTACCGAGAGCCGAAGGGCGCCCCGCCAGCGGCTGGCGCTGACCCCGAGCGTGGAGGCGACGCGACCTACGCCTGTGGGCCGGCCTGGAGTGATGGCGGCGAAGCGGCGCGAGACGCTGAGCACGCCGGAGCTGGGCGCCTCGGCGTTTGCCACGGTGAACATGGGCGTGCAGAACTGCCGCAGCAGCAGGTGCGCTAAGGACCGAGGCATTGCCTTTGAAGGAAGACCGACGAGCTGGGCAACGCGGCTGGAAGACGCCTGGGCAAGCGCGACACGCCGAGCGAGATTCAGGGCTGGACCGCCGGTGACCGCGGGAGCAAGCTGGTGCCGCCGGCGTACCAGCGGCTGGAAGGCCCGTGGGTGAACGGCACCGACCCGGCCCCCGCCGTGACGAGTGCGTCGGCGGCCGAAGCGTCGGCTCAGCTCGCCAACCAGCGTGCTGCTGGAAGGGGTGGCAGAGTGGTCGATTGCACCGGTCTTGAAAACCGGCAACGTCGCAAGACGTTCGAGGGTTCGAATCCCTCCCCTTCCGCTCCCCTCAACTCTCAGCGCCCCGGCAACTCGACTCGCCGGCCGGACACCGTCGCCGCCCGCAGCGTCTTGGACGTCGCCAGCACCGCGGTCCCGGCGTCGGTGAGCGGCGCGGCGCCAGGCGCGTTGAGCAACTCCACGTCGGTCAACGCGGGGAACGCTGCGAGGTGGGCCAGTCCCGCGTCGGTGACGCGGCACCCGGACGCGCTCAGCTTCCGCAATCGTGGCGCCGCCCGCAGGTGGGCCAGCCCGGCGTCGGTCATCACCACCGTCGGCGGCTGCCGCTTCCCGTCCGGCGTGTTCACGTCCTGCCAAAACAGCGCCAACTCTTCCAGAGCCGCCATCTTCCCAACGTGCAGTAGGTGGGCGTCCGTCGCGTTTGTCAGCCGCAGAGACTTGACCGCGACCGCCCCCGCCAGCCCCTCGAACGCGGCCGCGGGCGGGATGCCGGTGGTAACCAGCTGCGGCATGTTGCCCGTGCCGTCCTCCGGCAAATGCTCGTAGCCGGGGCTGATGTCGAGCTTGGCCAGGTTCGGCAGCGCGGCGACGACCGCGAGCCCGGCGGCGGCTTCGGCCTTGGGGATGCCGAACAGGCCCAGTTCCTTGAGGCCGGTGAGTGTCCGCAGGTGACCCAGTCCGGCGCCGGTCACGGCGGACCCGCCGATGTGCAGCCGGTCGATCTTTCCCGCACTCTTCATCCGGCCGAGGTGGCCGAGGCTGCCGTCGGTGAACCCCGTCAGGACCGGCAGCACGGCCGGGTTCGTCAACTCGGGGAGGTCCTCGAGGTGGGCGAACGACTCCTTCGTCACCCCCTTCCCGAACAGGACGACCGACCGGAGGTGCACCATCGTCGCCAGCGGGGCGAGGTCGGCGTCGCCGAAGTCGCCGCCTTCGAGTCGGAGTTCGCGGAGGCCGGTGAGCCGCCACACACGCGGCAGGTCGGCGGGGCGGACGCGGCTGGAGAGGTGCAGGGTGTGGAGGTCGGGCAGTTCGTCGAGCCCGGTGAGGGCCGCCCCGGGGCCGTTGGGGGAGACGAGCGACAGCACCCGCAGCCGCCTCAGCTTCAGCACCGAGGCGTCGTCGGGGGTCGCCGGCGCGCCGGCCGACAGGTATTCGAGGGCCGAGTTCCCGCCGAAGGCGGCGAGGGCGGGGAACACGGTCGGGCCGAACGCGAGGAGGCCGCGCAGGTTCGGGACGCCGAGAAGCTGGCCGTAGGCCGCCGCCGACCACCCGGCCTGCTGCGGCACCACGACGGTGACCGGCACGCCGGTCGCGGTCAGTCGGCGGACGAGGTCGGGTACCTCGGCTTCCTTCGGCCGACCCTGCTGGAACGTGACGTAGACGGCCGGTACCGCCGTGTTGGTGGGTGCGGTCGCTCCGCCGCCGAGCGGCGCGACCTCCGCCGCGACCCGTGCCACGTCCGCGGGCGACGGGGCGGCGAACGTCGGGGCGTCGTCCTTCGCGGCAGCCGCCGGGGGAGGCGGCGGAACGGGTTCCTCGGCCGGCGGTTTGGCGCGGCACCCCGCGACGGTGACGGCGACGCAGGCAATCGTGGTGCGAAGGCGTGTCACGGGCGGGCTCCCGGGCGGCGAGGAAAGTCCATGCTACGACCCGACCGGAATCCGATCCGGACGATTCGGCGTCGGCCCCTGTTCCCCGGCCGGCCGGTCGGGTAGGCTCTCCCACACGCCCACCCGCCACCGACAACCGCCCGCCCATGTCAGCGAACACCCCCGTCACGACGGTCTACACCCGGTTCATCTACCCGTTCTACTTCGACCGCGGCCGGCTCGCCGACGCCGTCGCCGCGCTCGCCGCCGACCGCGTCCGCGCGCACCCCGACGCCGACGCGGCGCCCCACTGGGAGCAGCCGGCCGAGCCCGACGGGCAGTACGTCGACGAGTTCCTCGAACACGTCGTCGGTTACCTGTTCCCGACCGCCGCGGGCCGGGCCGGCGAGGCGGCGTGCGCCTACCTCCGCATCGACGGCGCCGCCCGCGGGTGGTTCGCCGGCGTCCGCCCGCTCGCCCCCGCGGGCGTGAACCCGGCCGCCGTGCCGCTGCGGTTCGGCGTGGACTTCCCGCCGGCCGCCGAAAGCCCCGACTTCGCCGACGGCCGCGTCGAGGCGCCGCCGCCCGTCGAACTGTTCCTCACCGAGCAGGGCGTCGGGGTGCTCTGCGTCACCCTGGCGGCGACCGGCGCCGGGCTCACCGGGGCCGAAGCGATTCAGTTCAACTACCGTCTGGCGCAGTACCGGCACACGCGGTCGGTGGCGCTGGGCACGGCCGACGACGTGGCCCAGGCGACCGCGGCCACCGTCGAGTCGCACATGGCCGGCGGCCGGAAGCGGTTCCTCCTCCAAGACGTGATGACGCGGCTGACGCAACCGCTGAAGGTGCTCGGCCGGCGGCCCATCCAGCCGCGGGAGCTGTGCGTCTACACGGTGGTACGCCTGCCGGCCGGCGACCTCGGCGACGACTCGGTGCGGGCCGCGCTCGCGCCGCTCCTGGCGGCGCTGGCGCAGGTCGAGCCCGGCGGCGCCGCCGGCCCCGTCGGCGACGGTCCGGCCGTCCCGGACCTTCTCGTGAACCGCCGCCACTGGATCGGCGTCGGCGTGCTCGGGGCGGCCCACCTGGTCACCGACCAGCCATCGACCGACGGCCGCCCGGTGGCCTACAACGAGCTGCGCCCGCTGACCGCGCTGAACAAGTACTTCGTGTCGTA
>JBGAQM010000277.1:0-9373 GCA_044220735.1 Urbifossiella sp. | reverse complement strand
ACGGCCGACGCGAACCACGGCAGCGTCGTCGTGAGGTCGATCACCGCGACCATCACGGTCGCGGCAGCGACTGCCGGGCCGCCGAAATACACGCTCCCCTGTTGCCACTGGAAGCCGTGGCGCTCCCAGCCTGCCGCCCACCGTGGGCGGGAAGATCGTGCCCATCGTGAACGAGACGGTGATCGGCGAGCTGGAGCTGCTGCCCGACAAGCAGTACAAGGTCTGGACCGTCAGCGGGAAGGCCGGCGGGAACCTGCTCGGCGAGGGGACGTACGACCTCAACGCCGACGGCAACCTCGTCTGGAAGACCGGGCACTACAAGGGCTACAACCCCGCGACCTTCCGCGTCATCGGGCCGTATCACCAGCTCCAGATCAGCCCGCGCGGGTACGCCCGGAACGAACTGAAGGCGGAGCCCAAGGCCGACCCGAAGCAGTAGGCACGGGGCGGATGCGGCCGGCGGGTCCACACGCGAGCCGGAGTGCGACGTGGGGAACGTGCGACGCCGGTTGGTCGGCCTGTGCGTCGTCCCCGTCCTGCTGGCCGTGCTGGACGGCTCGGTGACGCTCGCCGGCCAGCCGGCCGCGTACTGGGCCGGCGACTACTCCCAGGCCCGCGAGGGCACGCCCGGCTTCCGCGTCCTCCTCACGCACGGGCCGGCGGCGTACGTCGCCGGCCTGGGGGTGTGGGTGCTGGCGTTCGTCGGCATGATCCTGCTACTGCCGTCCACGCTGGCCCTGGCCGTGTGCCTCCAGTTCACCCTGGGGCACGCGATCGGCGCGTTTTCGTGGATCAACCGCTTGCCGCACGGCCGCGAGTTGCCGGTCTTCGTCAACGCGGCGGCGGCGGTCGGCCTGGCCCTCGGCATCAGTCGGGTGTGGGCGGGTGCGCCGCGGGCCGACCCGCCCCTGGGGGCCGGCCTGCCGCCCGTGCTCCGCTGGGCGGTCGTGGCGGGGCTGTGCGCCGTCCCGATCCTGTACTCGTGGCCGCGCTCGTGAGCCGGCCGGCCGGCGCCGCCGGGGCGCTGGCCGTCGTCACGCTGGGCGTCTGGGTCTTCCGCCGGACGTGAACGCGGGGCGACGGCCCCGCCGCACGCCACCAGGAACGGAGGGTCACGTGTTCCGAGCCCTGTTACTCGTGTGGACGGTGGGCGCGTGTGCCGCGGCCGGCGACCCGCCGCGGGCGGCGGCGGGCGGCCCGAACGACAAGGAGCGCACGGGCACGCTGGTCGGCGAGCTGAAGTCGCGCGCCGAGGCGAAGAACGGGCGGAGCGTGACGATCGAGGTCCTCGCGCCGGGCGAGGAGAAGGCCCGCCGCTACCTGGTGGCCTACGACCCGCGCGACCCGGCGGCCGAGAAGCCGTACAAGGAGTTGCGCGCGAAGGTCGACGCGGCCGGGGTCGGCGACCGCGTGCGGCTCACCTGGGTGAACGCCCCCAAGGGCTCGGAGGGGGGCTTCTTCGTGACGGGCTTCGAAGTCCTTCGGAAGGCCGACCGGAAGGACGGGCGCGGCGAGAACCCGTGACGCGGCGTAGGATACCCCACGGGGGGGCGCCTCATGCGGCGGGTGCGCGTCGGCAACGGGTGCGGGTTCTGGGGCGACAGCCCCGACGCCCCCGTCCGCCTCGCCGACGCCGGCCGCCTCGACTACCTCAGGCGTGCCCAACCACCCGGAGAGGGATCGCCATGCCCGTCCGCGCCGAGGCGCTGGGGATCGACCGACTCAGCGTCCGTGACCGGCTGGACCTGATCGAGCAAATCTGGGACGGCCTCCCCGAACAGGTCGGCCCCGACGAGGTGCCGGCGTGGCACGTGGCCGAACTCGCCCGGCGGCGGGCGGACGCCGAGGCGACCCCCGGCGCGGGGAGGCCGTGGCGGGAAGCCCTCGCCCGGTTCGGGGGCGGGCCGTGAGCCGGCCGCTGACCCTCCGACCCGAGGCCGACGCCGACATCGAAGCAACCCACGACGACCTGGAACGGGCGCAACTCGGCCTGGGGGGCCGCTTCGTGGCCCGCGTCCGGGAAGTGCTCGAGCGGATCGAGGCGATGCCCGAACTGTACGGCCTGGTGTGGCAGGACGTGCGGGCGGTACGGCTGCGGAAGTTCCGGCACGTGGTCTACTACGTGGTGTTCGCGGAGCGGGTCGAGGTGCTGGCCGTGCTGCACGGCGCGCGGGACGCGTCGGCCTGGCAGTCGCGGGTGTGAGCGGCACCCGCGCCGCGTAGGATACCCGCGGGGGGACGCCTCATGCGGCGGGTGCGCGTCGGCAACGGGTGCGGGTTCTGGGGCGACAGCCCCGACGCCCCCGTCCGCCTCGCCGAAGCCGGCCGCCTCGACTACCTCACGCTCGAATACCTCGCCGAACTCACCATGTCGATCCTCGCCGTGCAGCGGCAGAAGGACGCCGCGGCCGGGTTCGCCACCGACTTCCCCCACGTCCTCGCCCGCCTCACCCGCGCCCTCGCCGAACAGCCCGCGCTCAAGATCGTCACCAACGCCGGCGGCATGAACCCCCACGCCTGCGCCACCAAGGCGCGCGACGTGCTCGCCCAGGCCGGGCTCGGCGGCCGCCGCGTCGGCGTCGTCAGCGGCGACGACCTGATGCCGCGGCTCGACGACCTCATCGCCGCCGGCCACGCGCTGAACCACCTCGACACGGGCGAGCCGCTCGCCGCCGTGCGCGACCGCGTCGTCAGCGCCAACGCCTACCTCGGGGCGAAGCCGATCGTCGACGCGCTGCGGCTCGGCGCCGACGTGGTGGTGACCGGCCGCGTCGCCGACGCGTCGCTCACGGTCGGCCCGGCGGCGCACGAGTTCGGCTGGGACTTCGCCAATCTCGACCGCCTCGCCGCGGCGACGGTCGCGGGGCACCTCATCGAGTGCGGCGCCCAGGCCACCGGCGGCCTGTGGATCGACGCCGACGATTCGACGCGCCTCGAAACGGTCGGCTACCCGATCGCCGAGATCGGCGAGGGCGGCGGCTTCACAATCACCAAGCCCGACGGCACCGGCGGCGTCGTGACCGTGGACGCGCTGGCGGAGCAACTGCTGTACGAGGTCGCCGACCCGGCGCGGTACTTCACCCCGGACGTGGTCGCCGACTTCACCACGGTGCAGCTGCGGCAGGCGGGGCCGGGCGTGGTCGCGGTGACGGGCGGCACCGGCCGCGGCGTCACCGACACGTACAAGGTGTCGGTGGCGTACCGCGACGGGTTCATGAGCGCGGGGACACTGGTCATCGCCGGCCCGAACGCCGCCGCGAAGGCGCGCCGGTCCGGCGAGGTGATGCTCGACCGGCTGCGGCAGTCGGGGCTGACGTTCGCGCACAGCCTGGTGGAAACGATCGGCGCCGGGGCGTGCGTGCCCGGCGTGGTGACGGCGACCGCCGACGCGCCGGAGGTGGTGCTGCGGGTGGCGGTGCGCGACCCGCGGCGGGCGGCGGTGGAGCGGTTCACGCGCGAGTTCGCGCCGCTGGTCACGTCGGGGTACGCCGGCACCACCGGGTACACGACCGGCCGGCCGCCGGTCCGCGAGGTGTTCGCGTACTGGCCGGCGCTCGTGGCCAAGAGCGCGGTCGAGCCGAAGGCGGAGGTGCTGCCGTGACGCGGGTGCCGCTCTCGACGCTGGCCCACGGCCGCAGCGGCGACAAGGGGAACCACGCCAACGTGGCGGTGATCGCGTACACCGACGCCGGCTTCGCCTGGCTGCGCGAGCACCTGACGGCCGACCGCGTGGCGGCGTACTTCGCCCCGCTGGGGGTGTCGAAGGTGGAGCGGTTCGAGGCGGCGAACGTGCGCGGGCTGAACTTCGTGCTGTCCGACGCGCTCGCCGGCGGCGCCAGCACGTCGCTGCGGACCGACACGCAGGGGAAGACGTTCGCGCTGGCGCTGCTGCGGCTGCAGGTGGAGGTTCCCCCCGAGCTGGCGGAGCGGGCATGACCGAACTGGTGCGCTACACCCACGACGGCCCCGCCGCCGTCGTCACCATCGACCGGCCCGACCGGCGCAACGCCCTCAGCCGCGCCCTCATCGCGCAGCTCGCCGACGCCTTCCGCCGCGCCGCCGCCGATGACGCCGTTCGCGCCGTCATCCTCACCGGCAGCGGCCCCGCGTTCTGCGCCGGCATGGACCTCGACGAACTTCAAGCCACCCTCGGCGACGAGTCGGACAAGGTGTGGGACGACGCCGCGCGGCTGTCGGCACTGTACGAGCAGATTTATTCGCTCCCGAAGCCGACGGTCGCGGCGGTGAACGGGGCGGCGGTCGCCGGCGGGGCGGGGCTCATGACGGTGTGCGACCTGGCGGTCGCGGTGCCGGCGGCGAAGTTCGGCTACCCCGAGGTGCGCCGCGGGCTCGTCGCCGCGATGGTGCTGCCGCACCTGCTGCGGCACGTCGGCGAGCGAACGGCACGGTGGCTGCTCCTCACCGGCGAGCTGATCGACGCCGCGGCCGCGGAGCGGGCCGGGCTGGTGAACGCGGTGGTGCCGGCGGAGGCGCTTTTGGACACGGCGCGGGCGTGGTGCCGGTCGCTGGCCGAGGGCGGGCGAAGGCGCTGGCGACGACGAAGGAGCTGCTGCGCCGCTGCTCGCGGCAGGCGGTGGGCGTGGACGAGCGTATGCGGGCGAGCTGCCGAGCCGCGGCTGACGGACGAGCGCCGCGGCGCTGGCGGCGTTCTTCGACAAGCGACCCGTCCGTGGGCGCCGCAATGTGCTGGTTCGTTCCCGCGCCGCGGGGCGCGAACTCCGCAAGCGGCAACGGAACCACCCGCGCGAACGCTTGCGGCTTCGCGTCGGGACGCGCGAAGCCGCAAGCGGCAACGGAACTACCCGAACCCGCATGACCCGCCCCGTCGTCGGCATCGGCGAACTGCTGTGGGACGTGTTCCCGACGGCCGCCGCGTCGCCGGCGGGGCGCCGTTCAACTTCGCCTACCACTGCCGCCAGCTCGGCCACGCCGGCACCGTCGTCTCGCGCGTCGGCGACGACGAGTTGGGGCGCGAGCTGCGCGCCGAGGTCTGCCGGCTCGGCATGAGTGACGAATTCATCCAGACCGACCCGCAGCGCCCGACCGGCACGGTGCAGGTGACGCTCGACGCCGCCGGCGTGCCGGCGTACCGCATCACCGAGGGCGTGGCCTGGGACGCGATCGCGTGGACGCCGGCGCTCGCGGCGCTCGCGGGTGAAGCCGGAGCCGTCTGTCACGGGACGCTGGCGCAGCGCGCGGACGCGAGCTGCGACACGATCCAGACGTTCCTACACGAGTGCCGCTCCGGCCCCGGCGGGTACGCCCTGCGCGTGTTCGACGTGAACCTGCGGCAGCACTACTTCACCAAACAGCACATCACCCGGTCGCTGTACCGCAGCCACACGGTGAAGCTGAACGCGGACGAGCTGCCGGCCCTCGCCGAGCTGTTCGGCTGGCCCGGCACCACCGACGCCGAGCGCGTCGCGGGGTTGTTCCGGTTCTCGGCCGCGGAAACGCGCCTCGTCATCCTCACCCGTGGGGCCGACGGCTGTACCGTGTACCCCGAGCGCGGCGAACCGCTGTCCATGCCCGCCCCGCCGGCGAAGGTGATCGACACCGTCGGCGCCGGCGACGCCTTCACCGCCGCGATGGTGTGCCTCACGCTGGAGGGCCGGCCGCTGCGGGAGTGTCTGCGGTTCGCCCTCCACTACGCGGCGCGGGTGTGCGAGCACCGCGGGGCGACGCCGACGATCGACCGCGCGGAGGTCGAGCGCGCCGCGCTCGGGACGCCATGATTCCCCTCCCGAACCCCGACTGGCGGCCGCCGACGCTCGAAACGGCACGCCTCGTCCTCCGCCCGTTCGAGGACGCCGACGCCGAACCGCTGTTCCCCCTCGCCGCGAACCCGGCCGTCACCCGGTTCACCCTCTGGGACCACCACCAGACCATCGCCGACACCCGCGGGTTCGTCGGCCCCTACGCCCGCAGCCGGTACGCCGAGGGGGTGCCCGAGCCGCTCGCGGTGTGCCTCACGGCCGACCCGCGGCGGTGGCCGGTCGGCACCGTCGGCGTGTTCTGGGCGTCGCGGCCGAACCGGGTGATGGAGCTGGGGTACTGGCTCGGCGAGCCGTTCTGGGGCGCCGGGTACGCGGCCGAGGCGTGCCGGGCGGTGGTGGCGTACGCCTTCGCGGCGCACGCCCCGGAGCGGGTGCAGGCGCGGGTGATCGTCGGGAACGACGCCAGCGCCCGGGTGCTGGAGAAGGTCGGGTTCCGCGAGGAGGGGACGCTGCGGGGGAGTTTGTACCGGCGCGGCCGGCAGGAGGACGTGCGGGTGTTCGCGGCGCGGCGCGGCGGGGAGTGGGAGGGTAAAACGCCGCGCCCGTGGGGCCGGTTGGAAACCGGCCCCACGCGCGGATCGACTTAGCGCACGTTCGGGCACTGGCCGTTCGGGCAGCTGCTGGTCCCGCGGTACGCCGGGGCGTAGTAGCCGCCGGTCACCACGGTGCCGCAGCGGCCGTTGGCGCACCCGCTCACCACCACCGGGGCCACGACCGCGGTGCCGGCGCGCTCGGTCGTGGTCACGGCCACGTCGGCGGCGCTGTACTTCGTCAGGTAGCTCGCCAGCTCGACCGCCGGGACGGCGCCGCCGTGCTTCAGCGCCTGCAGGTTGCCGCAGCGCGAGCTGATGACCAGGCCCTCGTCCACGCCGAACGCGGTCGCCAGGCGCTTGCCCTCGGCGGTGTCGGCGTTGACGTACAGGGCGACGTAGTTCGCCGCCAGGAGCCGGCCGGCCTCGGTCGGCATGTTGCCGCCGACGACCCGGCTGTACCCGCCCTCACCGTGGCCGATGAACACGGCCAGCGGCTTCCGCTGGGCGACGGCCGTCTCCGACGCGCGGGCGTAGTTGCTCTCCCAGGCCGGCACCGACGGCGCCTCGGCCAGGGCCGCGCTGAGGACGACGGCGGCGAAAGTGGTGGTGACCATCAAAGCTGAGCCTCCTGGTTACGCCATTGGGGCGCCGCACCAACCGCTGGCGCGGGTCCGTGTCCTGCCGACATGGCGTTCGTGTTGTGGACCGCCATTCTAGACAATGTCGCCGGCCGGACAACCGATATGCACAACATTTCCGCTAACTCCGTTACAATCCATCAATTCGGTTCTTCCGATACGGCCACACCCACGCAATGCTGGCCGTTCGAACTGTGCGGAACAGCGGAAAAGCTGGGGGAAATAGCGACTCTGGGGGCCGTGCGACGTGCGATTCCCCGGCGAGCCGGGGGCGTGCGCCCCCAGACTTTCGTCATCCCGACCAGGAGAATCCGGGGGCGGACGCCCCCGGGCTCGCCGGGCGGTTATGCACACCTTCGGGGGTTGACAGGCTCCGCCGGCTTCGGGTACGCCCCGACGCATGGTCCGGTACGTTCGGGGGACGGTCGGGGCGCTTCTGCTGGCGGGGCTGGCCGCGACCGGGTGCGCGACGCAGCCACGCCGGCCGGTGCCGTTCACGCCGCCGCACGCGCAGGCGCTCGCCCCCGCCGACCACCCGTGCGGCCTGCCCGGCGACACGGTCATGGCCATGTCGCCCATGCCCGGCTGCCTCGCCCCGTTCGACCCCGCCGCCACCGACAACTGCCCCATGCGCCGGCCCCGGCACGTCCTGGCGCTGTCCAGCGGCGCCGCCTACGGCGCCTACGCCGCCGGCGTCATCGACGGCTGGACCCGGTCCGGCACCCGCCCCGAGTTCGACGTGGTGACGGGCGTCAGCACCGGCGGGCTGATGGCCCCGTTCGCCTTCCTCGGCCCGGAGTACGACCAGCACCTCGGCCACCTGTACACCACCATCCAGGCGTCGGACGTGTTCCGCATCCGCGGCTGGGTGACCATCCCGTTCCGCGACTCGGTCGCCACGTCGGCCCCGCTCAAGCGGCTGATCGAGCGCGAGATCACGCCGACGCTGATGACCCGCGTCGCCGAGGAGCACCGCAAGGGCCGCCGGCTGTACGTCGGCACCACGAACCTCGACACCCGCCGGCTGGTGGTGTGGGACCTGGGGGCCATCGCCTGCCGGCCGTGCCCCGAGGGGTGCGAGCTGTTCCGCGACGTGCTGCTGGCGTCGGCGTCGGTGCCGGGGATGATGCCGCCGGTCCGGTTCCGCATCGACGTGGACGGGGCGCCGGCGACCGAACTCCACGCCGACGGCGCCATCTCGGCGCAGCTGTTCGTGCCGTCCCACGTGTTCGCGGCGGCGGCGGCCGGCGCCGCCGGCGACCCGCCGCCCCCGCCGGGGGCCGACCCGAACCCGCCGGGCGGGAACCTGTACGCGGTGGTGTCGGGGAAGCTGTACCCGGACGCGGCGGCGGTGCGGCCGCGGGTGCTGCCGGTGCTGGGGGCGTCGGTGCAGGGGCTGGTGTACGCCCACTGCCGCGGCGAGCTGGCGAACCTGTACGGCCTGTCGCGCGCCAGCGGCATGAAGTACCACCTGACGGCACTGGCGCAGGGGTACCAGGGGCTGGAGACGTCGGTCGATTTCGAACCGAAGGCGATGCAGGGGCTGTTCGCGGAGGGGCGGCGGCAGGGCGAGGCGGGGCCGGCGTGGATGTACGGCCCGCCGGCGCTGAGCCCCGGCGACGGCGACTACATCCGCAGCGGGCTCCGCTTCCGCCGCCCGCCCGAACCGCCGGTCGCCGCGCGGCCGTGACCGCGGCGTCTCCGCGGCGCGAAGCCGCAAACGGCAACAGAACCCCCCGCGCGTACGCGCGCGGCTTCGCGTCGGGAAGCGCGAAGCCGCAAGCGGCAACCGAACCACCCGCGCGAACACTCGCGGCTCCGCGCCGCGGACCCGGAGGGGCTCGATTTCGCCCGATCGGGTTCGAGACACAACCGCCCGCCTCCCGCCCTTGCACGCGGCGGCCGCTTCGGGTCTGATGCCGGGATGGACTTCTCCCAGGACGAACTCTTCGACGCCTGCGACCGGCTCGTCCACGGCCTCCTCGACCGCGCCGGCGTCGCCGCCCCGCCGGTCGACGCCCTCCGCCTCGCCGACGACCACCTCGGCATCCCCATCGAAGTCGTCGAGCCCGACGACGGCGACGACGCGCCGCGGCGCCGCCGGCCGGCCGCGGGGATCGTGCTGAACCCGCACATGACCGCCGAGCAGCGCCAGGCCGCGGCCGCGCAGGGCGTCGCCCGGCACCTCCTGCCGGACCTGCTGCGCAAGCTCGGCGTCGTCCCCGGTAACGAGTCGAAGCAGGCGGCGACGCACCTCCGCGGCCTCCTCGCGGCGCGGCTGCTCGTCCCCACGCGGCTCCTGCGGTCGGCGCTGCGGCGGCACAAGTACGACGTGCCGGCGCTGCACGGCGAGTTCCGCACGGCGCGGATGGAGGCGGTCGCGCTGCGGCTGCTCGACCTCGAC
>JBGAQM010000276.1:0-8666 GCA_044220735.1 Urbifossiella sp. | reverse complement strand
CCGTCGCGATGGAGTTGTCGAATCCGGGCAAAATCGTCCACGGTCCGCATACTTGGCTCCCTGCGGCAGCATCCTCGCCGCCCGCAGGGACTGTGCTACCGTGGAGCTGGATTCGATGCCGAGGTGGACCTGAGTCGATGCCGATCACCAATAGGCTTTCGACAAAGTCGCCCCCTCTCGCTCCGGCCCGGGGGCGCGGGATACGATAGCCCCGCCCCCGGAGACCGCCTCATGCCCCGGCCCGCCGCGCTGCTCGTCCTCGTCGCGCTCGTCGCCCTCCCCGCCGCCGCGCAAGACCCGCCGCCCGCGGCCACGCTCCGCTGGTACGGGCAGTCGTTCTTCCAGCTCGAAACCGCCGGCAAGCAACTCGTCGTCTTCGACCCGCACGCCATCCCCACTTTCGGCACGCCGCGGGTGAACGCCGACGTCTGCCTCGTCAGCCACCCGCACAACGACCACGCCCAGCCCGAGGTCCTCGGCGAGAAGGGGCGCATCTTCCTCGGCGTCACCACCAGCCCCGACGGCAAGAAGACCGACTGGGCGCGGGTGGACGAGAAGGTGAAGAACACCCGCGTCCGCACGGTGGCGACGTACCACGACGCGGCGATGGGCATGACCCGCGGGAAGAACGCGGTCTGGGTGGTCGAGGCCGACGGGCTGGTGTTCTGCCACCTCGGCGACCTGGGGCACGAACTCTCGCCGGACCAGGCGAAGGCGGTCGGCCCGGTGGACGTGCTGATGGTCCCGGTCGGCGGCATCTACACGATCAACGGCGAGCAGGCGAAGAAGGTCGTGGACCAGCTGCGGCCGAAGCGGTTCGTCGTGCCGATGCACTACGGCGTGCCCGGGTTCGACGACCTCGCCGGGCCGGAGGAGTTCCTCGGCGAGTTCAAGGCGGTCCGCCGGCTGACGGAGTCGAACGAGCTGGTGATCCCCGTGGACGCGAAGGCGCCCGAGGCGCCCGACGTGGTGCTGCTGGGGTGGAAGAAGCGCGAGGCGGAGCCGAAGAAGAAGTGACCGCGCTTGCGGGTTAGCGTTGGGCAGCGCTAAGCCGCAAGCGGCGGAACACCGGTCAGCGCGGCTCCTGGAACAGCGCCCGGAAGTTGTTGAACCCGGCGGCCGTGTCGCGGACGAACACCAGCCGCCGGTCGGCCGGCACCGGGTACGAGCCCGAGCCCGCCCCCGAGAACGTCGCCTCCTTGCCGTTCAGGTTCACTTGCGTCGTCGCCTTCACCGCGTACCGCACCTCCGTCCCGACCGGGACGAACGCCGTCGCCTCGGCCCGCGGGAAGTGCTTCGACAGGTGCAGCTTCGCCGACCCGCCGCCGATCGTCAGGTCGAGCGTCTCGTCCACCACCGCCGCCCCCGCGTCGGCCGCGAACGTCAGGCTCGCCATCGGCCCGGCCTTCCCCGGCGGCAGGTGGAGGACCGAGTTCGGGATTTTGCGGAACGGCGGGCCGGTACTCGGCTGCGCCCCGAACCGGGCCGTCAGCCACGCCGCGTCCGGCGGCGGCGACCGGAACTCGACCCACACCGGCACCTTCACCCCGTCCGGCAGCGCGCTCCCGTTCGTGGTCGCCGTGATGTGCCCCACCCCCGGGTAGCTCGTCCCCTTCTCGTCCGTCAGGAAGGTGTTGCTCGGTTCCGGGTAGGTGTACACGTCGGTCGATACCCCGCTCCGATTCCAGAAGCTGAACCGCCACCGCATCCGCCCGTCGGGGCGGAACTCGACCGACTCCAGGGTGCAGGTGATTTGCGGGTTCCACGTCGCCAGCGGCTTGCCGATCACGACGCGGCGGACGAGCGAGTCGGCGCTCACGCCGGGGCCGTCGGGGCCGGGGACGAGTTCGAGGCCGAACGACGACAGGTGGTAGCCGCCGGCCGCCGCGGGGAACGTGGCGACGAGCCGGGTCGAACCGGGGGCGGGAACCGGGAAGTCGATCCAGTACGGCTTCGTCTCCCCGTCCGCGACCGCCACGCCGTTGTGGCTGAGGGCCGAGTGTTCGACGCCCGTCAACTTCGTGCCGTTCTGATCGACCAGCGAGCACTCGGTGGGGTAGACGGGAATCCGAATCTCGCGCCCGGTCGTGTTGGCGATGGTAACGTGCCACCGCATCCGGTTGTTCTTGCGGAACTCGACGGACTCCAGGGTGACGACGATGCGCTCGTCCCACGCCTCGATCGGCCGGTTGACCGGCACCTTGCGGCCGGCCTGCGGGTCGGCGGGCGGGCTGTCCTTCTTCTTCCCACCACCACTGTCGTCGCCCTGCTTCGTGGTTGGGGCCGGCGGCGGCCCGGGGTCCCGCTTGCGGCTGATCAGGCTGATGCCGCACCCGCCGCAGAACAGGACCATGCAGACGACACTGATCGCGTAGAAGAGCCACCACGGGGCCCCACCGGCGCGGGCCGCCGGGGCGATGATCGGGTCCGGCACCTTGGGCGGGCCGCCGAGGTAGCCGTGGCGTCGGACCTCGAACACGAGCGCGACAATGGCGCCGATGAGCGTCACGAAGTTGGTCAGCTCGACGATGCCGAACGCGAACAGCGGGCCGGGCGCGGGCATGAGGCGACCTCGCGGGAGACGCGGACTGACCATTCTCCACCCGATCGTCGCCCGCGTCTACCCACTGAGTCAGAAGGTCGTGTCTCAGTTTGGTGGGACCGGCGTCCCGCCGGTCATCGCCCAGACCGGCGCGACGCCGGTCCACCGAACCGAGCCGTTCGCCCCGAGCGGCGGACGACCAGAACCAGGGGTCAGAACTGCAACTTGTACTTCTCGCCGAGCTGCCGGCGGGTGTCCGACATCATCGTGTCGATCTGCGACCACGTCGTCAGGCATGTCTTCTCGTCGCGGGCCACCACCTGCGCGATCTCGCCGCGGACCTGCGGGATGTTCGTGCTGTACGACGTGGACCGCCCGCCCCACCAGCCCCACCCGCCGCTCGTCGAGTACGTGTAGTACGACGACGCGTCCAGCGCCTTGGTGTCGATCGGCACCCCGCGGAGGCTCAGCCCCAGCGCCTTCATCCGCCGCCCGGCGTCGTCCGCCACCTTCAGCGCCAGCGGTTCCACGCCCGTCCGGTTCAGGTGGTACAGCTGGTCGGCCGCCTTGTCGTGCCACGTCGCCATCTTGTTGTAGTCCTTGCTCTCCTTCTGCTTCCGCAAGTCCGACAGGATCGTGTTCGTCGCCGCGAAGTACCGCTGCGTCGCCCCCGGCGAGACCTCGCCGGCCTTCAGCGCGTCGTCCTCCGACGCGGTGCCGGGGAACGCGAACAGCGACAGGATGCGGCGCAGGTCGCCCGGGGCGAGCGGGCCGGACAACGTCATCGCCTTCTGCTCGAACTTCGCCTCCCAGCTGCTCACGCCCGGGATCGCCACGCCGAACTGGTCGAGCAGCTCCAGGTATTTCAGTACTGGCTGGTGGACGAGGAACGGCGAGGCGAAGTCGATGCGCACGCTGCCGGTGATCGACTCGCCGGTCGTCGCGGTGAACGTGAGCCCCTTCGCGGAGCCGATGAACGTGGCGAGGCTGCTGACGCCCTCGGTGCCCAGCTTCGCGTTCACGACAGTCGGGCTGGCGGCCAGGCCGAGGCGGAGCAGCGCCGGGTCCTGCGACTCGGCCAGGTCCACGGCGACGGTGACGGCCTTCCCGTCGGCGGCGGCCGCGGCGGCGGCGAGGTACGGCGTCAGCTTCGCCTCCTTCTGCACCCCGGTGGCGTGGCGCGACCAGCGGGCGGCGGCCTGCCGGTCGGCCGGGTAGAGGGCGACCGTGGCGGGGAGGGACAGCGTCGAGTAGTACACGTCGCGCGGCGACAGGGCGAACGGCCGCCGGCGATCTCGGTGAAGGTGCCGCCGTCGCGCGCCGCCAGGTCGCGGACCTGGAGCTGCTGCAGCACGCCGATCACGCCGACCTGGTGGTCGCGGGTCATCGAGTTGAGGTTGACCACCGCCCCGACCACCACCGCCGACGAGTACGGGGCGACGAACCCGACACGAATTTCGAGCAACGCGCTTGCTGTACTCCTCGGCCCACTTCTCCTGCCGGCCGATCGGGCTGTCGTAAGCGGCCTTCACGTCGATGAGGACGAGGACGTTGGCGTCGGGCGGGACGTACGGTCGCGGTAGCGGTCGAACTTGTTGGCGGCGGCCGGCGGCTGGGCGGCGGCGGCCGCCGCGACGACGGCCAGCGCGAGGGCGGCCGGGGCGAGTCGGGTCATGGGGCGGGGGCTCCGGGTGGGGGTGGATAGGAGCGATTCTATCCACCGCCCGGCCGGTCAGCCCACGCGGTTGAACTGGGCGAACGCCGCGAGGCCGATGCCGACGACCGTCAGGAACAGGGAGATCATCACGACGCCGCGGAGCAGCCCGTACATGTTGCGGAGGCTCTCCAGGGCGTTCATCAGGTGCCACACGTCCTCGTTCTTCGTCTCGGTGATGCGGCGGAACGAGTGCGCCGCCGAGCCGGTCCAGAACCCGACCGTGAGGACGAACAGCGTCGCGGCGCCGAGCCCGGCGGCCGGCCCCCAGTTGGTGCCCTCCACCTTGATGGCCTGGTACGCGGCGAGGCCGGCGAACACCAGCAGCGCCACGCCGAGCAGCTGGACGAGCGTCGCGGCCGTGCGCATGCCGTCGGAGAGGGCGCCGATGGTGCGGTTCTGCTCGTCGTTGAACTCGTACTGGTTCGAGCGGAACTCGGGGAGCGGGTTCGGGCTCACGGGTCGGTCCTCGTGGGGTTGTTGAAGGGTGTTCGCCGGCCGGGCGCCGAGATTCTACCCAATGCGGCCGCGGCGCGGGAGAATGACACCGCCCGCCCGCCCCCGAGGTTCCTCATGCGCTTCGCCGTCCTCGCGCTCGTCCCGCTCCTCGCCGCCCAGCCCGCCGCCGACCCCGCCTGGGTCGCGCCGATGCGCGACGTGCACGCAAAGTTCACCGGCACGCCGGGCACGCTGGCGCTGTTCGGCGACTCCATCACGAACTCGTTCGCGTTCTGGGCGCCGCTCGAAGGGGCGAAGCTCGCCGGCGACGCCGCGGCGCGCTGCGACGGTGCGACCACGACGGCCGACTGCTGGCGGAAGTGGCGCGGCGAGGAGTACGGCAACAAGAGCCGCATGACGATCCGCTGGGCCGACGAGAACCTCGACGGCTGGCTGAAGAAGCTGAACCCCGAGGCCGCGGTGCTCCTGTTCGGCACGAACGACATGGGGCTGTACGACGCGAAGGAGTACGAGGCGCGGACGCGGTCGGTGGTCGAGCGGCTGCTTGAAGAACGGCACGGTGGTGCTGATGACGACGCTGCCGCCGCGGAGCGGGATGCTGGAGAAGTCGCGGGCGTTCGCCGACGTGCAGCGCGCGCGTCGCGGCGGTGTACGGCCTGCCCGTCATCGACTACCAGGCCGACGTCCTCCGCCGCCGGCCGACGGACTGGGACGGCAGCCTGCCGCAGTTCAAGGCCGACGCCGCGGACGTGTACCAGGTGCCGACGCTGATCGCCGGCGACGGCGTCCACCTCGAGCAACCCCGGGAAGCACGCCGACTACACCGAGGCGTCGCTGGACCGCAACGGCTTCCAGCTGCGGAACGTGCTGACGCTGCGGGCGTACGCCGACGTGGTGCGGCGGGTGCTGGTGGCGAAGCGGTGAACCGGGTGGTTCGGTTGCCGCTTGCGGCTTCGCGTTGGGCGACGCGAAGCCGCAAGCGGCAACCGAACCACCCGGATTCCCCGTTCCCGCCGGCGCGCGCGCCTGGTAAATCGAACTTGCCTCTCACGGCCGAGGAGGGTTCACGTGTTCGACCTGGGTGCGGTTCAGGCTGCCGTCCGCGACGCCGGCCTCGACGGCTGGCTCCTCTACGACTTCCGCGGGTCCAACGTCCTTGCCCAGCGCGTCTGCGACATGGATGGCAAGAAGCTGTCGCGCCGGTGGTTCTACTACGTCCCCGCCGACGGGCTGCCGCTCAAGCTCGTCCACGCCATCGAGCCGGCCGCGCTCGACCACCTCCCGGGCACCACCAAGACCGTCTACCGCCGCTGGCAGGACCTCGAAACCGGCGTCGGCGAGCTCGTCATCGGGGCGAAGCGCGTGGCGATGGAGTACTCGCCGCGGAACGCCAACCCGTACATCGGCCGCGTGGACGCCGGCACCGTGGAGCTGGTGAAGTCGTACCGCGTGGAGGTGGTGCCGAGCGGCGACCTGATCCAGCAGTTCGAGGCGACGTGGGACGCCGACCAGGAGAAGAGCCACTTCGAGGCCGCCGGCCACTGCCGCGACGCCTACGACGTCGCGTTCGCGTTCATCGCCGCCGAGATTCGCGCCACGGGGAGCGTGACCGAGGCGGCGGTGCAGGCGCGCATCATGGCGCACTTCGCCGAGCGCGGCATGGTGACGTACAGCCCGCCGATCGTCGGCGTCGGCCCGCACAGCGGCGACCCGCACTACGAGACGACGGCCGCGTCGAACGCGCCGGTCGTGCCCGGCAGCTGGGTGCTGATCGACCTGTGGGCGAAGATGAACCGCCCGCGCGCCGTGTACGCCGACTACACCCGCGTCGCCTACGTCGGGGCCGACGTGCCCGAGAAGTACGTGAACGTGTTCAACGTCGTGGCCGCCGGCCGCGACGCGGGCATCGCGAAGGTGAAGGCGGCGTTCGCGGCCGGCGAGCAGTTGCTCGGCTGGGAGGTGGACGCGGCGACGCGGGGCGTGATCGAAAAGGCCGGGTACGGCGACCAGTTCACGCACCGGACGGGGCACAACATCGGCCAGGAGGTCCACGGCAACGGGGCGCACATCGACGGGCTGGAGACCCGCGAGGACCGGCGGATCATCCCGCGGACGTGCTTCAGCATCGAGCCGGGGATTTACCTGCCGGAGTTCGGCGCCCGCAGCGAGGTGGACGTGTACGTCGACGCCGCCGGGACGGTCCACGTCACCGGCGGCGAGCCGCAGACGGCGGTTCACACCATCATCGTGTGACGGCCACGGGGCGCAAGGCCGCCGGCCGCGGCCGGCGGGCCTTGCGCCTCACCCCCCGCGCCTGCCACACCGCGTCGCCCACGAACACCGCCACCGCGACCCACACGCACACGAACGCCGCGACCCGGTCCGGCGTCAGCGTCTCGCCGAGCACCGTCACCGCCAGCAGCATCTGCACCGTCGGCGACACGAACTGGATGAAGCTCACCGCCAGCAGCGGCAGCCGGCGGATCGACAGCGTGAACGCCAGCAGCGGCACCACCGTCACCACCCCGCTGACCGCCAGCAGCGCGTTCGTCGTGCCCGCCGCCCCGAAGTGGTTCTCGCCCGCCGCCGACAGGTAGATCAGGTAGCCGACGGACGGCGGCAGCATGAGCAGCGACTCGACCGTCAGCCCCGTCGTGCTCTCGACCGCGACGCGCTTGCGGATCAGGCCGTAGACGCCGAACGAGATCGGCAGCAGCACCGCCAGCCAGGTGAACGTGCCCGCCGCGACGAACGGGATGGCGACGCCGACGGCCACGAGCGCGAGCGCGGGATAGTGCAGGGGTCGCAGGCGCTCGCCGAGGACGGTGGTGGCGAGGGCGGCGTTCACCAGCGGCATCATGTAGTAGCCGAGGCTCGCCTCCGTCACGCGGTCGGTGACGGTGGCGTAGATGTACAGCAGCCAGTTGACGGCGAGGAACAGCGACGACGCGAGCAGGGTGAGGACAAGTTTGCGGGTGCGGAGGACCCGGCCGAGGTCGGCGAAGCCGCCGACGCAGGCGGTGAGCAGGAGCAGGACGGGGAGCGACCAGGCGATGCGGTGGGCGAGGATTTCGGGGGCGGAGACGCCGGCGTGCTTGAGGGCGGCGAAGTAGAGGGGGACGAGCCCCCACAGCGTGTACGCCAGCAGGCCGAACCCCAGCCCGGCCCGGAATCTCGCCGAATTCGCGTCGTCCACAGGTCTCCCTCGTTCGCCCGCCCGCCGTCAGAATAGAGTTGTACCGCGCCGACGGGCGGACCTTTCTGGACACCCGCGCCGCGGTCGGGTTCACGCGTTTCGTCGGGAGCAAGGCATGAAACTGATCGTTCTCACCGGCGCGACGCGCGGGCTCGGCCGCGCCCTGGTGCCGCGGTTCGCCGCCGCGGGGCACACCGTCGTCGGCTGCGGCCGGTCCGCGGCGCGCGTCGCCGAGCTGGCCGCCGCGTTCGGCGCGCCGCACCGCTTCGACCGGCTCGACGTGGCCGACGGCGCCGCGGTCGCCGCCTGGGCCGCGGACGTGCTGGCGTCGCACGGCGCGCCCGACCTGCTGGTCAACAACGCCGGCGTGATGAACTCGCCCGCCCCGCTGTGGGAGGTGCCCGCGGCCGCGTTCGACGCCGTCATCGACGTGAACGTGAAGGGCGTGGCGAACGTGCTGCGCGGGTTCGTGCCGGCGATGGTGGCGCGCAAGACCGGCGTGGTCGTGAACCTGTCCAGCGGGTGGGGGCGGAGCGTGGCGCCGGAGGTCGCGCCGTACTGCGCGAGCAAGTACGCGGTCGAGGGGCTGACGCTGGCGCTGGCGCAGGAGCTGCCGCGCGGCATGGCGGCGGTGCCGCTGAACCCCGGCGTCATCGACACGGACATGTTGCGGCAGGCGTGGGCCGACGGCGCGTCGGCGTACCCGACGGCGGAGAAGTGGGCCGAGCGGGCGGCGCCGCTCCTGCTAGCGCTGG
>JBGAQM010000275.1:0-8525 GCA_044220735.1 Urbifossiella sp. | reverse complement strand
GAACCCCGAAACGAAGACACCACCAGACAAGGGAAACCCGGGCGGCATGACCGACACCAAGATGCCGCCGGACAAGGGGATGAACAACCCCAACCCGATGCCCATGACCCCGGACAAGAAGGGCGGGCAGGACACCGGCATGAACAAGACCGACATGGGGATGCCCGGTGGGATGCCGCAGGACATGACGGGTGGCAAGAACAACAACCCGGAGACGGCTCCGATGCCGTCCCCGGCCGGCAGCAAGGACGTTCAGGACCAGGCGAGCAAGGTTCAGGACCAGCTCAACAAGGAGAAGGAAGGCGGCGGGTCGCCCAAGTCCGCGCCCACGGCCAACGACCAGGAGCGGACGAACCCCGCCGACCAAAAGACGAACCCGCCGATGGGCGGAATGCCGCCCGAGTCGTCGCCGAAGGCGGGCGACGGGAACACGGGCGCGAGCGAGCCGCGGCAGAAGGGCACGGACGAACCACCGCCGGAGCCGTCGAAGACGAAGGCCGGCCCGAGCGGCGACATGCCGCCGATGCAGGGCAAGGGCTCGACCCAGGAGCCGAGCGAGAAGCGGGCCGAGCCGCTCGGCGGTGAGCCCGGCGCAGAACGCGACACGCCGAAGGGCGGCGACCCGATGATGCAGAAGGGGATGCCGCCGGGGAAGAACGACCCGCAAGCCGGCGGCGACGCCAAGTCCGCCACGCAGCAGAAGGAAAGCGACCCGATGGGGATGGGTTCGCAGCCGAACCCCGCCGAGAACAGCGCCCGCGCCAAGACGGCCCCGCCGTCGAACGACCGCGGCGGCGAACGCGACCCGCAGGCAAACCAGAAGGCGGGTATGCCGCCGCAGCCGCAGGACGGCGGCGACGCCAAGGCGCAGCGGGCGGAGGAGCCGGGCCAGGTTCGCCCGACGCCAAAGAGCGGCGATCCGATGCCGATGAGCGGCATGGGGAACGACGCGAAGGCCGGCGACCCGATGGCCAGCGCCGCCGAGCCGCGCCCGATGCCGAAGGCCGGCGACCCGATGATGGGCAAGGGAGGCGATCCGAAGGCCGGCAACCCGATGCCGGGTAAGGGCATGGAAGGCGATCCGAAGGCCGGCCCGATGGGGATGGACACGAAGGGCGGGATGCCCGAGTCGAAGCAGGTTGACCCCGGGGCCGAGCGCCCGGAACCAGGCCAGGCGCAGCCGATGGGCGCTCGGCCCGAAGCCCCCATGCCGAAGTCGGTCGATCCGAAGGCCGGCCCCGAAGCCGGACCGACGTCGCCGATGAACCCGATGACGAAGGGCGAAAACGTCCCCCCGGGGATGGGCAAGGGCACGCCCCCAATGCTCGACGGGAAACAGAAGGCCGATCTGGAGCAGGCCGCGAAGGACCTGACGAACTCCGACCCGAAGACGAAGCAGGCCGCCAAGGACAAGCTCGACCAGGCGCTCGGCAAAGGGGCCGGCCAGAAGCTCGAAGACATCGCCAAGGGGCTCAACTCCAACGACCCGAAGGAGAAGGCGCGGGCCCAGCAGGAGTTGGACGACCTTCGCCAACAAGCCGAAAAGATGGCCGGTAAGGAGTCGGGGGTGAAAGCCCCCCCGATGCCGACGCCGATGGGCATGGGCACGAAAGCCAACCAGATTGACGGCATGCCACCGAAGGAGGGGGCGACGCCGAAGTTTGACCCGAAGGAGATTGAAGGGGCGCTGAATGACCTGAACAGCAAGGACGACGCGAAGCGTGACGAGGCCCGCGAGAAACTCGACAAGACCGTCGGCAAGGAGGCCCGGGAGCGGGCCGAGCAGCTTCAGAACGACTTGACGTCCGGCGACCCCGACCGCGAGGCCCGCGCCCGCGAACAGTTGAACCAGTTGAAGCAGCAGGCCGAGCAGGCGGCGAAGAACAACCCGCCCGACCCCAAGGGGCGCGGCAAGGATGACCGCTTCGGCCAGGGCGGGAGCGTGGACCCGAACAACGCGAAGGCGATGGACGACGACCCTCGGAACCGGGCCAAGTCGGCCGCGCTGACGCTCGACCAGTTCGAGCGGAACCGCTACAACCGCGACCTCCAGGACCGTCTCGGCTGGACCCAGGAGCAGTACGACCGCTTCCTCGACGAGTACCGCCGCGAGGTCGCCCGGCTTCAACGCGACGCCGACGACGCCGGGCGGAACCCGCCGGCGGCCGGCCCGCCACCCCGGCCGCTCGACATCCCCGCCGGCAGCCGAATCGGCGGCACGGTCGAAGGGCACGGCCGGCGTCAGCGGACCGTCGCGCCGGCACGAGGACTGGCGTCGGGGCCAACGTTCTAGCTTCCGCAACGGGCTTCGATGAGGCGATCGCGTTCCGCGAAGGGGCGACAGCACCCGCCGCCGAAGCGGCCCCGAGTCGATGACGCCGGCCGTTCGCCTACACTGGGGGCAACTCTCTCGGGGCTCCCCATGTCCGCCGCGAACCGCTACCTCGTCTCGTTCGACGCCCGCACCACGTTTCACCGCTTCACCGACGTACTGGTGATCGGCGCCGGGATCGCCGGCCTTCGGGCGGCCCTGGAGGTGCCGACCGAGTTGTCGGTGCTCGTCGTCACCAAGGACCGCGTCACCGAGAGCAACAGCTCCTACGCCCAGGGCGGCATCGCCGGCGTCCTCTCGCCGGAGGACCACTTCGACAACCACGTCGAGGACACGCTCGTGGCTGGCGACGGGCTGTGCGACCGCGCCGTCGTCGAGTCGGTCGTACGCGAGGCGCCGTCGGAGATCGACCAACTCGTTCGCTGGGGCACGAAGTTCGACCTGAAGGACGGGGCACTCGCGCTCACCCGCGAGGGGGGACACAGCCACCGCCGCATCGTCCACGCCCTCGGCGACGCCACCGGCTTCGAGATGATGCGGGCCGTCATCGCCACCGCCCGCACCGCCCCGAACGTCACCATCTGGGACGACACCTTCACCATCGACCTCCTCACCGCCGACGGGCACTGTCGGGGGGCGGTAGTGGCGCACCCGACGTTCGGGCGGATGCTGATTTCGGCGAAGCAGGTGATTCTCGCGTCCGGCGGGTGCGGCATGGTCTACCGCGAGACGACGAACCCGCCGGTCGCCACCGGCGACGGGATGGCCGCCGCGTACCGGGCTGGCGCCGAGTTGCGCGACATGGAGTTCATGCAGTTCCACCCGACGGTGCTGTACGTCGCGGGGTCGGCGCGGTCGCTGGTCAGCGAGGCCGTCCGCGGCGAGGGGGCGTACCTCCGCGACGTGAACGGCGAGCGGTTCATGCCGGGCGAGGACGCGCGGGCCGAGCTCGCCCCGCGCGACGTGGTGGCCCGCGCCATCTTCCGCACGATGGAGCGGACACAGCACCCGAACGTCTACCTCGACCTGGCGCACCTCGACCCGGTGATGGTGCGGACGCGCTTCCCCGGGTTCGACCGCGTGTGCCGCGGGTTCGGCTTGGACATCACCACCGACCGCATCCCGGTGCGGCCCGGGGCGCACTACATGGTCGGCGGCGTGACCGTGGACGCCGACGGCCGCACCACCCTGCCGGGGCTGTGGGCCGCGGGCGAGGTGACGAGCAGCGGGCTGCACGGGGCGAACCGTCTGGCCTCGAACAGCCTGATCGAAGGGCTCGTGTACGGAGCTCGCTGCGGGCGGGGCGCGGCCGAAGCAGCGCGGGCGATGCCGGCGGGGCTCCACGCCCCGGACGTGCGTGCGGCGGTCGCCCCCGACGACCCGACCGACCGGCTCGACGTGGCCGACCTGACGAACGCGCTGCGGGCACTGATGGTGCGAAACATGGGGATCGTCCGCGCCGCGGCCCGGCTGAAGGAGGCCCGCCGCGACGTGGGCTTCTGGTGCCGATATGCCCTCGGCCGCGAGTTCACGACGAAGGCCGGCTGGGAGTTGCAGAACCTCCTGACCGTAGCGCGTCTGATGATCGACGCCGCACTGGCGCGCGACGAGTCGCGCGGCACCCACTTCCGCAGCGACTTTCCCGCCCGCGACGACACGCGCTGGGGGCGGCGCCACGTCAGCAGCCCGCCAGCGGGTTGACCCGACGTGCGCGGCCGGGCGTGTTGACACTTCCGCGATCGAGCGATACATTTCCTCGACCGTACTCACTCGGAATCGAACCCGTGGCCCGCATCCGTCACTCCCGGCCGGTGGTTATTACCGCGGCGCAGGGAGTGCGCGCCGGCGTCCGCGTCGGCAACACAGGATGACCGGGGCCGCTCGGCCGAGCGCACGCGATCGATCACGCCGCCCCGGAGCCGACCCGCTTCGGGGCGGTCCCGTTTCCCGGGCCGCCTCGCCACCCCGAACACTCCACCGCCGGCCCCCACCGTACCCATGACCCGCGTTTCGATCTACGACACCACCCTCCGCGACGGCAGCCAGGGCGAGGGCGTCAACTTCTCGCTTCAGGACAAGCTCCTCCTCACCCGCAAGCTCGACGAGCTGGGTGTCGATTACATCGAGGGCGGCTACCCGCTGTCGAACCCGAAAGACTTCGAGTACTTCCAGGCCGTCCGCGACCTGAACCTCCGGCACGCGAAGGTTGTTGCCTTCGGGATGACGCGGCGCAAGAACGCGCCGCCGGAAACCGACACGTGCCTGAAGGCGCTGCTCGACGCACGCACGCCGGTGGTCACGATCGTCGGCAAGACGTGGGACTTCCACGTCACCGACGTGCTCGGCACGACGCTCGACGAGAACCTGCGGATGATCGCCGACTCGGTGGGGTTCTGCCGGTCGCAGGGGCGCGAGGTGTTCTACGACGCCGAGCACTTCTTCGACGGCTACCGGGCGAACCCCGAGTACGCCCTGAAGACGCTCCGCGCCGCGGCCGACGCCGGGGCGAGCGTGGTGATCCCGTGCGACACCAACGGCGGCACGATGCCCGAGCGGATCGCGGAGGTCATCGCCGCCGCCCGCGCCGCGGTGCCCTGCGAGGTCGGCATCCACTGCCACAACGACTGTGATTTGGCCGTGGCGAACACGCTCGCGGCCGTGCGAGCGGGGGCGACGCAGGTGCAGGGGACGATGAACGGCATCGGCGAGCGGTGCGGCAACGTGGACCTGGTGAGCGTGATCGCCAACCTGGCGGTGAAGTACGGCCGCGACGTGCTCGTGCCCGGCAGCCTGGCCCGGCTGACGGAGGCGTCGCGGTACGTGTACGAGATCGCCAACATGAACTTCCGCTGCGGACAGCCGTTCGTCGGGGCCAGCGCTTTCGCCCACAAGGGCGGGATGCACACGCACGCCGTGGCGAAGGACCCGACCACTTACGAGCACATCACGCCGGAGTTGGTCGGTAACGAGCGCCGCATCCTGGTCAGCGAGCTGTCCGGGCAGTCCACCATCCTGTCGAAGACGACGAAGTACCAGTTGGGGAACGACAAAGCGCTGATGGGGAAAATCCTCGGGGCGGTGCAGGACTTGGAGCACGCTGGGTACGAGTTCGAGGCGGCGGAGGCGTCGTTCGACCTGCTGGTGAAGAAGGCGGCGGGGCTGTACCGGCCGTGGTTCGAGCGGCTGGCGTACCGGGTGAACATCGAGGCCCGCGCCGACGGCGTGCCGGTCACCGAGGCGACGGTGAAGTTGCGAATCAGCGGCGACACGCAATTCGAGGTGAGCGAGGGCGATGGCCCGGTCAACGCGCTCGACGCGGCGCTGCGGAAGGCGTTGGTGCCAGCGTACCCGAACCTGGCGGGGGTGCAGCTGGTCGATTACAAGGTGCGCGTCGTGAACCCGAAGGAGGGGACGGCGGCGCGGGTGCGCGTGGTGATCGAGTCGCGCGACGGGACGGACGTGTGGGGCACCGTGGGCGTGAGCGAAAACGTGGTCGAGGCGTCGTGGCTGGCGCTGGTGGATAGCATCGAATTCAAGCTGTTCAAGGACGCGGAGCAAGGGAAGTAAGCCATGCCGACCGAACTGCCGAAGGCCTACGACCCGAAGGACGCCCAGCAGAAGTGGCTCCGGGTCTGGGACGAGCGCGGCTACTTCCACAGCGAGCCGGACGCGGCACGGAAGCCGTTCACCATCGTCATCCCGCCGCCGAACGTGACGGGGGCGCTCCACATGGGGCACGCCCTCAACAACACGCTGCAAGACGTGCTCATCCGCTGGCGGCGGATGCAGGGGTTCAACGCCCTGTGGATGCCCGGCACCGACCACGCCGGCATCGCCACGCAGGCGGTGGTGGAGCGGCGTGTCCTGCTCGAAGAGAAGAAGACCCGCCACGACCTCGGCCGCGACGAGCTGGTGAAGCGCATCTGGGCGTGGAAGGACCAGTACGAGGCCCGCATCCTCGGGCAGCTGAAGTCGATTGGGGCGAGCTGCGACTGGGCGCGAACGCGGTTCACCCTCGACCCGGTGTGCGCCCGGGCCGTGCGCGAGACCTTCTTCCGCATGTTCCGCGACGGCTACATTTATCGCGGCAAGCGGCTCGTGAACTGGGACGCCCAGCTGCAGACGTCGGTGGCCGACGACGAGACGTACACCGAGGACACGAAGGGCGGATTCTGGACGTTCAAGTACCCCGTGGTGGGCGTGCCCGACACGTTCATCCGCTTCAGCACCACGCGCCCCGAGACGATGCTGGGCGACACGGCGATGTGCGTACATCCGTCCGACGAGCGGTACAAGGCGCTGGTGGGCAAGACCGCGCTGCAGCCGCTGACGGGGCGCGAAATCCCGATCATCGCCGACGGCCTCCTCGCCGACCCGACGCTCGGCACCGGCTGCGTGAAGGTGACGCCGGCGCACGACCCGAACGACTACGCCTGCTGGCAGCGGAACCCGCACATCGGCGTCATCAACATCCTGAACCCGGACGGCACGATCAACTCCGAGGGGAAGGAGTTCGCGGGACTGGACCGCTACAAGGCGCGGGAGGCGGTGTCGAAGCGGATGGAGGAGCTCGGCTTCTTCGAGGGGAAGGAAGACCGGGTGATCCCGCTGAAGTACAGCGACCGGAGCAAGACGCCGATCGAGCCGTACCTGTCGGACCAGTGGTTCGTGAAAATGGCCGACCGCGACGACGGCAAGCCCGGCCTCGCGCAGCTGTCGATGGACGCGGTGAGCAGCGGCCGGGTGAAGTTCACGCCCGAGCGCTACGCCAAGACGTACCTCGACTGGCTCGGCGAGAAGCGCGACTGGTGCATCAGCCGTCAGCTCTGGTGGGGCCACCGCATCCCTGTGTGGTCATTTCTCAACATTGCCGATGAGCACACGAAGAAGTGGCTCACCGATCAGCTTCAACCGTTCAAAGACGCACGGCCTGATGCCTTCGACTTCGCATTCGTGGAGAGCGAAGAACGGAAGTCCTCTCGTGCTACAGGAAGGCTGGACCAACTGATCGGGTTACCGGTGGGGAGCCTTCATGTGTGTCTCCAACACGACGCTCCGCACCTAGTCCAACACCTCGAACAGCTCGGATTCAAGCAGGACGAGGGTGTCCTCGACACTTGGTTCAGCTCGGCGCTGTGGCCGCACAGCACGCTCGGCTGGCCGGAGAAGACGTCGGACCTCGCGTACTACTACCCGACCAGCGTGCTGGTGACGAGCCGCGACATTATCACCCTCTGGGTGGCGCGGATGGTGCTCACCGGGCTCTACAACCTCGACGAGGTGCCGTTCCATCAGGTGTACATCACGCCCAAAGTGCTCGACGGCTTCGGCGAGGGGATGAGCAAGAGCAAGGGGAACGGCGTCGATCCGCTCGACATCGTGGAACTGTACGGGGCCGACGCCCTCCGCTTCGGCATGACGAACCTCGCCACCGAGACGCAGGACACGCGGCTCCCGGTGGTGAACGTGTGCCCCCACTGCGGCGAGCAGGTGCCGGTGAAGCAGGAGCACATGTACATGCGGACCAAGAAGCTCGCGTGTCCGAAGTGCAAGAAGCCGTTCCGCCCCGGTGGCCCGTGGACCGCGGAAGACCCCGAGTTGCCGACCGCGAAGCAGGCCAGCGACCGCTTCGAGGTCGGCCGCAACTTCGCCAACAAGATGTGGAACGCGACGCGGTTCCTCCTCATGAACCTCGACGGATACACGCCCGCCCCCGTGGACGTGGCCGCGCTGCCGACCGAAGACCGCTGGCTCCTGTCGCGCCTCGCCACCACCGCGAAGGAGACCACCGCGGCGCTCGAAGCTTTCCGCTTCTCGGAGGTGACGCGCGGGCTGTACGAGTTCGTGTGGTCGGAGTTCTGCGACTGGTACATCGAGATGGCGAAGGGTCGGCTCAAGGACGCCGCCGCCCGCCCAGTCGCACAGCGTGTGCTCGTCGGCGTGCTCGACGGCATCCTGCGGCTGGTGCAGCCGGTGATGCCGTTCGTGGCCGAGTCGCTGTGGGAGGCGCTGAACGAGGTCGCCCCCGAGCGCGGCCTGACGGCGACCGCGCGGGCCGAGGCGAACGCGTGCGTGGCGAAGTGGCCGAGCTACCCCGCGGCGTGGATCGACGCCGGCGTGGAGGCGCGGTTCGCACGGATGCAGGAGCTGGTGCGCGGCGTGCGCGAGGTCCGCAACCGCTACCAGGTGGACG
>JBGAQM010000274.1:0-8753 GCA_044220735.1 Urbifossiella sp. | reverse complement strand
CGCCGCGGCATCGAGCTGGCGTCGGCCGCGGTGCCGGCGCTGCTGGCGGCGGACGCGCGGGCGGCGGTCCCGGCGGACCTGGTCGGCGCCGCGGCGCGGGCGGGCTTCGCGTTCGGCCTCGGCGGGGCCGACGCCGCCTCGCCCGGCGCGGTGTCGCTGGCGAACGCCGCCCTCGCGCCGCGGCTGAAGTTCCTCCTCGCCGGCGTGGCCGCGGTCGGCGTCGCGGTCGTCGGCTGGGCCGCATCGACCAACCCACCCCCCGCTGTTTCGCCGCCCGAAGCCGCCGCCGCCCCGGCCCCGAAGGCGCTGCCGACACCCGACCCCGCGGCGGCGCTGCGCGAGCGGTTCGTCGGGGGGTGGCAGGTGACCGACGGCACCCGCGAGGGCCGCCCGCTCACCGACTGGGAGAAGAGCGGGTTCGAGTTCCACTTCGGCCCGACCGGCGCGCTCGAGGTCCACCGCGGACAGGTGCGCGAGCAGCGGCTGTTCGACTGGGCGCTCGACGCGAAGGCGACGCCGCCGGTGCTGCTGTTGACGCCGGTCGGCGGCGCCCCGATCCGCGTGCCGTTCGAGCTGCGCGAGAAGGAGGTCGTGCTGACGTGGGAGGAGCCGGCGGGGAACCGCGGCCAGCGCGGGCCGGCCGTGGCGACGACGTGCCGGGTGACGCTCTCGAACATCCCCGCGACGGCGTTGCGCCTGCCCGCGGCGCCCGCGACCGCGCGGGGCGTGGTCGGGTCGCGGCTCGCGGGCGTGTGGGAGTCGGACGCCGTGCTGAACGCGCGGCTCGGGCGGCCCGGCGGCGCCGCGCGGCGGGTGACGTTCGCCAGCGACCCGGCGGCCGCGGCCGAGGTTCCGGATGCGTTCCGCTCGTTGTTCGCGGGGAAGACGGTACACGCCGCCGGGCGGATGACGGTCGGCGCCACGACGTGCCCGTTCCTGCTGGTCGAACACCACGGCGACGCACGGCTCGTCTTCTTCGTGCCGGCGCGGGCGGACCAGCCCGCGTGCGAGGAGTCGGTGACGGTCGCGCTCGTGCCGGGCGCCGCGAGTGACCAGGACGTGCTCGTCCTCACCCCGGCGGAGACGGCAAAGGTCGCCCCGACCGGCGCGTTCCGTCGCCCGCCGGCGGGCAAGTGACGGGCGAAGGTTGTGTGGTCGCTCTCACGATCGCGGGTGAACCGGAACCCGACCGTTCCGTCGTTTCGGCCGCAAGTGTTGGTCGGGCAAGGACTCGCGCCGCACCCGGCCCCGTGGTGTCGTTCCAATAATGATTCTTCTGGTTGAGTCAATGCTTCTGGCCAGAGGTGTCCCTCTCCGCCAGAACCAAGTGTCGTCGCCCGAATGACGTGGGCCGCCGCCGGGCCGCGGCCCTACGGCTCACCCCACGGCAGGCGCGCGAGCCGGTCCAGCAGGGGGCCGTACTCCTGCGCCCGGACCACCCCCATCGTGGCCACCTGGGCGAGCCGGCGCGCCGCCAGGTACTCACTCTGCCCGGCCACCCGGAAGCCCCACCGGGCGCACCGGCGGACGAACCCGGGGCTCGTGTCGCCCGCCGGCACGGCGAACGTCGTGAGCACCGGGCAGGCGTGCGCCTCGTCGGCCAGAACGCGCGCCCCCATCGCCCGGAGGCGGCCGCGGACCTCCGCCCCGGCCGCGGCCAGCGCCGCGAACCGGGCCGGCGTCGCGTACTCGTCCAGGGCGGCGTCGAGCGCCCGGACGCACGGCGACGGGACCGTGAACCGCGGGCCGGGGGCGGCGAGCGCGGCCGGCAGGTCGAGCGCTTCGGGCACCCGACCCGTCTCCACCCCGACCAGCCGGCGCGGGTCGGCGAAGACCATCGCGAGCCCGGCGTACGCGCCGAGCGCCTTCCCCGCCGTCGCCGTGCCCAGGTAGACGCCCGCGAGATCGACCGGCACCGCGCCGACGCTGCTCACGGCGTCCACGCACACCCGCACCCCGCACGCCTCGGCCGCGCGGACCAGCCCGGGCAGGTCGTTGAGGACGCCCGTGCTGGTCTCGTGGTGAACGCCCCAGACCCACCCGCCGGGGCGAGTTGCCGGAGCGCCGCCGCGACCTCGGCGGGGTCCCACGGCCGGCCCCACGGCCACTCCAGCACCCGCCGCAGCCCCCACCGGGCCGCCTGGCGGTGGAGGCGGCCGCCGAACTCGCCGTTCACCAGCACCAGACCGTCGGCGGCGCCGGGACCGGCCGCGAGGGTGGCGGCCACGGCCTCGTTGGCCAGCGTGCCGCCGCCCGCCAGGAGGGCCACGCCCGCGCTGTTGGTCAGCCGGGTGAGCCGCCGCCGCACGCCCGCGAACAGCGCGGTGAAGTCGTCGTCCCGGTGGTACGCGGGCGGTTCGGCGAACGCCGCCCGCACCCGCGGGGCGATTGCCACGGGGCCGGGAAGGAGGCACACCGGGTCCGCCGAGCCGGGCCCGGTCCGGGCGGCCAGCCGGCTCATCGTGCGGCCCATCAGCCGCTCGACCCGGTCGAGCGACACCCGCATCGGCACGAACGCGGCCGCGCCGCACGCCACGGCCGGCCCCAGGGGCTCGAACCCGAGGCGGTCGTACAGCTCCAGGCGGCCGGTCACGGCCGAGATGAACAGGTGCGTCCGGCCGGCGCCGCGGGCGTACTGGTAGACGGCCCAGACGAGCCCCATCAGGACCGGGGAGTGGCGGCAGTCGGGCTCGACGGCCAGGAGCCGGACCTCCGCCGGCCGGACGCCGGCGGCCGTGAGCACCCCCGGGTCGGCCAGCCGCCCGGCCACCGAAAAGGGCGGCTCGTCGGACGCCGCCACCATGCCCACCACCCGGTCGCCGGCCAGCGCGATGAGGTAGCGGTTCTTGTGGTGGAACCGGTCCACCAGGGCCTCGCCGCCGGGGTCCGGGTGCTGTGGGACTTCCCGCACGAAGGTCCGGTAGTTGAGCCGGTGGACCGCCTCCAGGTCGCGGGCGGACTCGGCGGCGCGGAAGGTGTACGGGCCGAGCCGGAACATGTCCGGACCCTCTGGCGGACGCGGCGACGCGGCCTCCGTGTCGGACGGAAGGGCGACGGCCCAGGTGCCACCGGGCCGACCGCCCCCCGGCGACGCTACCCGCAACTCGTCGCCCGGTCAACCGCCCGAGTGCCCCGGCGTCGTGTTCCGTCGGAGACGTACGGCGCGGCGGCAGACCGACACGACCGCCGGTGTGAAAAATCGCCCGGGATGATTACCCCCACGCCCAACAGATCGTGTAAACTCCCGGTGGAGGACACCATGCCCAAAGAACCGAAAGAATTCTCGACGGAAGTGATTCGAGACGCCGCCGCCGGCGACGCGGTCGCACACGAGGCAGTCATCGCCGCCGTCTGGCAGTTCGTGCGGATGCTGGCCCGCGACAACCTCGACGACCGCCTCCGCCCGACGCACCAGACGAGCGACCTGGCGTCGATGGTGTTGGCGAAGATCACCCCCAAGAAGTTGGCTCCCGTCGAGAGCCGCAAGCACCTGCAAAACCTCCTGCGGGAGATCGCCCGGACGAAGGGGATCGACCTGCGGCGGCGGCTGGAGCGGGACCCGCAGTTCGGGGCCGAGCCGATCGACGCGGACCCCCCGCAAGCCGCCGGCCGCGGCCGGGGGGGGCGGCGATGGAGGCGACTGACCCCCAGGCGATCACCGAGGCGCTGCGACGGTACCACGCGGACGAAGCCACCCTGCCGGATACGGCGGCCGCCTTGAGGCGGCACGACGCGGCGGTCGCCGAGTGGCTCCGGACCGCCGCGGCGGGGTTCTTCACCGGCCTCTGGCGCGGGCCGAGGCGGCACTGGCCCGAGTACACCGAGTACGCGCAACACTTCTTCAACGACCACCCGGACGCCCTCGCGGCGGCCTACGAGGAGGGGCGCACGACCGCCGAGGAGACGTGCCCGGAGTTGAAGAAGTTCGAGTTCGAGGGGGTTCTCGGGCACGGCCTGTCGGGCGAGGTCCGGCGGGCGAGGGTGATCGAGGACGCCGGCAAGGTGGCGGTGAAGCTGACGGGCCTCACCGGCCCGATTTTCCCGGCCAGGTTCGAGTCGATGGTCATCGCCGATCTCGACGACCCCCAGGTGGTCCGACACAAGTACACGTTCGTCACGAACACCGGCCGCCGCGGCCTCGTGATGAAGCGGCACGACGACCCGACACTGGCCGAGGCGCTGGGGCGGAACCGCACCGGCTTCGGCGGCCGGGCCGGCGGGATCGTCCGCTCCCTCCTCGCCGTCGTGGGGCGGGTCCACGCCCGCGGCTACCTCCACAACGACTTGAAGCCGGGCAACCTGTTCCTCACGCCCGACGACGCCGTGGTCGTGATCGACTTCGGGTCGGCGTCGGACGTGACGGCGGCGACGTGCGACCAGCCGAGCACCAGGTACTACCGGGCGCCGGAGCGGTACCACAGGCGGTCCGGCATCGCGTCGGACCTGTTCTCGTGCGGGTGCGTCGCGTTCGAGGTGCTAACGGGCCGGCGGTGCATGCTGGTCGACGAGCCGGACCGGTTCGCGCTCAACGAGGCCGAGTTGGCGAACGTCCCGGCGCCGTATCAGGCGGCGTTGCGCAAGGCCCTGTCGGCCGGACCCACCGCCCGCTACCAGCGGGCGGAGGACTTCCTGAAAGACCTCGCGGTCGAACCGCCCCCCGGCGACAACTTCGTCCCGGGGGTCGAGGTGCCGGCGGCGGCCGCCGCCGGGCCGGGCCGCATTCTCGTCGGGGACCAGGTTCGGATGACGCACTGGGGCGACGGGGTCATCGCCCCGCTGGCGGGGCACGACCGCCTGCTGGCCCGCGTCCGCGAGTGGCTGACGGACCCCGCGTCGGAGCCGGGGCCGACCAGCCTCAAGGTGCCGCTGTTCTGGATCGGCGGGCCGAGCGGGCTGGGCAAGAGTATGGCCCTTCAGGCCGTACTCGGCCGCCTCGCGGCCGAGCGGGACCGGACGCCGGGGTTCGAGAAGACCGTGGTGTACCTGGGGAACGCCGTCCAGGACTGGCCCCGCTGGCTGACGTGGTGCAAGGACCGGTCCGGCCCCGGGCGGGTCGTCCTGGCGTTCGACGACGACCACCTGGCCGCCCGGGTCGCGGGCTACCGTGCCGCCCTGGCCGGGCTGAACGAGGACCTCGAGAACGGCCGCACCGGGTGGCTGCCGCGGGTGATCGCGTGCGGGCTCAACACCAACCGCGAGGCGATCGAGAACCACTGCCACGACGTCCTGCACGTCACCCCCTACGAGATGACGCAGACCGACTTCGACGACCGCGACCGGGCGACGCTGGACGGGTGGATGGTGCGGCGGACCGGGCGGACGGTGACGGCCCCCCGTCAGACGGCCCCCGTCCTGCTGGCCTACGAGTACCGGACCGGCGAGTCGGCCGAGGGCTACGTGGATCGGGTCAAGGCCCGGGTGGCGGCCGACGCGGTGTTGAGGGGCCACGTCCTCGACGTGTTGCTCCTCAACCGCCTCGGCCTCGGCTACCCGACCGCCGCCAGCGACGGCTGGGCGGACGACCACGTGCGGCAGTTCCGCGACGTGCTGAGCGACGGCGGGCTGTTCGCGGAGGAACCCGACCCGTTCGCCCGGCGAGACGTGTACCGGTTCAAGCTCCAGCCCATGCTCGACCAGTTCTTGAAGAAGATGCCCGAGTGGCCGAACCGCCTCGCCGGGGCGGCGTCTGGAGCAAAGACGGTATCGAGCCGGCCGTGGACGCCCAGTTGAAGAAGGCGTACGAGCGGTCGCCGTTCGGCCTGACGGACGGCTACGACCTCCCGCCGGAGTACCTGCCGGCGTGGGTGCGCATCCAGGCCTCGCGGCCGGGGTTGACCCTGGCCCCCGCCCCGCTCGAACTGGCGGTCGCGCGGCTGACCGCGGCCCGGGGCCAGGGTGGTGCAGCCGTTGAGGCGGTCGTCCAGGCCCTCCTGGCGGCGTACCACGAGTTCGCGCACCAGGGCGACCGGGAGGCCGTCGTCGCCGCCGTCCGCGACTACTACGCGCTGTCGCCGGACGACGCGGCGTGGCGGACCGGGGTGCTCGACCTCCTGACCCGCACCAACGACCCGGCCCTGTTCCACGACCTGTGCGCGGCCTGCCGCACGAACCCCCGCGGCCTCTCCGACCGGGGCTCCCGCCAGCTGCGGTGGGGGCTCCTGGCGTGGGCGGCCGAGAACGGCACGGGCGACCGCGCCGTCGCCGCCGACATGTGGTACCTCGGCGTCGAGTGGCTGAAGTCGGCGCGCGAGGGGGAGCACGACTGGGGGCACGTGTGGCCGGCCCTCTGGGCCGTGGTCAACAGGTGGTTCCCGGACGACGTGCCGACCGTCCGGGACGCGGGCCTGCGGTGGCTGGAGAAGGTGAACCGGACCAACCCGGAGCACGCCGGCATCGGGTACGTCTGGCCGCTGCTCTGGCAGGAGGCGCGGGCGGCTGAACCGGCCCCGGCGGCGGCCCTCGACCGCCTCGCCGACGTCGCCGGCCAGTGCCTGAAGCGGATGTCGGCGGCCGCCCCCGCCGTCGGGTACATCTGGCCCCCGCTGTGGGACTTCTACGGGAAGGCCGGCGCCCCCGGGTTCCACCCCGGCCGCCGCGACGACCTCCTCGGGTTCGCCGACGACTGGCTGACGGACTGCCTCCCGACGCACGGCGGCATCGGCCACATCTGGCACCGCGTGTGGGACGTCCAGCGGCCCGACCGGCAGGCCGCCCTCGTCCAGATCGGCGACGAGTTCGTCCGCAACCGGCCGTGCGACGACGAGCCGATGATCCAGGTGTGGGAGCGGCTGTGGGACGCGGACCGGGGCCGCGGCCTGCTGCTGGACAAGGCCCGCGAGTTCCTGGCCCGCCCGCGGCCCGACCACAAGGACTGGAGCCACGTTTTCGAACGCGTGTGCCGGTGGGTGGTCCGCACCATGCGCGACGACCGCGAGGCGGACCGCGAGCAGTTGCAGCGGGTGGCGGCCGAGTGGTTGGAGGCCGTCCGCCCCGGGCACCAGCGGCGGAAGGACTGGCCGCACGTCTTCCGGTTCGCCTGGTGGCACGCGGGCACCCACATCCCGCGCGCCGTCGTCGCCCTCGCCGAGGGCTGGCTCCGCGACGAGCCGGCGACCAACGAGTTGTACGGGGCCGTACTCGCGACGCTCTGCGACGACCGGGACTACCGTCCCGCCGACCCGGTACGGGAGAAGGGGATCGACTGGCTCGCCGCCGCCCCGCCGGAGCGGGCGTACTGGGGGCCGGTGTGGCTGTGCGTCAAGGACCGCATCCGGGGGACGGCCCCCCTCGCGGACCGGGTGCAGTCCTGGCTGAGGGCGTTCGCCCCGTCCCAGGCCGAACGGAGATGGCGGCACCCCGACTGGCCCCGCGTGTGGCTCCGGCTGTTCGACGGCAAGCCCCTCCCGGTCATCCCCGCCGAGTTCCAGGACCTCGCCCAGGACTGGCTGCGGGCGGACGCCGTGGACGACCGGTTCCACAACGCGTGGCCGAGGGTCTGGGAGCGGCTGTTCTGGGGACATTCGGCCGTCATTCCGGTCGTGCCGGCCGAGTTCGTCGCCCTCGCGGACCGGTGGGTCCGGACGTTCGCCCCTCCCCACCGCAACCGGGACGACTTGGCGCTCTGGTTCCGGCTCTGGGAAGGCGTGCTCGAGGGCACCCCACCGGCGGACCGCAGGGCACTGATCGACCTGAGGCTCGTCACCCTCGGCGACTTCAACCACCTGAACCAGAACTGGCAGTTCTTGTGGCTCAGACTGTGGCAGGCCTGCGTGTCCGGGGCCGAGCGGGACGAACTCCGGCAGGCGGCCCGCGAGTGGCTGGCCAACCCGCAAGTCAAGTCAGACCGGAAGGCGTACGGCGCCGTCCTCGCGGAACTGGTTTGGGAGTCCCCCGCCGAGTTCCACGCCCGGGGCGTCGCGTTCGTGCGAGAGCCGCCGAAAGAAAGCGACAGTGTCGGGCTGGTGGCCGCCGCCGTGCTCGCGTTCGATGTACCAGACGGTGTCGCCGCCGCGACGGCCGCCGCCGAGGAGTTCGTCGCCACCGAGCCGGAAGGCGGCCGCAGTCGCGTCGTTCCCGCCGACGTCCGCCAGTCGCTCGACGCCGACACCGGACCGGTCGCGTGGCAACTCCGCCTCGCGGCCGACTACTGGGAGCGAGGGAAGAAGACGGAACGGAATGCCGCCCGCATCCTCGATGCCCTGGGCCGGGCGGCGGTCGGGCCGCCGCTCGCCGCCGTGGCCGCCGCGCTCCGCCAGGTCACCCAGCCCGCCGGGTGAGAATCCGGCAATTTTGTCGTCTCGGGTCGGCACGCCTTCGGATTGGACAGTGCCGGGGGGAAATCCCCGGCACGAACCACCCCAAACCCGAGGCAAGAATGCGCTGGTTCTTCCGTGCCGCCTTGGCGGTCTACACCGTCCTCGACCGCCGCGTGCTCGACGCCCTGACCGCGATCGCCCGCAACAACTGGAAGCGCGCCACGTTCGCCGCCCTGCACGTGGCCCTGCTGGCCGGCCACTACACCATCGCCATGTGCTCGGTGGACGAGTACTGCTGCGGGCCGGACGCGGCCCCGTCGTCCGGCGTCCTGTGCGCCGCTCACGTGGGCATGTTCGTGGTCCACTACACCCTGTTCGCCCTGTCGCTCTTCGGGGGGGCGGGCACCCGCGACGACCTGCCGCGGTAGGCGGCGCGGCCACGCCGACCCGCGGTCATGGTGTTGCCCGCGGGCCGAACGCATCCCGGCGTTCGGCCCG
>JBGAQM010000273.1:0-8716 GCA_044220735.1 Urbifossiella sp. | reverse complement strand
ACGACGGAAGCGGAGCTGGACCGGCTCGCGGTCGTGCTGCGTGAGGTTCTATAGCGTCCCAATCTCCGGCACGGTATCGCGTTACGTCGTTCACCACAGTGAGCCATCGAGCCAACAGACTTTTGTGGTTTTGACTCAATTCGTGCCTCGACCCCCCGGGGGGGTCGCGGACACACAATGGACCCGGCACGAACGACGCCACACGCAGCGGCTCACGGGTAGGATGGGGTATCTGCTCTCCCCGGAGGCCGAGCCATGACGCCGCGGCACGTCGAACACGTCGAGTTGTCGGGCCACATCCTCGACTCGTTGCTGTTGCCGAAGGTGCTCGACGCCGTCGTCACCCGCGGGGCGACCTACGAGGTGCAGGAGTTCCGCGTCGGCCGCACGCAGGGCGACCCGTCGTACGCGCGGCTCGAAATCCGCGCCGACACGGCCGAGCAACTCGACGCGGTGCTGACCGAGATTCTGTCGCACGGCGCCGCCCCGGTTCACCCGGCGGATTGCGCCGCCGTGCCCGCGGACATGGACGGGGCGTTCCCGGACGGGTTCTATTGCAGCACGAACTTCCGCACGCAGGTGCGTCTCGGCGGCGAGTGGGTGGACGTGGCCGACCAGGAGATGGACTGCGGCGTCGTACTCGACCCGCCGCGGTGCGTGCCGATGGTGGGGGTGAAGCGCGGCGACCGCGTGGTCGTCGGCCGGGCGGGCATCCGCGTGCTGCCGGAGGACGCGGCGGCGAAGCGGCACGAGCTGTTCGAGTTCATGACGAGCGCGGTATCGAGCGAGAAGCCGAAGGGGGTGAGCGTCCGCGAGATCGCCCACGCGATCCGCCGCACCCGCGCCGCGGGCGAGAAGGTGCTGGCCGTACTCGGCCCGGCCGTGGTCCACACCGGCGGCGCGGCGCTGGTGGCAGGGATGGTGCGCGACGGGTTCATCAACGTCCTGTTCGCCGGGAATGCATTGGCGACGCACGACATCGAGCAGGCGCTGTACGGCACGAGCCTCGGGGTGTCGCTGGAGAAGGGCATCCCGACCGACGAGGGGCACGAGCACCACCTGCGGACGATCAACACCGTCCGCCGCCGCGGCAGCATCCGCACCGCGGTCGAGGCCGGCACGCTGGCCAGCGGCATCATGTACGAGTGCGTGAAGGCGAACGTGCCGTTCGTGCTGGCCGGCAGCATCCGCGACGACGGCCCGCTGCCGGACGTGATCACCGACGCGCTCGCGGCCCAGGACGCGATGCGGCGGCTGATCCCGGGCGTCGGCTTCTGCCTGATGGTGGCGACGACGCTGCACAGCATCGCGGTGGGGAACCTGCTGCCGGCGTGGGTGAAGGTGGCGTGCGTGGACATCAGCCCGGCGACGGTCACGAAGCTGATGGACCGCGGCAGCACGCAGACGGTCGGCATCGTGTCCGACGCCGAGCCGTTCCTGCGGGCGCTCGACGCAGAACTACGCCGCGGGTGACGGGTCGGGTTCGACCACCGGCCGGCGCTTGAGGTAGTAGTGGACCGGCGGCCAGACCAGGAGCGGGATGGCGGCGCTGACGACGAGCCCGACGGTCGGCCGGTCGAGGTAGTGCTCGCCGAGGACGCCGAACGCGAATCCCATCGCGAAGCTGCCGCAGGCGAGCGCCGCGGAGAACGGCCCGACCCGCATCCGCGCCGCCCCGGCGAGGCAGCACAGCGCCTCCGGCAGCAGCGGCATCCACCGCGACAGGGCGACCGCCCAGAGGCCGTGTTTGGCGAAGAAGTGGCGGAGCTTCTCCAGGTCGGCGTCGCCGGCGAACAGCCGGATGGCCGGCCGGCCGACCCACCGCCCGCCGCCGTAGGCGACGAGCCCGGCGAGGGTCGAGCCGACGCCGCCGACCAGCCCGCCGAGGAGCGGCCCGTACAGCATCCCGAGCCCGGCGATGACCGCGGTAGACGGAACTGGCAGCACCAGATCGGAGACGATCAGGCCGATGCCGACGGCCCACGCCCAGCCGCCGTACTCCTGAAGGCGGCGCAGCCCTTCGGGCCCGGAGAAGGCGGCGTCGATCTCGTCGTCGAGCACGAAGACGGGGATCAGGGTGAGGACGACGCAGGCGATGATGATGACGTACAGGCGCATCCCACTGACGTAGCGTCCGACGGCGTCGGGGTCGAGCCCGTGTTCGCGGGGCGTGCCGGCGCGGCGGCTCGGTCACGGCACCGGCGGGCCCTTCGGGTGGAGCTTCAGCCGCGCCTCGTACTCGGTGCTCAACACGTCCCGCACCAGCCCCTTCGCGATCAACTCGCGCTCCGGCGTCGCGCCCAGGTCTTTCGTGTCGGCCATCCACCGGTCGAGCGCCGCCCGCATCGTCCGGAGGGTCTCTGCGTGGGCCGCGTCGGCCGCGAGGTTCCGGACCTCGTGCGGGTCGGTGCGGGTGTCGTACAGTTCCTCCGGCGGCTTCGTCCGCGCGAAGAACAACCGCTGCGTCGGGGTCAGGGTGCCGGCGAACGCCAGCCGCCGCCAGTCCTTCATCACCGGCATCTCGTCGAGGTAGTTCAGCCACTGGGCGTACGGCAGCTCCGGGTGGAAGTTGCGGACGTACCGGAAGTGCGGCCCGCGGGCGCTGCGGATGCGGTCGTACGTCTCGTCCATGCGGTCGCGGCAGCTGAACACGTACTCGGGCGCCGGCTGCGTCCGCGGGCCGACGAACACCCGCCCCTGCATGTGCGGCGGCACCGTCGTTCCGGCGGCGGACAGGAACGTCGGGGCCAGGTCGAGGAACGCCGTCAGGTCGTCGCGGACGGTGCCGGGGCGGACGACGCCCGGCCAGCGGACGAGCAGCGGGATGCGGGTGCCGCTGTCGTAGCACCAGCGTTTGCCGCGCGGCAGGCCCCAGCCGTGGTCGCCGAAGAACACGACGACGGTGTTCTCCGCCCACCCCCGCTCGTCGAGCAACCGGAGCACGTCGCCGACGAGGTAGTCGAGCGCCGTGATGTTGTCGTGGTACTTGCCGACGCACTCGCGCACGGCCGGCGTGTCCGGGTAGTAGGGCGGCAGCGCCACCCGGCCGCGGTCGCGCTTCTCCTCCGGCTTCAGGCGAGCGGTGTTGCGCGCGTACGCCTCCGCCGGCGCCCGCACCTGACTCTCGTGCGTGACAGTGTAATTGATGTACGCGAACCACGGCCGGTCGGTCGGCAACACGGCGGGGGTCTTCGTCCAGTCTTGCGTCGTGTCCACCCACGCCTTCGGCAGGTCGAAGTTGAAGTCGGTCTTCCCCGGCCACGCGACGAAGTAGCCGGCCTTCCGCAGGTAATCGACGAACAACTCCGGCGTGCGGGCGAGTTTCGACCGCATGTGGTGGGTGCCGAGCGTCGTGGGGTAGACGCCGGTGATGAGGCCGCTGCGGCTCGGGGCGCAGACCGGCGCGTGCGTGAACGCCCGGGTGAACCGCGCCCCCTGCCCCGCCAGCCGGTCGAGGTTCGGCGTGATCGCGTCCGGGTCGCCGTAGCAGCCGAGGCTCGGCGAGATGTCCTCGGCGCCGATGAGCACGACGTTCGGGCGGGTCTGGGCGAGTGCCGGCGACCCGGCCGCGGCGAGCACCGCGGCGGCGATGAGGAAGCGCATGGCGACTCCGGGAGAGAGCATCAGTCGGCGTCGACGACGAGCGACGCGAAGACGGCGCGGAACACGGGCTCGGCCGTCGCCCGGTCGTACTCGCCGACCTGGCCCATCAGCAGCAGCGGGCCGCCGGGCGTGTCCAGGCAGCGGGTGTGACACGCGACGGCCGTGTCGAGCGTGAGGAAATCGACGTCGTGCCCGATGGCGGCGCGGCCGGCGATCGTCTCGACCGCGTTGTCGGCGTCGAGTTCCTTGTACTCCGCCCTCAGCGCGTCGAGCGTCTGGTCGGCCAGGTCCGCGGGCGTGTCGGCTTCCGGCCGCAGCGACACCAGCAGGAACGCGGTGCCGGGGCTCTGGAGCACGACCGTCCAGCCGGCCCCGTCGTCGTCCGCGGCCTCGGGGTCGGGCCGCCAGTTGCCGGGGTACTGGAACCGGATGCCATCGCGGTCGAAGGTGTCAATCATGGGGGTTAGACGCCAGAGGACAGAAGTCAGAGGCCAGTATCGAGGGCCACGGCTCGTCTGGCCTCTGTCTTCTGTCCTCGGAATGCTATCGCGGTTCGACCACGAACGTCGGCACAACCGACCCGCCGGCGGCGACGTTCACCGGCGCGTCGGCGGCGACGCGCGTCAGGCAACCGCTGACGAACTCGCCGAGCGAGACGAACGGGCTCGTCTCGACGTACAGGTCGCGCACCGCGACGCGACCGCCCTCGACCACCGGGAACGGCTCGCGCGGCAGGCCCACCTTCCGCTGCACCACGAACGGCTCCTCCAGCGCCCGCCGCACGGCCGCCTCCCACGCCGCCTGATCGACGCGCCACCCCGACACGGTCCCCTCCGCGCCGAGCGTGTCGTTCGGCCGCAGCACCAGCGACTCGCGGTTGGCCAGTACGTACGGCACCAGTTCCACCTCGGCCCCGCCCGCGGTCGTGCGGCGGTCCTCGACCACGCGCGTCCACGGGACGTGCGCCGCGATCAACGCGCGCTGGCCCGCGGTGAACAGGTCCGCGTTCCGCTCGTCGCTGAGAACGGCGACCAACGCTTTCTTCCCCAGCAGGAGGCCGCGGAACGGGTTGACCACGCACGCCGCCCGGTCGCGGGCGGCGCGGAACAGCGGGTGGTCCAGGCCGCACCGCGCGGCCAGTTCGCCGGCCGCGACCCGGCGGTAGACGAGCGTCGCGTGGAACTCGCCGGCGCGGAGTTTTCCGCCGTCGTACTCCAGGTCGCGCGGGTCCACGATGCGCGCCTCGACGCCCATCGCCCGGAAGTAGTCGTAGAAGAGGACGAACTCCGCGAATGTGGGCGCCTCGCGCCAGTCGAGGATCGCCACCCGCGGCGGCTCGGTGCTGTTCCCGCGCCACCGGCGGTACGAGTCGGCGAGTGCGTGGAGTACGCCGGCCCGGTCGATCACCGGCCACGACAGGAACCGCCGGCTGAACTCCTGGAACGCCGGCAGGCCCTGGAACAGCCGGGCGAGCGAGTCCGAGTAGCCCGCGCCGGCCGTCGTCTCGGTGTTGAACTCGGTGAACACCAAGTCCGCGTCGGCCGAGAAGAAGGCGTCGAACCGGCCGGCGGGGGTGGGCTCGGGGAAGCCGGGGTCGAGCGCGAACAGTTCGTCCTCCCAGTCGCGGAGGCGGAACTGGCGGCGGAACCCGGCGTCGGCCGCGGCGCGGGCGTGGGCCGTGCGCAGCGCCGGCAGCAGCCCGCTCGCCCGGTCGTGAATCAGGCGGAACTGCGCGGGCGCGAGGAACCGCGGCCGCAGCACCCCGCACACCGGGCGGCCGCCGTAGACGAGCCCGCGGGCGTCCTGGCCGTGGAGCAGCGCGGCGGCCGACTCCGCGGCGAGGCCGGGGTCGGCGGCGAGGAGGTCGTGGTACGCGGCAACGGCGGCGGTCATGGCGTCAGCGTACCGCGCGTAGTGCCGACCGGATACGCCGTCCGGGGACTGGACGAACCAGTCTTGCTGTCGTTCAATTGATTTTGATGGACAGCCAAAACAACGCTCAAGTCGATCGCCCGGTCGTACTCGTCGTCGAGGACGATCCCGGCATTCTCACCCTGTCCCGCATGGTGCTCGACCGCGCCGGGTTTGTCGTGGTCGAAGCCGCCGACGGCGCCGCGGGGGTCGCCGCGTTCCGCGACGACGTACAGGTCGTCGTACTCGACGTGAACCTGCCGGATTGCTCCGGCTGGGACGTGTTCGCGGAACTGCGGCGACGCCGGCCCGATATCCGCGTCGTGCTCACCACCGGCGACTATTACCCCGAACCCGCCGGCGACGGACCGCAAGACGTGCCCACCGCGGTACTACCGAAGCCGTACCGGCCCGCCGACCTCGTCGCGGTCGTCGGCCGCGTCCTGGCCGCCCGCTGACCGTCTCATCGGGATTATTGTTTCCGGCTAGGGTGGGGTGGGGCGCGGGAACATGTCACCGACTCATAAAGATCCGCGTCGGACCGCCGATCCCGCGCTGGCCCGCCGCCCTGCCGCGGGGTAAGATAAATGACCTCCCGCCCCCCGCCGCACGTTCCCGCCCGCCGGACCGGATATGCCCCTGCCCCGTTCACTGATCCTCGTTCTCGCGCCAGCCACGCTCGCGGCCGCGGGTCTCGCCCCCACGCCGGCGCAGCCGCCGGCCCCCGAAGCGAAGGCGTTCGCGGCCGACGGCGTCGCCTACCTCAAGAAGCACTGCCTGTCGTGCCACGGCGACACCCGCCCGAAGGCCGAGCTGTCGCTCACCAAGTACACGACCGCCGAGTCGCTCCTGAAGGACCGCAAGGTCTGGCAGCGCGTCCAGGAAGTCATCCACGGCGGCGAGATGCCCCCCGAGTCGCGGGCGCGGCCGGCGCCGGGCGAGAACGACGCCTTCCTCAAGACCGTTGCGGGCATCTTCGACCACCACGACCGTACCGCCCCGCCCGACCCCGGCCGCGTCACCATGCGGCGGCTCAACCGGCTGGAGTACAACAACACCGTCCGCGACCTCGTCGGCGTCGATTTCACCCCGGCCGACGACTTTCCGTCCGACGACGTGGGCCACGGGTTCGACAACATCGGCGACGTGCTGACGCTCCCGCCGGTGCTCCTCGAACGCTACCTCGCGGCCGCCGAATCCATAATGGACCGGGCCGTTCAGGTGACGCCGGTCAAGTCGCCGGAGCGGTGGCAGGGCGGGCAGTACCTCGAACCCGCGTCGGCGAAGGTGCCGCTCAAGAATAACTGGCGCGTGGTGTCGGTGAAGGACGGCGGCGACGCCGTGGAGACCGGCCCGGTCCACACGCAATATCAGGTGCCGACGGACGGCGAGTACGTGTTCCGCGCCCGCGTCCGCGCCGAAACGACCGGCAAGGAACCCGTCCGCGTCGCGGTGCTGGCGGTGTGCGACAAGGACGCCCCCGGCGTCGCCTCCGACGCCGACGCGGAGAAGCTCAGCGGCGCCGCGGTGAAGGGACTGCGGCCGTTCATCGTCCTCAAGACCGTGGACGTGACCGGCACCGACAAGGCGCCGCAGGTGGTGGAGGCGAAGGTGCCCGCGAACATCGGCCTGAAGCGGATGGCGGTCGCCGTCGTGAAGCCGAAGGCGGGCGAGCCGGCGCCGACGCTGTACGTGCAGAACCTGTACCTGCAAGGCCCGCTCGACACCCGCCCGGCCACGCACCGCCGGCTGCTGGCGTGCGACGAGTCGAAGCCCGCCGCGGAGAAGACACGCGAGGTGCTCGGCCGCTTCGCCACCCGCGCCTACCGCCGGCCGGTGACGCCGGACGAGCTGAACCGCCTGGTCAAACTCGCCGAGTCGCGGACAGCCGCGGGCGAGTCGTGGGAGGCGGGCGTGCAGTTCGCCATGACGGCGGTGCTGGTGTCGCCGAAGTTCCTGTTCCGCGTCGAACTCGACGACCGCCCCAAAGCCCCGGAGGCCCGGCCGATCGGCGAGTACCAGTTGGCGTCGCGGCTCAGCTACTTCCTGTGGGCGACGATGCCCGACGCCGCGCTGTTCGACCTGGCCGCGAAGAACCAGCTGACGCCGAACCTGCCGGCGCAGGTGAAGCGGATGCTGGCCGACCCGAAGGCGAACACGCTGGTCGAGTCGTTCGCCATGCAGTGGCTCCAGCTCCAGCCGCTCAAGAACGCGCAGCCCGACGGCAAGCTGTTCCCGCAGTTCAACGACCGGCTGCGGGCGGCGATGTTCCAGGAAACGAAGCTGTTCCTCGGCGAAATCGTACGCGAGGACTGCAGCGTCCTCGACATTCTGGACGCCGACTACACCTACGTGAACGCCGACCTCGCCCGGCTGTACGGCCTCAAGGACGCCGTCCGCGGCGGTCGCCGTCCGGAAGATTTCGTCCGGGTCGCGCTCGCCGGCACGAACCGCGGCGGCGTGCTAACGCAGGCGAGTGTTCTCACCGTCACGTCGAATCCGACGCGGACGAGCCCCGTCAAACGGGGGCGGTGGGTGCTCGAACAGCTGCTCGGTACCCCGCCGCCGCCCCCGCCGCCGAACGTGCCCGAATTGGAGGAAGCCGGCAAGAAGATGACGGCGCTGACGCTGCGGGCGCGGATGGAGGAGCACCGCAAGAACCCGGCGTGCGCCAACTGCCACGCCAAGATGGACCCGCTCGGCTTCGGGCTCGAAAACTTCGACGCCGTGGGGGCGTTCCGGGCGAAGGACGGCGACGCGGCGATCGATCCGTCGGGCGAGTTGCCGGGCGGCGTGAAGTTCGCCGGGCCGGTCGAGTTGAAGAAGATTCTGCTGACGAAGAAGGACCTGTTCGCCCGCTGCCTCGCCGAGAAGCTGCTGACCTACGGCGTTGGCCGCGGGCTGGAGTACTACGACAAGCGAGCGCTGGACAAGATCACCGCCGGGCTGGCCCGGCAGGAGTACAAGTTCTCGGCGCTGGTGACCGAGGTCGTACAGTCCGACCCGTTCCGCATGCGCCGCGGGGCGGTGGCGAAGTAGCGCCCCGGGGAGCGGCCGGGTGAACCGGCTGCTAGCTCGGGGCTTGGAGTGCGGAGCACGACGGCGTGTAGCCCCGGGTGGAACCCGGGGCGGACTGCTGCGGAGCACCACGGAGCCACGCCCTACGGACCACGCCGACGCCGCCCCGGGTTCCACCACCCGG
>JBGAQM010000272.1:0-8752 GCA_044220735.1 Urbifossiella sp. | reverse complement strand
CCCCGGGTCCGCCGCGCCGCTCGCCCGGTTCGGCTTCGCGCCGCCGGCCGCGCCGGGGTAGCATCCCCGGCCGCACCCACGGACGGGGTCGCCATGCCGCGCCGCGCCTGCCTGCTCGCCGTGCTCCTCGCCGCCCCCGCCGGCGCCGCCGACCTGCCGCCCGGCGCCGCCCTCCGCCTCGGCGACGACCGCTTCCGCGCCGGCGGCCCCGTCGCCGAACTCGTCTTCTCCGCCGACGGCTCCGAACTCGTCTCGCACGTCGCCACGTCCACCGGCGACCGCGTCACCGTGTGGGACGCCGCCACCGGCGAGCGCCTCCGCACCGGCGTGCCGCCGCGCACCGCCGGGACGCGCGTCCGCTGGGGCGCCAGCTCCGTCCCCGGCACCGACCTCGGCGTCGTCATCGGCCCCGACGGCACCGCCGTCGTCCGCGACTTCGCCGCGAAGCAGGACCGCGCCCGACTCGCCGGCCACGCCGCCCGCGTCACCGCCGTCGCCGCGTCGCCCGACGGCCGGCGGCTCGCCACCGCCTCGGCCGACGGCCTCATCCGCACCTGGGACGCACGCACGTTCCGCCCGCAGTCGTCGCCATTCGGCCACCTCGGCCCGGTCCGCACCGTCGAGGTGTCGCCCGACGGCCGGCTGGCGCTGACCACCGGCACCGACCGCAGCGCCCGCGTGTGGAACGTCGCCGACGGCCGCGAGGTACGCGTGTTCGCGCTCGACGAGGGCGGGGCCGCGGTCTTCACCCCCGACGGGTCCGGGCTGAAGGTCCGCACCGCCGACCGCGTCCTGACGCGCGACATCCTCACCGGCCTGGAGACCGTCCGCCACGACCCGCCGTCCGCGGACCCGTTGTTCGCGCTCCGCGTCGTCTCGCCCGTACCGTTCGCCGTGTCCCCGGACGCCCGGGTGCTCGCGGTCGGCCGGCCCGGCGGCGAGCTCGACCTGATCGAAACGGCGACCCTCGACGTGCGCCGCCGGCTCGCCGGCCCCGGGGCGCCGTGCCGCGACGCGGCGTTCACCCCGGACGGCTCGCGCCTCCTGACGGCCGGCCCCGGCGGCGGCGTGCTCGTGTGGCCGGTGCGCGTCCGCGACGTGCCGCTGACCGCCGAGTTGAAGCGCGAGACGAACGCCGCGGCACTATGGTCCCGGCTCGGCTCGCATGACGCCGCGGCGGCCTACGGGGCGCTGGCGCGCCTCGCCGCCGACCCGACCGCGGCGGCGAAGATGGCCCGGCTCCGGCTCGGCGCCGCCGCCGACCCGCTCACCGAGGCGCGGGCGGTCGAGTTGCTGGAGGCGCTGAACACGACGGAGTCGCGGGCGCTGCTGCGCGAACTCGCCGGCGGCGGCACGCGACCGGCCGCGGCGGCGCTGGCCCGGCTCGGCGCCGCGCCCCCGGCCGACATCCGCCCCACCGGCGGCACACTCCCCTGACGGCCGGCCGTTCGGCCAATCCCGCCGCCCCCGCGGCGAATCACCCGGGTACAATGGCCGCACACCCCGGGGACCGCCATGCCCGCCACCCCACCCGCCTGGGACGACGACGACCGCATCGGCGTCCCCGTCGCCGGCCGCGCCGCCCTCCTGCCGCCGTCGGAGAACGGCGGACCCGCGCCCGCCGGGCGCGCGGACGAGTCGGTCGAGCTGCGCGAGGGCGAGACCGAGCTCGGCCGGCCGCCGCAGGTGCCGACGGCCCTCGACCTCCTCTCCGACGCCGACCGCGCCACCCTCCGCCGGCTCGAGGAGGAGCAGGCCGCGAAGGAGATCGCCGAAGCCGAGATGCTCCTCGCCGCCGACCCGACCGGCCTCGGCTGGCTCGGCTGGTTCGGCGCCCCGCTCGTGCTGGCGTTCTTCGTCGGGTCCGTCGGCCTGGCCGGGCTGTTCACGTTCAACCAGGTGCTGGCGCTGCTGGCGAACCTGGCGGCACAGCCGCCGTGGGCGCAGTACGTCGGCTACGCCGGGCTCGGGCTGTTCGGGGCGTGCATCACCTACGCCTTCGGCCGGTTCGCGTTCGTGTACGCCCGCCTCCGCCGCAACCGGCAGGTGCAGGTGCAGGGGCTCGAAGAGCTGGCCCGCCGCACCCGGCTGCGCTGGCTCGCCGCCGCGAAGACGACGGCGGCCCGCGAGCAGCTCGAGCGCTACCTCCGCGAGTACCCGCTCGACACCGAGAAGGACCGCAAGGCGCTCGTCGGCGCCGGCCTGACGGACGCGGCGCAGGTGCGCCTCCGCACGGTCCGCGAGCAGCTGCTGGACCCGGCGAAGTTCGCGTCGAGCGACCAGTGGTTCGCGCGCTTCCGCGACGAGTTCCAGGGCGAACTCGACGCCGCCGCCGAGGGGCGGGTGAAGTACTGGGGCAGCCGCATCTGGGTGGTGACGGCGGTGGCGCCGAACGCCGCCGTGGACACCGGCGCGACGCTGTTCTACGCCGTGTCGATGCTGACCGACCTGTGCCGGGTGTACCAGGTGCGGGCCGGCAAGGCGGGCACGGGCGTGCTGCTCGGGCGGGTGTTCTTCAACGCCTACCTCGCCGGGCAGGGCGCCGAGTGGGAGAAGGTGGTGGAGGACCAGTACGACCAGATGTTCCACGAGGCGCTGGGCGTGGTCGGCGTCGGGGTGGGGTCGAACCTGGCGGGGAAGGTGCTGGGCAAGGTCGGCGCCCGCGCCACCACGGGCTACCTGAACCGCGTGCTGCTGGTGCGCCTGGGGCGGTATGCGGCGCGCCTCCTGCGGCCCGTGGCGCGGTAGCGGGGGCTTGTGCGGCGGCGGCGGCGGGTGATAATGGCGGCACCCGCTTCCCCCCACCGAACCCAGCTATGGGGCACGTCTTCATCAGCTACGCGACCGAGGACCACGACCTCGTGGTCGAGCTGGCCGCCGGCCTGGAGCGCGCCGGGTACCCCGCCTGGTACTACGAGCACGACCGCAACCGGGTCGCCGGCGAGTCGTACCTCGTCACCATCGGCCGGGCCATCGAGGCGGCCGGGGCGTTTCTCCTGGTCGTCTCGCCGCAGTCCCTCGCGCGCGGCCGCACCCACCAGGTGACCAAGGAAGTCGAGCGGGCGTACGACGCCGGGAAGCCGATGATCCCGGTCCTGACGGGCGGCGTGGGCTACGCCGAGATTCGCAAGCAGCCGCTCTGGCAGCAGGCGTTCGGCACGTCGGCCGCGGTCGTCGTCGCCCCCGGCGCGGTCGCCGCCGCGATGCCCATCCTGGCCCGCGGGCTGAAGGCGATGGGCGTGGCCGGCGGCCCCGCCGCCGCCGACGACGTCGTCGTCGCCCCCGGCGCGGTCGCCGCCGCGATGCCCATCCGGGCCCCCGGGCTGAAGGCGCTTGGCGTGGCCGGCGGCCCCGCCGCCGCCGACGAGCCCGGCGCGGCCGTCGGCGGGCTGCGGGGCGCGGCCGCCGCCCGCGGCGACCGCGCGGCCTACGGCCCGGGTGCGGCCCTCGCCCGCTTCCTGCTGGAGTTCCGCGTCGGCCCGACCCCCGGCGCCGCCGCCCCGCGCGTCGGGGCCGACCTGTTCCTCGTTCTCGACGGCAGCAGCTCGATGCGCAAGCCCGACCGGTACCCGCTCCTCCGCCGGGCGGTCGGCGAGTTCGTCCGCCGCATGGACCCGCGCGACCGGCTCGGCATCGCGATCTTCTCGGACGGCGCCGCCCTCGTCCTCCGCCCGTCGCCGGGGAAGAAGGTGCAGGAGAACCTCGACCGCGTGCTGACCGCCATGGACGAGTGCCCGCGGTTGTTCCAGGTGGGGACGAACACCGCCCCCGGGCTGCGGCTCGCCCTCGACACCCTCGACGCCCTCGGCGACCGGCGGGCGCCGGTCCGGCGGGTGTACGTGCTGACCGACGGGCTGATCGGCGACACGGACGAGACGGAGCGGGTGCTGGCCGACTTCCGGCCGCGCGGGGTCGAGGTCCACGTGTACGGGTTCGGGACCCGGTTCGACGCCGACGCCCTGAAGGCGCTGGTGGCGGGGCAGCTCGGCGGGTCGGTGAAGCCGGTCTGCGACAAGCAGGAGATCGTGACCGTGTTCGGCCACCTGGCCGAGGTGAACCGCCGGTTGGTGGCCGCGGGTGCCACGCTGGCGGTCGATTTCGCCCCGGGGGTGCGGTGCGGCGACGCCTGGGCCGCCGGGCCGCACGAGCGCCACCTCGGGCTGATCCCGAACCGCCGCTTCCGCCACGACCTCGGCGGGCTCGAGGCCGGGCGGCGGTACGCCGTGCTGTTCGAGGTCCGCCTCCCGCCGGGCGGCGGCGAGACCGCGGTCGGCGAGGTGCGGCTGAGCTGGCGGGCGGGGGCGGGCGACGCCGAGTACCGGGTCGAGCTGACGGCCACCCGGGCCGACGCCGACGGGGAGACGGACGAGGACGTGGGGCGGGTGTTCGCCGTCCTGGACGGGTTGCGGAACCCGCTCGACGACCGGGTGCAGCTGGCCGCGCTGGAGGCCCGCCTGTCCGCCGCCGAGAGCGAAGTGCCGCCGGACCGGAAGCGCGTCGCGGCCCTCGAGAAGGAGATCGACCGGGTCCGCCGGCTGGTCGGCGCCGCCCCCGCGGACGACGACGACGTGATCGACCTGGGGGAGGCCCTGCTGGTGAAGTCGGACAAGGCGAGCGGCATCTTCCGCCGCCCGTCCGCGCTGGAGAGTTGCTACGCGCCGCACGACTACGACTGCTCCGACCCCGAGTTCTCGCCATCCGGGCCGGCGGACGACGAGGAGCTCAGCCTCGACGGCGACGACGACTTCAGCATCTTCGGCCCGGGCTAACGCCCCGGACGACCTCGGGGTCAGCCCGCCGCGGGCGGCTCGATCCCGAAGTCGCGGATCGTGAACAGCGGGCGGTAGTCGTACCCGGCCAGCGCCTCCCGCGCACCCTGCAACCGGTCGCAGATGCACACCACGCGCGCCACCGTGGCGCCGAGCGCCTCCACCGCCTTGATCGCCTGAACCACACTGCCGCCGGTCGTCAACACGTCGTCGATCACCACCACCCGGTCGCCCTTGCTCACCTGCCCCTCGACCACCTCCTGACTGCCGTGCCCCTTCGCCTGCTTGCGGACGAAGAAGCCCTCCAGCGCCCGGCCGTGGCGGTGGAACGCGGTCAGGGCTGCGGCCGCCATCGGGATGGCGCCGACCTCCAGCCCGCCGATCGCCTCGAACGTCAGGTCGTGCGTGGCTTCGTACAGCTCCTCGCCGAGTAGCGTAATCGCCTCGGCGTGGAACAGCACCTTCTTCGAGTTCACGTAGTAGCTCGACTTTTTGCCGCTGGCGAGGGTGAAGTCGCCGAACTGGAGGGCGCGCTGGCGGAACAGGTCGCGGAGGCGGTCGCGTGTGCTCATGGTTGTTCGGCGGGGTGCGGGGTGATAGCCTCACGTCAGGATACGGAGGACGATCATGGCCGACGCACGCACCTACACCGACGCCGAGGTGGCGGCGAAGCTGGCCGAGCTGGGCCTGGCCGACTGGCACCTTGAGGACGGCTGGATTCGGCGGAAGTACAACACCGACGGCTGGCCGCAGACGCTCATGGCGGTGAACGCCGTCGGCTACCTGTGCGAGGCGGCGTGGCACCACGCCGACCTGGCCGTCACCTGGGGGAAGCTCTGGGTGAAGCTGAAGACGCACGACGCCGGCGGCATTACCGACAAGGACTTCGAGCTGGCGAAGAAGATCGAGGACGCGGTGCTGTGGCGCCCGGCCGGCGGCGCCCTCGGCACCGGCAACCCGAAGAAGTTCGTGTTCAGCAAGTAGCGATGCACCGCCGCGAGCGGCGGAACAACCCCCGGAACCCTCCCCATGAAGCGCCTGGTTCTGCCCCTCCTGCTGCTCGCCGCGGCCCCCGCGCAGGCCCAGCGGCTCACCGTCACCGGCGGCCCCGCCGACGCCGCGCAGGTGGTCGTGTCCACGCCGCTCCCCGCGGCCGCGTCCGTGGTCCCGAACGCCGTCACCCTCCCCGACGGCACCCACGCCGCCGCGCAGGTCGTGCCGCCGGCGCTCGCCGACAAGGAGAAGGGCTCGCGCCTCGTGTTCGTCCTGCCGGCGCTCAAGGCCGGCGAGACGGTCGCCGTGCTGCCGACCACGCTCAACTACGTCAAGGCGCCGCCGCAGTTCCAGTTCTCGCAGAAGGCCGGGCTCACGAACGTCGCGTTCGACGGCCGGTCGGTGCTCCAGTTCTTCGCCCCGAAGCACGACGCGGCCGACCACTACTACACGTTCAAGCCGTTCCACCACGTCTTCGACCCGGCGACCGGCCAGGTGGTGCTGACGAACGGCTCGGCGAAGGACCCGAAGGACGGCACCTTCCCGCACCACCGCGGCCTGTTCTTCGCGTGGAACAAGATCAGCTACGGCGACAAGAAGACGGCCGACGTGTGGCACGGCACCAACAAGGTGTTCGCCGAGGCCGTCGCGCTGAAGGGGATGGTCGGCGGCGAGGTGCTCGGCCGGCACCTCGCGCAGATCACGTGGAACGGCCCCGACGGCGCCGCGTTCGCCAACGAGGAGCGCGAGCTGACCGCCTACGCCACGAAGGGCGGCACCCTCATCGACTTCGCCAGCGTCGTCCGCACCGAGCTGCCGGGCGTGAAGCTCGACGGCGACCCGCAGCACGCCGGGTTCCACTTCCGGGCGAACATGGAGGTGGCGCTGAAGAACGCGAAGCAGACCTACTACCTGCGGCCCGACGGGAAGGGCGAACTCGGCGCGACGCGGAACTGGGACCCGAAGGGGAAGGACCCGAAGACGATCAACCTGCCGTGGGACGCGTGCAGCTTCGTGGTCGGCGGGAAGCGGTACACGGTGCTGCGGGTCGGCCACCCGGACAACCCCGGCGAGGCGCGCGGCAGCGAGCGCGACTACGGCCGGTTCGGCGACTACTTCGAGTACGAGATCACGCCGACGAAGCCGCTGCGGGTGCGCTACCGGGTGTGGGTGCAGGAGGGCGAGATGACGGCGGCCGAGGCCGCGGCGATCGCCGCGGCGTTCCGGTCGCCGGTGGCGGTGAAGTAACGTGACGTTGCCGCTTGCGGCTTTGCGTTTCCCGCCGCACCCGCGCCACGCCCTGCCCCGCGTCGGCGGTCGCCTCCTTCACCACGTACACCGGGCGGCCCTTCGACTGGTCGTACACCCGCGCCGCGTACTCGCCCAACACCGCGGCCACGCCCAGCCCGCACGCCGCCAGCAGGTGCAGTGCCGTCAGCAGCACCAGGCCCACCCGCGCCACCGGCTCGGACAGCGGCACCAGCAGCGCCACCGCGGCCACGCACAGCAGCCAGCTCACGCCCGTCAGCGCGACGCCGGCGCCGGCCGCGAGCCGGGCCGGGGCCGGCGAGAACGACAACAGCCCGTCCATCGCGAACCGCAGCATCCGCCGCAGCGTGTACTTCGACACCCCGCCCTGCCGCGCCGCCGGCTCGAACGGCACTTCCGCCACGCGGAACCCGAGCCACTGCACCATGCCGCGGACGTACCGGTGCGCCTCGCGCAGCCGGCCGAGCTCGTCCACCGCCCGCCGCGACATCAGCCGGAAGTCCGCCGCCGCCGGCCGCACCTCCACGCTGCTCATCCGCCCCAACACCTTGTAAAAGGCCCGCGACGACATCCGCTTGAACCACCCCAGCCGGCGGTCGTCGCCGCGGATGGTGAGCACCACGTCGAACCCCTCGCGCCACTTCGCCACCAGCACCGGGATGAGCGCCGGCGGGTGTTGTAGGTCGGAGTCGAGCGACACCACGGCGTCGCCGGTGGCGTGGTCGAGGCCGGCGGTCAGCGCCGCCTGGTGGCCGAAGTTGCGGCTGAGGGCGACGTACCGGACGCGCGGGTCGGCGGCGGCGAAGCCGCGGATCACGTCGAGGGTGCCGTCGCGGGAGCCGTCGTCCACGTAGAGGAGTTCGAGGTCGTAGTCGGCGGCGAGCGGTTCCACGGCCGGGACGAGCACGGCGTGGAACTTCGGGAGGACGTCTTCCTCCTGGTAGGCCGGGCAGACGACGCTCAGGCGCGGGCGGGCGGGCATGGAGAGCCTTCTCGTCGGTCGGTTGTCACAGGCGAGCCGAGGGCCGTCAGGCCCCGGGTAGCGTTCCCATCTCGGTCGCGTCGGACGTGGTTCGTTGTGCTGACGCACCCGGCAGCCTCACGCCGCCCGGCTCGCCACCCGGCTCGCGCCCAGCTCGCTCGGGCGCCTCAACTCGAATCCCGCGGCGCGGATCAGGTCCGGCAACTCCGGCCGGCGGAACAGCGCCAGTTCGTCCACCCGCCGTTGCACGAAGGCGTCGTCCGCCACCGCGTCGCGGCCCACGAGCGTGAGGTCGTGGTAGCCCGGGTGGCACATCAGCTCGACCGTCCGCCCCGGGGTGTGTGCCAGCCAGCGGGCGTGGAACCGCGAGTCGGTCACGAACGGCGGGTCGGTGATGCCGGCCAGCCAGTCGCCGCCGGGGAAGCCGGCGCGGTCCAGGTCGCGCGCCTGCCGCCGGCCCAGGTGGCTCAGCACCAGCCGCTTCACGCGCGCGCCCGGCACCCGGGCGAGCAGCCGCCACGGCTCGCGCACCCGCCGCACGAACGGCCGGTCCGGCCGCGCCGCCAGGAAGTCGAACAGCACCCGCGTCACGGGCCGGAACAGCGACGAGTGCTGGTGCGAGTTCACGACCACCGGCGGCCGGCCGACTAACTCCACGAACCGCCGGTGCTGCGCCGCCAGTTCCGCGGCCACGTCCGCCGGGTTCATCCGACCCAGCAGGGACCGCCGCATGAACGTC
>JBGAQM010000271.1:0-8978 GCA_044220735.1 Urbifossiella sp. | reverse complement strand
CGGCAACTCAACAGGTTACGTTGCCCCTTGCGGCTTCGCGCGGCGGCGCCTCTCACCCCGTCCTCACGGGATTCGGCGTCCCCGATTCGTGAAGATACCGTTTAGGTGGTGTGGGCGCACTCCCAGAGGACACACGATGACGCGGTGGTGGTCGATCCCGGCGGCGGTGCTCGGCGCGGCGGTCGTCGCCGGCGGGCCGACGGCCCTGTCGCAGCCCCCGTTCGGCGGCGACAAGAAGGGCGGGTTCGGCTTCGGCCCGCCCGGCGGCCAGGAGCGCAAGGTCCTGGCGAAGTACGACAAGGACGGCGACGGCGTCCTCAACAAGGACGAGCGCCAGACCGCGCGCGACGGCATGAAGAACGACGGCGGCGGCAAGGGCGGGTTCAAGTTCGGCCCCCCCGGCGGGAAGGGTGGGATGGGCTTCGGCCGCGAGCCGGCGAAGCCCGGCCGCAAGCTCTCCCCCGCCGACGTCCAGAACTTCCCCGCCGCGCCGCTGTACGACGGCGGCGTCCTCCGCACCGTGTTCCTGGAGTTCGAGAACGCCGACTGGGAGGCCGAGCTGGAGGCGTTCCACGGCACCGACGTGGAGGTGCCCTGCACGCTCGTCGTGGACGGCAAGCGCTACCCGAACGTGGGCGTCCACTTCCGCGGCATGTCGTCGTACATGGGCGTCCCGGCCGGGTACAAGCGGTCGCTGAACCTCACGATGGACCTCGTGGACAAGAAGCAGAACCTGTACGGCTACGACACGCTGAACCTCCTCAACAGCCACGACGACCCGTCGCTGATGAGCACGGTGCTGTACTCGCACGTGGCCCGGCAGTACACGCCGGCGCCGAAGGCGAACCACGTGCGCGTGGTCGTCAACGGCGAGAGCTGGGGCGTGTACGCCAACGTCCAGCAGTTCGACAAGAAGTTCCTCCAGGAGAACTTCGGCGGCAGCAAGGGGACCCGCTGGAAGGTGCGCGGCAGCCCCGGCGGCGGCGGCGGGCTCGACTACCTCGGCGACGACACCGCCGCGTACAAGGGCCGCTACCAGATCAAGGGCGGCGACGACGAGAAGGCGTGGAAGGCGCTCGCCAACCTGTGCAAGGTCCTGGCCCAGACCCCGCCCGCCGAGCTCGAAGCGAAGCTGCGGCCGGTCTGCGACGTGGACAGCCTGCTGTGGTTCCTGGCGCTCGACGTGGCGCTCATCAACAACGACGGGTACTGGGTCCGCGCCAGCGACTTCACCATCTTCCTCGACGCGAAGGGGAAGTTCCACTTCGTGCCGCACGACATGAACGAGGCGTTCCGCGGCGGCATGGGCGGCCCCGGCGGCGGGTTCGTGATGCGCTTCCCGCGGCCGGGCGAGGTGCTGCCGCCGCCGCTCGTCGCCGGCCTCGGCCTCACCGAGCCGCAGCTGAAGGAACTGGCGGCGCTGCAGAAGGACGTGGACGCGAAGCTGGAGAAGCTGCTGACGCCGGAGCAGCGGAAGCAGTTCAAGGAGATGCGCGACGGCGCCGGCCCGGGGTTCGGCCCGCCGCCGGGTGGCTTCCCGATGCAGCCGGGCGGGTTCGGCCCGCCGCCGGGGCCGGGTGGCTTCCCGATGCAGCCGGGCGGCCCCGGCGGCTTCCCGATGCAGCCGGGCGGCCCCGGCGGCTTCCCGGGCGGCACGGGGAAGGGCGGCGGCGTCGAGCTCGACCCGCTGGTGGCCCTCGACGACCCCCGCAAGCCGCTGCGGAGCAAGGTGCTGGCGGTGCCGGCGCTGAAGGCGAAGTACCTCGGCTGCGTGAAGGCCATCGCCGCCGACGCGCTCGACTGGAAGAACCTCGGCCCGGTCGTGAGCGCCCGGCGGGCGCTGATCGCCGACGAGGTGAAGCAGGAGACGCGCAGCCTCGACGGCTACGCGGCGTTCGAGCGGGCCACGGCCGACACGCCGAGCGCGGGCGCCGGCGGCGGTCGGGGGATGAGCCTGCGGGCGTTCGCCGACGCCCGGCGGACGTTCCTGCTGACCCACGCCCAGGTGAAGGACGCGACCCCGCCGCCGCCGACCCCGGGCGTGCCGGCGAAGAAGTAAAAGCCGAGTTGCCGCTTGCGGCTTCGCGTCGCCCGACGCGAAGCCGCAAGCGGCAACACTTCTGCCGGTCCCGCGTGTAACCTTTCCACCGCCGCCCGTCGCCGCTGTAATTCCTACACGCCCCGGCGAATCACACCGGGTTTTCGCCCGCAATTTCGCTCTTTTCGCGTGTGGCACGAGGGTTGCCTCTCTCTCCTGTCTCGGTCGGACCCATCGACCAGTGGGCCGGTGAGAGAAGAGGGCACGGCGGGGACCGGAACATCTGCCGACCCAATCCGGGCGGCGGTCGCACACGCGACCGCCGCATTTCGCTTGCGGCGACCGCCGCGCCCGCATCATAGCTTCTACCCGCCCCCTCGACCCGCCGGTCGTCCCGATGCTCCGCGTCCTCGGCAACCCGAGCCGCCTCTGCGACGGCTCCTCGCGCCGCGACTTCCTCGTCGCCGGCGGCCTCGCTCCCCTCGGCCTCACCCTCCCCGACTTCCTCAAGGCGCAGGCGAACACCCCGAGCCCCGCCGGCCGCGAGCCCGGGTTCGGCAAGGCGAAGGCGTGCATCCTCCTGTTCCTGTACGGCTCCCCGAGCCAGCTCGAACTCGCCGACCAGAAGCCCGACGCGCCCGTCGAGGTGCGCGGCGAGCTGGGTTCGATCCGCTCGACGCTGCCGGGCTGCGACGTGTGCGAGCTGCTGCCGCACACGTCGCGGGTGATGCACCACGTCACGGTGCTGCGGTCGCTGACGCACAAGCACCCGATCCACGGCGTCGCCTACGCCACCACCGCCACGCCCGACATCGACGTGGCGATGGAGCTGAGCCCGCACGACGCCCGCCACTGGCCGTTCATGGGTTCCGTGGTGGCGCACCTGGAACAGCGCAAGCACGGCCTCGCCGCGCTGCGGAAGCCGGTGCCGGATAACGTCGCGCTGCCGTGGCCGTTCAGCAGCCGGCGCACGGGGGAAGTGCAGCGCGCCGGCCCGTACGCGGCGTTCCTCGGCAACGCCTTCAACCCGCACTACGCCACGTTCCAGGGCACGGCGAACAAGAAGATCACCAAGACGCTGACCACGAACACGATCGAGTTCGACGAGCCGTACGTCGGCATCGCGCCGGACGCGCACTTCACCCTCGGCGACCCCGGCGTCGCCGACCTGACGCTCGACCGCGTGAACGGCCGGCGCTCGTTGCTGGAGCAGTTCGAGGACGCCCGCCGCGCCGCGGACCGCACCCCGCCGAGCGACCCGTACCGCGAGATGGCGTACTCGTTAATCGGCTCCGAGACGCTGCGACAGGCGCTCGACGTGCGCCGCGAACCCGCGAAGACGCGCGACAGTTACGGCCACACCGTCTTCGGCCAGGGCTGCCTCGCGGCGCGCCGTCTGGTCGAAGCGGGCAGCCGATTTGTGACGGTGTTCTGGGACGAGTTCGGCCTCGCGGGCTCGGGCTGGGACACGCACTGGGAGCATTACCCGCGGATGCGGAACGAGCTGATGCCGGGCTTCGACCGTGGCTACAGCGGCCTCATCGCCGACCTGCACCAGCGCGGCATGCTCGACGACACATTGGTGCTGGTGCTGAGCGAGCACGGCCGGACGCCGAAGCTGAACAACGCGAAGGGCGCCGGCCGCGACCACTGGTCGCAGGCGTACTCGGCGCTGCTGGCCGGCGGCGGCGTCGCCCGCGGCAAGGTCGTCGGCAAGACCGACAGCATCGGCGGCACGGTGGCCGACCGGCCGGTGTCGCCGAAGGACGTGCTGGCGACGACGTTCCACCTGTTGGGCTACGACCTGGAAACGATGCTGACCGACCGGGCGAACCGCCCCGTGCCGCTGGTGCCGACCGGGCAGGTGGTCCGCGACGTGCTGGCGTAGGCTTTCGTAGGTCGGACCGAGTCTTCGAGGCCCAACGCGGGGCGTGGGCGACGCGCGGGGAGGACCGGGACGCGACCGCGGCGCGGTGTCTTGAGCCCGGAGGGCGTCGGCGTGTAGCCCCGGGTGGAACCCGGGGCGGCCTGGGCGGTGTTACGAGGGGTCGCGCCCCACGATCTCCGCCCGTCGCCCGCCCCGGGTTCCACCCGGGGCTACACGCCGACGCCCTCCGGGCTCCAAAACCCAGCCACCCGCCGCCTCACGGCGGTCGGCTCGCCGTCACATACGGGAACCCCACCATGTCCGACCTGCCCGACCGCCGCGCGTTCACGGCGCTGACCGCGGGGTTCGTCCTCGGCGCCGCCTCCGACCTCACCGCCGCCCCCGACCTCGCCCCGATGCCGCGGCGCCTCCCGACCGAGGCGCCGCTCGACCTCGACTACCCGCCGCCGAGCTTCACCCCGAGCTGGCGGCGGCCGCAGCTCAACCGCCGCCTCGTCGCCGACTTCGTCGTCTACGCCCACTCCGACCCGGCCATGACGAGCCGGCTGCTCGACAAGGAGCCGGCGCTGGTGAACGCCTACATGGACTGGGGCGGCGGCGACTGGGAGAGCGGCCTCGGCGGCGCCAGCCACATGGGGCGGCGCGACATCGTGAGCGTGCTCCTCGACCGCGGCGCCCGGCCGGACCTGTTCTGCGCCGCCATGCTCGGCATGACCGACACCGTTCGCGCCTTCCTGACGCTGCAACCCAAGCTCATCGACGCCCGCGGGCCGCACGGGTTTACGCTCCACTTCCACGCGCAGGTCGGAGGGCGCGAGGCGGAGGCGACGCTGGAGTATCTGCAAACGGTGAAGAAGATCGAGCTGCGGCCGGTGCCGTTTCTCAAGAAGTGACCCCGCTCGCGGCTTCGCGCCGGGAAGCGCGAAGCCGCAAGCGGCAACGTAACCAGTCCGCAAGCCGCGAGCGGCGGGCTATTTAAACTCCACCTTCAGGTCGTTCGCCCCCGGCGCCACGGTGACCGTGGTGCCGCTCGTCGTCGGGTCCTGATACTTCGTGGGCACCTCGAACTTCTTCGGCGCCGACGCCTTCGTGCCCGGCGGCAGCGGCTCCGGCACCGGCGGCGTCACGTACGCCTTGTACTCGCCGGGCGCCAGCGCCCCGTCCACCTTGAAGGCGCCGCCGTCGCCGATCTTCGCCAGCGCCGCGGCGCCGGTGCTCGAAATCAGGTTCAGGCTGCCGCTCGACACCGGGCCGCCGTTGTACGTCACGGTGCCGGCCACGCTGCCGGTCGAGGCCTTGCCGCCGCACCCGGCCGCGGCCATCGCCAGCGCCAGCCACCCGGCCCGCGCCACACGCATCGTCGTCATCGTCGTCGTGCCTCCGTGGGGGTGGGTTACTGCAGGCTGATCACCTGGCCGTCGTCGCGGGCGCACATCCGCTGGAACATGATGAAGTCGATCGAGTCCGGCACGAAGCGCACCGACCCGTCGCCGAGGAGGACGTTGATGCCGCCGGTGTGGAACGAGTTCAGGATGGTGTTGCCGACGTAGCTGGTGTTCGCCCCGGCGGGGCAGGTCGTGGAGTTGATCTGGTAGGCGTTGGCGGTGAGGCCGACGCCCCACAGGTCGCCGCACCCGCCGGCGCCGCACGACGCCACGCCGCGGGCCGACCGACGTGTTCGTCACCCCGCCCCACGGCGAGTAGTACCCGCTGCGGGCGTCGCCCTGGGAGTAGGTGCAGTCCTTCACCTTCCCCGACTGCTCGGCCACGACGATCGTGTTCGACGTGCCGTCGGTGCAGGCGGCGATGCTCGTCTGCTCGGCCCACAGGAGCATGCCGTTGTTCGTCCACCACCCGCCGTAGTTCGACGCCGAGTGCCGGGTGGTGCTGCCGCCCGGGTCGGGGTACGCGCCCATGATGCCCTGGTAGCCCGGCACCATGTGGTTGTACTGCGTCCACCACGTCACCCACCCCTGCGGCGTGGTCTCCGACAGGCTGCTCGACGGGCACTTCCAGATGGGCAGGATCAGGTTCCCGAGCGGGGCGGCGGCGTAGACGTTCTTCTTCATGCGGCCGTTGGACGTGCCGAGGTTCGGGAGCTGGTCGTAGAGGGCGCCGAGCTCCATGTACGGGAAGATGTCCACGCGCCAGTTGCCGGCGCTGACGCTGGGGTCGTGGCCGGCGGGGAACTTCTGGGTGGCGCTCTCGAAGTTGTGGAGGCCGAGGCCGATCTGCTTGAGGTTGTTCTGGCACTTGGCGCGGGCGGCCGCCTCGCGGACCTTCTGCACCGCCGGGAGCAGCAGGCCGATGAGGATGGCGATGATGGCGATGACGACGAGCAACTCGATGAGCGTGAACCCGCGGGAATGCGGCGGCCGCGCGGCCGGGCCGCGGGCGAATCGGACGGCGGACATGGGACGACGCTCCAACGAATGAGAGCCGGGCGGGGCGCCCGTGAGCCGGGAGGGTGATGGGAGGGGAACAGGGAGAGACGGGAGTGAGGGAATCGTACGCGAGTGCGGCGGCGGGTGCAAGCGAAAAGCGCGGGGGCTCTCATCGTTTCGCGCCGCGGGGCGACGCGAGCGGCGACTCGGGTGGTTCCGTTGCCGCTCACGGCTTCGCGCGGGGAAGCGCGAAGCCGCAAGCGTTCGCGCGGGTGGTTCCGTTGCCGCTCACGGCTTCGCGCGGGGAAGCGCGAAGCCGCAAGCGTTCGCGCGGGTGGTTCCGTTGCCGCTCGCGGCTTCGCGCGGCGCCGCGCTACCGGCTCCGCGGCGCCTCCACCTCAGCGCCCAGCCGCGCCAGCGCCCGGCGGGCGGCGGCGACCGTCGGCGGGTCGTTCGGGAAGTCGGCCAGCGCCGTCCGCAGCCGCGGCACCGCCGGCGCCGCCGCCGGCAGCCCGATCGCCGCCGCCGCGTCCGCCGCCGCGACGCGCACCTCCGAATCGCCGTCGGTGATCAGCGGGACCAGCTTCGGCACCGCCTCCTTCGCCGCCTTCCCCAGCCGGCCGAGCGCCGCCGCCGCCGCCGCCTTCCCCCCCGCCGACGGGTCGCGCAGCACCCCCTCCAGCGCCGGCACGTCGGCCGCCGACGGCCCGACCAGCAGCAGCGCCTCCGCCGCCGCCGTCCGCGCCGCCAGGCCGCGGGCGCCCAGGCTCTCGCGCACCGTCCCGGCCGCCTTCGTCACGTCGCCGTCCAGCGCCGCCAGCGCCACCTTCGCCCACACGTCGGCCCCCGGCATCCCCTTTTCGGCGACGGTCGCCACGTCGGCGCGCACCGCCTTCGCCCGCGGCCCGGCCGCCACCAGCCCGCGCAGCGCCGCGACCCGGCCGGCGAACTCCTTGTCGGTCCGCGCCATCTTCGCCAGCGACTCGGCGGCGTCCGGCGGCAGCGGGTTGAGGGTGCCGAGCGCCCGCGCCGCGGCGCACCGCACCCCCAGGTCGGTCGAGCCCGTGGCGCGCTTCACGGCCCCGGCCACGTCCGGCGACGCGGGGTCGAGCGCCGCCGCGGTCAGGATGAGCTTCTCGCGGAAGGCGGTACCGGCGGCGCGGTCGGCGATCAGCGGCAGCAGCGCCCCCACGGCCCCCTTCGCGCCCGGCCCCATCGCCGCCAGCGCGTTCACCAGCTGCTCCTGCACGCCCGGCTCGTCCTCCTTCGCCAGCGCGTCGCGGGCCGCACCCGCCGCCGGGGCGGCGGCCGGCCCCAACTCCTCAAGGACGCCGGCCGCCCGGCCGCGGACCAGCGGGTGCGGGTGGGCGAGCGACTGGCCGACGGCGGCGAGGTGCTTCGCCCGCTCGGCCGGCGGCAGCGTGCGGACGAACCCGAGCGCCGCGAACCGCGCGTCCGGCAGGGGCGAGTCGAGCTTCTCGAGCACGGCCGGGTGGTGCCGGGCGCCGGCCGCCCCCATCCGGCCGACGGCCCCGATCGCGTACTCGGCCACGCGCGGCTCCAGCGACGCCAGCGCGGCGCGGATGAGCGGGTCCACCTCCTCGGCGGTGCCGCCGACGCGGACGAGCGCGCCGCCGGCCTCGAGCGCGACGTTGGTGTACGCGTCGGTCAGCATCTTCCGGAGCGGCTCGACCGCCTCCTTGGCGTCGGGGCCGAGCTCGCCGAGCACCCGTGCCGCGTACTGGCGGACGACCGGGTTGCCGTGCGCCAGCAGGTCGGACGCCGGCTTCACCGCGTGCTTGCCGCAGCTCCGCAGCGCCGGCCACAGCGCGAACGCCGGCGCGTCCAGCCGCACCGGCTCGGCCTCGGCGTCCACCTTCTGCGGGAAGCTCGTCTTGATGGCGTCGCCGACCGCCTCGGCGGTCTTGGCGGTGACGCCCTTGCCGCCCGCCGCGGCGATGCCGGACGCGGCCGCGGCGCGGACGAACGGGTCGGCGTCGCCGAGGGCGCGGGCGAGCGTCGGCACGGCGTCGCCGGGCACCTCCGGGAGCGTGCCGACGATCTGGGCGGCGCGGCCGCGCGTGGCCTCGTTCTCGTTCGTCATCAGCGCCGCGAGCGCGGCCACGTCGGCGACGCCGACGCTCGCCACGGCGTCGAACGCGCGGCCGGCGACCTTCTCGTCGGGGTCGGTGCAGAGCCGCTGCAGCGCCGGCGCGACCGACTTCGCGGCCGGGCCGATGAGGCCGAGCGTGTACGCCGTGTGCTCGCGGACGGCGGCGTCCTTGTCGGTCAGCCCGTCGCGCAGGATCGCGAGGCCGCGGTCCTTCAGCGCCGCCTCGCCCTTCGGGCCGCACCGCACCAGCAGCACCGCCGCCGCCTCGCGGGTGCTGCCGACGCGCTGCGGCTGGGTGGTGCCGGGGCCGGTGGTGGTGCGGTCGCGGAGCAGCTCGACGAGCCCGTCGAGGACGGCCGGGTCGCTCTCGGCGAGGGCGGCGAGGTCGTCGCCGGCCTTGCGCTGGGCGTCGCCGCGCTTCGTCTTGAACGTGGTGAGGAGGCGGTCGCGCTCCGGCACCTCGGGGGCGGCGGGGGCGTCGGCGGCGGGGTCGTCGGCCGGCGCGGGGGCGGGCTTCTTGCCGCACCCGACGGCGGCGGCGAACGCGGCGGCGAG
>JBGAQM010000270.1:0-8624 GCA_044220735.1 Urbifossiella sp. | reverse complement strand
GGCTGGAAGCCGGCCCCACGACAAGCGACCACGACGATCGCGCCGCACTCCGAGGAGCCCTCATGCGCGCCCTCTCCCGCCTGACGGCGTTCGCGCTGCTTGCCCTCACCCCGCACGTCGTCCCGGCCCAGGACACGGCCGACGTGATGCGCGTCCGCGGCGAGGTGACCGACGCCGCCACCGGGAAGGCGGTCGCGTGCCGCATCTATATCGAGGGCGAGAAGGGCACCTGGCACTTCCCGACGTCGGAGGCGAAAGCCGGGGCCGCGATCGAGTACCGCAAGCAGCGCCCGGACAACCCGCGCTCCGTCGAGATGCACACCACACTCTCGGCCCACCCGTTCGCCGTGTCGCTGCCGCAGGGTCGGTACACGGTCACCGTCGAACGGGGCAAGGAGTACCTCCCCGAGACGCGGGTCGTGACCGTCGGGAAGGCGCCGGTCGATCTCAAGTTCGAGCTGCGGCGCTGGACCGACATGGCGGCGCGCGGCTGGTACTCGGGCGAGACCCACGTCCACCGCGCCGCGGAGGACCTGCCGACGCTGATGTTGGCGGAAGACCTGAACGTCGCGTTCCCGCTGTCGTACTGGGTGACCGAGGCGTTCGAGTCGCCGAAGACCGGCCGCAAGGGGCCGTTCCAGGGCGTGGACCCGAAGCCCATCGCGGTGAGCCCCACGCACGTCATCTACCCGCTCAACACCGAGTACGAGATCTTCACCGTCGCGCGGCGGTCGCACACCCTCGGCGCGTTCTTCGCCCTCAACCACCAGACGGTGCTCGACGCCGGCGTGCCGCCGGTGCGGCCGATCGCCGAGCGCGTCCACCGCGAGGGCGGGCTGATCGAGCTCGACAAGCACAACTGGCCGTGGTCGATGGCGATCATCCCGGTGGCGAACGTGGACCTGTTCGAGCTGACCAACAACCACGTCTGGCGAACCGAGTTCGCCTTCGGCGGGTGGGCCGAGCCGGCGCCCGAGTACATGCGGGCCGAGCGCGACGCGAAGGGCGGCCTCACCGAGCGCGGGTGGATCGACTACGGCTTCCAGAACTACTACGCCCTGCTCAACAGCGGGTTCCGCCTCCGCCCGACGGGCGGCACTGCGTCCGGCGTGCACCCCGTGCCGCTCGGGTTCGGGCGCGTGTACGTGAACTGCCCGAACGGCTTCGGCTACGACGCCTGGGTGCGCGGCCTCGACCGCGGCGAGAGTTTCGTTACCACCGGCCCGCTGCTGCCGGTTCGGGTGAACGGCAAGAACCCCGGCGCGGTCTTCAAGGCCGCCGACGCCACGCCGGAATACCACATCACCGGCGACGCCCTGAGCGCCCGTGCCGCTGGACCGGATCGAGGTGGTCGTGAACGGCGAGGTGGCGCGGACGCTCAGCCGGCAGGCTCAGGGCAAGCCGGGCGGGTTCGTGAAGCCGGTCGATAAAACAGCACGGTCGCGGGGTCGTCGTGGCTGGTGGTGCGGTGCTGAAACGCGGCGGAGCAACCGCGCGTCGGTTCGCCTGCAACGCCGTTCCACGTCAGTGCGAACCGACCGCTCCGCCCGCGGGCGGCGGAGATCGACTACCTCATCCGCCGCGTCGAGGAGCAGATCGCGCGCAGCAAGGACGTGGTGCCGCCCGCCGCGTTGGCCGAGTACCAGGACGCCCTGCGCGCCTACCAGGACGTGAAGCGCGTAAACGGCGAGGGCGGTGATCGGCTTCAGCGGCCGCGACGGCTGCATCGGCCTGGCGACGGAAGGGCTGGCAATGAGTCTGTTCCGCGAGTACCTGCTGATCCTGGCGGGCGGCGCGTTCGGCTCCGTCTGCGGGATCGGGTTCGGGGCGGTCGTGGGGGTCGTGTCGCCGGAGTTCATCAACGCCCTCACTCAGCCGCACCCGATCCAGGCGCCGGAGCGGGCCGGGGCCGCGATGGGGATGATCGACAGGCTCGTCAAGGCAACGCTTGATAACGGCGGGTCGGCTCGTCGGGGCCGCCCGGACCTGGGCCACAGGCGGCCGGGCGGGAAATAGCGGACCGACCGAACCTCCTACTCCAACGAGCTGATTCGTCGCCGTCGGCCACAAGTCACGGCCGGGCAAGAACTCGCGTCGTGCCCGGCGAGCCGGCATCGGTCCAATGCGTTCCTGATTGACTCAATGCTTCCTGGGACGGGTCCCCTCTTTCCCCAGAACCAAGTGTCCCCCATCCGGCACATGCGGACGCTGACGCTCGGCCCCGCGGCCCGACCCGCCGCTACACCCGCGCCCGACCGACACTACAAAGCTCCACACCCGCCGCGGCGCGCGGGCGGCGCCAGTTCCCGACTCCTGTCCCCAGGTGCGACGTGGTCCGGGCGATCGTGTGGAAGGAGTTCCGCGAGCAGGGGCTGATCGGCCTCACCCTCGTCGTCCTCGGCGGCGGCGTGCTCGTCGGCGTGGCCGTGCTGGCCGACCCGCCGCAGAAGAACGCCGCCCCCGGCGACATCCTCCGCGGCCTCGGCGCCGGGACGCTCGCCACGCTGCTGCTGGCCGTCACCGCCGGCACCGTGTGCGGCGGGGCGCTGTTCGCCGCCGAGCGCGAGGCCGGCACCCACGGGTTCCTCGAAGCGCTCCCCGCGCCCCGCGCCGGCATCTGGACGGCCAAGCTCCTCGCCGGCGGGCTGCTGGCCGCGGGGCAGGCCGGGCTCCTCATCGTCGCCGGGCTCGCCCTCGGGCTGCTGGCCACGCCCGGGTGGGGGCTCGCCGTCGGCGTCTACTCGATGCTCGCGTTCTGCTGGGGCACGCTCGGCTCCACCCTCGCCCGCACCACGCTCGGGTCGGTCGGCGTGGCGGTGCCGGCGTCCACGCTGTTCGCGTTCGTGTACCTGTTCCCGATCATGCTCGTGTTCGCCACCCCCGGCACGCCGGTGCCGCGGCCGGCGGGGGCGTTGCTGTTCCTCGGGCTGATGTTCGCCACGCCGCTCGCGTGGTCGGCCGTCGCCTACACCCGCCCGGACCGCGCCCGCGAGGCCGACGAGCGCGTGCCCCCGCCGCCGGCCGTGTACCTCGCGGAGCCGACGGCCGGGGCCGCCGCGCCCGCGCCGGCCCGGCGGTCGCGGCTCGGGGTGAAGGCGCTGTTGTGGCTGAGCGTCCGCCAGCTGGCCGGCGCCGCCCTGCCGATGGCCGGGTTCGCCGTCGCCGCCGGGCTCGCGCTGTTCGTGCCGACGATCGAGCCGTTCGTCGCCTGGCCGTCGCTCGCGCTTCTGGCCGGCGTGTTCGCCGGGATCACCGCGTTCGCCAACGAGCAGACCAGCGGCAGCGCCCGGTTCTGGGGCGAGCAGCGGCTCCCCGCCGGGCGGATGTGGCTCGTCAAGGTGCTCGTCCACCTGCTGTTCGCGCTGCTGCTGGCGGGGCTGATCGCGCTGCCGTCGGCGGTCCGGGCGGCGCTGCCGGGCGGCGCGGGGATGCGCGCAGAGGCGGGGCTGTCGGCGGCGTTCAAGTCGCTGATGTTCGAGCCGCGGGTGCTCGGGGCCGAGGGGTGGAAGTACCTGCTGGCGCCGCTCGGGTACGGGTTCGCGGCCGGGGTGCTGTGCGGGATGCTGTTCAAGAAGCCGGTCGTCGGCGCGGGCGTGGCCGGGGTCGCCGGCGGGGTCACGTTCGCGGGCGAGCTGCCGGCGCTGCTGGCCGGCGGGACGCGGCACGTCTGGCTGTGGCTGCCGCCGCTGCTGGCGCTGGCCACGGCGCGGGCCGTGCTCGGGCCGTGGGCGGCCGAGCGCGTGGCGACGCGGCGCGGGCTGGTCCCGCTGGTCGGCGGCGCCGTCGCGGCGGTGGTCGCGGTCGCGGCCGGGGCCGGCTACCGGGCCGTCGAGGTGCCCGACGTGCGCGGCGCGACCGACGACGTGACGTACGTGCAGGACGGCCTCATCACGTTCCAGGAGAACGAGACGGGGCGGCTGTTCCGGGCCGCGGCGGAGCAGTACGCGCGGGCCGGGGGGATGCCGGTGAACCCGCGGCCCGGCGCCCGGCCGTACAAGCTCGCCGAGCAGGTGGAGCAGCTGCGCGGGGGCGGGTTCGACGGCACGAAGCCGGAGCTCGGCGAGTGGGTGCAGGCGGTGTACGACGCGGACCGCGCGGTGCCGGCGCCGGCGCCGCCGGGGGCGATCGGCCCCGGCGCCCCGCAGCCCGTACCCGGCCCCGCCGACGCCGCCATGCCGGCCCGCCCGGCGGTCGCGGAAGCGTGGTACGCCCAGGCGCTCGCGGCGGCCGACCCGGCACAGCCGGTGGCCATCTTCGAGCACCCGCGGCTGACGCCGACCACCGCCGGGTCGGCGACGCTGGAGCACGGCCGCGGCATGGCCGTGGTGGTGCTGTCGCACGGCCTGTACCGGCAGACGGCCGGCGACCCGGCGGCGTTCCCGGCCGACCTGCGGACCGGGCTGGCCGTGGCCCGGTCGCTGCGGAACGGGTCGATCACCGCCGCCCTCCACCGCGGCAACGACGTGACCGCCCTGGCGCTGGCCGCGACCGCGAAGTGGCTGTCGCGGGTGGACGGCCGCCCGGAGCTGGTCCGCGGCGTGCTGGACGAGGTGCTGCGCGACGAGCGGGCGGTGATGACGCGGGTGCTGCCGGACGGCACGACGCGGAAGGCCGAGCTGGTGACGACCGGGTGGGGCGAGCCGTTCGACCAGCTGCCGCACCAGCTGGCCGACCGGTACGTGGTGCGCGAGCAGATGAAGGACCCGAGCGGGTGGCTGCCGCAGCTGGTGACGCCGCCGGGCCGCGACAAGGACGCCCCGAACCCCGAGGTGGACCTGGTCGCGTTCGCGTGGAGCGTGCCGTGGGAGCGGGAGCGGACGCGGCGGCTGGTGGCCTACGGGCTGGAGGCGGAGTACGCCGACGACTACCGCCGGCTGACGCGCGGGCGGCCCGGGGCGGCGCTCCTTGCGGTGCGGCCGGCGGGGTCGGGCGAGCTGGCGGGGCTGGACAGGTTCCTGCGGGCGTGCCGCCGCGGGCTGGCGGTCTCGCTGGCGTGCCGGCTGTACCACCACGACCGCGGGTCGTACCCGCCGGACCTGGCGGCGCTGGTGCCGGCGTACCTCCCGGACGTGCCGCCCGACCCGTACTCGCCGGCCGGCGCCGCGCTCCGCTACCGGGTGCCGGCGGAAGACGAGTACCTGCCCGAGCCGACGGTGGGGGCGGCGGGGAAAGGTGCCCCGCCGCCGACGCGGGTGCGGGCGGGCCAGCCGGTGGTGTGGAGCGTCGGCCCGGACGGCGTGGACGGCGGCGGCCGGACGGCCCCGTTCGTGATCTCGACCGCGACCCGCGCCACGGACCTGGTGTTCGTGGTGCCGCCCCCGGCGCGGCCGTAGCGAGCCGGCCTACTTCGCGCCGCCGAACGACGCCGACAGCCGCCGCAGCCCCTCGTCCACGCTCACGGCCGGTTCGTACCCCAGGTCCCGCCGCGCCGCCGAGATGTCGTACCAGTGCGACGTGCCCAGCTGCGCCGCCACGAACCGCGTCATCGCCGGCTCGCCCGGCAGCCGCAGCCACCGGTACGCCGCCTCCAGCACCCGGCCCGCGAGCCGCGCCTTCCACGCCGCCACCGCCCGCGTCACCGGCGGCGCCCCGGCCGCGGCCAGCACCCGGTTCAGGAACTCCCACAACTCCACCGGCTCGCCGTTCGAGATGAAGTACGCCTTCCCCGCCGGCGCGCTCCCGACGCCGAGCTTCTCGACCGCGAGGACGTGGGCGTCGGCGGCGTTGTCGACGTAGGTCACGTCCACGCGCACGGGGCGGGTGCCGATGCGGCGGAGTTTCCCCGCCTTCGCGCGGGCGATCACACGCGGGATGAGGTGCGGGTCGCCCGGCCCCCAGATGAGGTGCGGCCGCAGCGCCACCGTCGCCAGGTCGGGGCCGTTCGCGGCCAGCACCGCCTTCTCGGCCGCGGCCTTCGTCTCGGGGTAGGCGGCGTCGAAGTGCCTGGGGTACGGCGCCGATTCGTCCGCGCCTTCGAGGTCGCCGCCGCCGTGGACGACGCTGGGGGTCGAGGTGTAGACGAGCCGCCGCACCCCGGCCGCGCGGCACGCGGCGATCACGTTCGCGGTGCCGGTGACGTTCGTGGCGACGTAGTCGGCGTGCCGGCCCCACACGCCGGCCTTCGCGGCGGTGTGCACGACGACGTCGGTGCCGGCGACGGCCCGCCCCACGGCGTCGGCGTCGGCGAGGTCGCCGAACGTCTGTTCGACGCCGAGTTCGTCGAGCCACGGGTAGGCGCTGCGGGTGAGGGAGCGCACGTCCCAGCCGCGGGCGCGGAGCCGGCGCACGACGGCACCGCCGAGGAACCCGCCGCCGCCGGTGACGAGTACCCTCATTCCGTCGGCCTCCACGCCGGGCCGAGCTTGCGGTCCGCCCACGCGGCCAGCTTCTCGCGGAAGATCTTCGAGTTGTGCCGCACGTCCACCGGGAAGCCGGTGTGGAACAGGAACGTCGTGACCCGGGTTGTGTGCTCGAACCCGGTCCCGCGGGCGAGGAGGTCCGTCGCCACCCGCCCCTCCTCCCCGTACGCCCGCGGCTGGGCGAGCAGTTCCACGCAGAGCACCGGGTGCGTCACGCCGTCGCGCGTCACACCGACCAGCGCCGTCCGGTACACGCCCGTCACGGTGTTGAACACCGGCTCCACCTGGTCGGTGAACAGGGTGCCGTGCGGGGTCACCACGCGGTGACTCTTCCGGCCGCAGAACCACAACCGCCCGAGTTCGTCGTAGTATCCCACGTCGCCCATCCGGTGCCAGAGGGCGCCCGTCCGCGGGTCGCGGATTTTGGCGAGTCGCGTCGCTTCAGCCCGGCCGAAGTACGCCGCCGTCACCACCGGCCCGCACACGGCGAACTCGCCGATCTGCCCGTCGGGGAGCACACGGGCGGCGTCCCACTCGGGGATCGCGTCGTCGGTAATGCCGATGACGCGGACGGTGACGCCCGGCACCGGCCGGCCGACGCACACGCCCCTGCCGCGCTCGGTGAGGTGGCGCGTCTCCGTCAGGATTTCCCCGCTGCCGATGTTGGCGACCGGCAGCGCCTCGGTGGCGCCGTAGGGCGTGAACACTTCCACGCCGGGCGGCAGGAGGCGGGCGAAGCGTTCCAGTTGGTCGGCGCGGGCGGGGGCGCCGGCGGAGATGGCGCGGCGCAGACTCGGCAGCGGCGCCCCGTAAGCCCCCAGCGCCCGCACCACGGCGGGGGAGCCGAACAGGTTCGTGGCGCCGAACTGCGCCACCTGCGCGACGGCCTTGCGCGGGTCGATCCGGGCCGGGCGGGCGAAGTCCATGTCGGGCACGACGCACGTCATCCCCAGCGCCGGGCCGAACAGCGCGAACAGCGGGAAGGTGCAGAAATCGACCTCGCCCGGCTCGATGCCGTAGACCGCCTTCAACAGCTCGACCTGCGCCGCGAACACGCCGTGCGTGTACACCGCCCCCTTCGCCACGCCCGTGCTGCCGCTCGTGAACAGCACCGCCGCCGTCTCGTCCCGCGCCACGTCGGGCGGCGGGAACGGCCCCTTGCCGGCGCCCGCGGCCCGCAGCCGTGACACCCCGGTGTCACAAAAGAACCGCCCGCGGCCGACGTTCGCCGTGACGCGGACCGACTTCCTCGCCCACCCCAGCAGCCGGCGCGCGACGTGGGCCTTCGGGATGCCGACGAACGCGGCGGGTTCCGCTTCGGCCAGGCAAACGCCGAGGTTCTTCACGCCCATGCCGGGGTCGATGAGGACCGGCACGGCGGCGACCTTCAGCAACGCGAACGTGAGGGCGAAGAAGTCGGCCGACGGCGGCACCATCAGCGCGGCGCGGGTGCCGCGCGTGACGCCGGCGGCGGCGAGACCGTGGGCGAGGGCGTCGGTGTCGGCGGCGAGCTGCGCGAAAGTGACGGCCCGGTGCGGGGTGTGCCCGTCGGGCCGCACCCGGCGTTCGGGCAGGAGCAGCGCCGGCCGGTCGGGGTCGGCGGCGGCCATGCGGGCGAGGTGGGCCGCGACGTTGAGCGGGGACTGGGCCATGTCGTTTACGACAGACCGAGCGCGGCCCGCTTCTCGCGGACGAACGGCAGGTGGTGGGTGACGTGACCGGTGACGCTGCGGATGACCTGCTCCAGCGTCTGCGCCCCGCGGGTGCTGTGGACGCCGGTGCGGGCCAGCTGTTCGGGCGTCAGGCCGCGGATCATCCGGGCGGCGCTGGCCCGCGTCGCCTCGATCACCGCCAACTCCTCGGCCGCGTCGCGGTCGTGGTAGCGCAGCGCCTTGACGAACAACTCCTCGTCCGCGGCCGCGAGCGGCGGCGTGTCGTACGCGAGGATGCGCTTCATCCGCTCGACGAACACCGGCTCGAAGTCGGCGAGGTGGGCGAGCACTTCGAGCGTGCTCCACCGGCCGGCGACGGGGCGGGCGACGAGCTGCTCGCGGGTCATGCCGGCGACCGCGGCGCGGAGCTCGGCGAGCGGGCGCAGGTAGTCGGCGGCGAGGTCGGCGGCGGTGGGCATGGGTTCTCCGGCAGCGCGCACCCCGCCGGCGCGGTAGGCGGCCGCGAGCTCGGCGTCGGTCGGCACGGTGCACCTCGGGGTGTTGTAGGGGGTCTGGGGTTTCGCCGCTTGCGGCTTCGCGTCGAGCGGTTCGA
>JBGAQM010000269.1:0-8804 GCA_044220735.1 Urbifossiella sp. | reverse complement strand
TCCCCCCCCCCCCCCCCACACCGGATGCCCCGAGAAGGCTTCGGCGCCGCACGGTCACTCGACGTACAGGAACGCGTTGCTCGCGAGGAGCATCTGACCCAGGTCTGTCCACGCGCGGGCGGCGGCGTCCGGCTGCCCGGCGTAAGGCTCGCGCTGCTTCGCAAGAAAGCCCTCGCACGCGGCGCGCTCGTCCACACTGGGCGGGCGCCCGGCGGTGAGGCGGAAGGCGAGCGTCAGCCGGGCCGCGTCGTCGCCGGCCTCGCGCGTCAGTCGCGCGGCGAACGCCTTGCCCCGCAGGCGAGCGAACTCGGAGTTCAGCAGCGCCAGCGACTGGAGCGGCACCGTCGAGGGCGTCCGCTTCCCGCACGTCGTGGTGATCGCCGGCGCGTCGAACAGCTGGAGAAACGTGACAACCTGCGTCCGCCGCTGCTGGAGGTACAGCGACCGCCGCAGCGCCCCGGGCGTCTTCTCCGCGACCTCGACCGACCCCTCGGGCGTGCGTCGGCTCGGCACGTACGCGCCGCCGGCCGTCGCGTCGAGCTCGCCGGAGACGTGCAGCATGGCGTCGCGGACCGCCTCGGCGTCGAGCCGGCGGAGCGGGAAGCGCGCCAGCAGGCGGTTGTCGGGATCGACCGCGTCGAGTCCAGGCCGCGGCGCGCTGCCCTGGCGGTACACGGCCGAGGTCAGAATCAGCCGGTGCAGCGCCTTCACGCGCCAGCCGGACGCGACGAACTCGGCGGCGAGGTGGTCGAGCAGTTCCGGGTGCGACGCCTTCGCGCCGGACGCGCCGAGGTTGTCGGGCGTGGCGACGAGGCCGGTGCCGAAGTGGTGCTGCCAGACGCGGTTCACCATCACCCGCGCGAACAGCGGGTTCTCCGGCGACGTGACCCACTTCGCAAACGCGGTGCGCCGGCCGGTCGAGACGCGACCGGCGGGGCGGTCGATCGTGTACTTGTTCGCCGGCGTGACGAGCGCCGCCGGCACCCCGGGCGGCGCCTCGTCGTCGGGGAGGTGGTGCTGGCCGCGCTTGAGGAGGTGGTGCGGCGCCGGGTTCGGGTCGGTCTCGACGAACGCGGCGAGCGTGTCGGCCGGCGGCGGGCGGTCCTTCTCGCGGTCGGCGACCGTCTGCTTCACCTGGTCGCGCAGCGCGGCGTACTCGCGGAACCGCTTCGCCAGCGCGTCGTCGCTCACGTCGGCGGCCTTGTCGTGTTCCTTCAGCAGCGCCTTCTGCGCCGGCGTCCGCCTGTCCTTCGCGGTCTTCACCGCGGCGATGAGTTCCGCGCGCTTCGCCGCCGGCACGTCCTTCAGCCGTTCGTCGAGAAACTGTTCGCGGAGCGGGTCGGCGAAGGCCGCGAGGCCGTCGCGGGCCGCCTTCACCTGCCGGTCGATCAGCTGGTTGCGGCGCGCCCGCGCGTCGAGGTCCGCCTTCATGCCGACCGTCACCACACGCTCGTTCGGCTTCGTCCAGCGCTCGGGGTTGTACACCGGGAACAGCAGCGCCTGAAGGCTGTAGTACTCGGCCTGCGTGATCGGCTCGAACTTGTGGTCGTGGCAGCGGGCGCACTGCACGGTGAGGCCGAGCAGGCAGTTCACGAGGGTCTGCACGTTCCCTTCGAGCACGGTGAAGCGGTCGGTGCGGACCTCGTCCGGGTTGCCGTCGCTCTCGCCGGTGCCGTCCGGGGCGTTGCGGAGGAAGTGCGTCGCGGTCAGCGGCTCGACCATCGCCGGCGTCACGTCGCCGCCGGGGGTGTAGCCGGCGAGTTCGTCGCCGGCGATCTGCTCGCGCACGAACACGTCGTAGGCTTTGTCGGCGTTGAACGACCGCACCACGTAGTCGCGGTAGCGCCACGCCAGCGGGCGGTCGCTGTCGGCGTTGAAGTAGCCGTTGCTGTCGGCGTACCCGGCGGCGTCGAGCCAGAACTTGCCCCACCGCTCGCCGTAGGCCGGCGACGCGAGGTAGCGGTCCACCATCTTCTCGTAGGCGGTCGGCGACGTGTCCGCGACGAAGGCGTCGATCTCGGCCGGCGTCGGCGGCAGGCCGGTCAGGTCGAACGCGACGCGGCGGACGAGCGTGGGCCGGTCGGCCTCGGGGCTGAGCGTGAGGTTCTTCGCTTCGAGCGCGGCGAGGACGAAGCGGTCGATCGCGGTGCGGGCCGGGCCGCGCACGTCGGGCACCTTCGGCCGCGCGACGGGGCGGAAGGCGCGGTGCGCCTCGGGGCCGGGCGGCTCGTCGGCCGCGACCGACGGGAGCCGCGCCGCGGCGGCAGTGAAGCACAGGACGACTCGCACGGCGGTGAACATGCCCCTACTGTAACCCGACTCGCGTACTCTCGCCACGCGGTCCCCGGAAACGCGCCATGAAGGTCACGCGGCTCGACGTGTTCGTGATCGGCGACGGGCCGGACGTCGACCCGGACAAGGGCGGCGTCGAGCCGCTGGCGTGCGTCCGCGTCCACACCGACGCCGGGCTGACCGGCCTGTCCGAAGTGTTCCGCGTGCCGCCGGGCGTGGTGTGCGCCACCGTCGGCGGGCCGGACACGCACTTCGGCCGGCTCCTCATCGGCCAGGAACTCACGCACCCCGAGCGGCTGTGGCAGCGGATGTGGGACGCGATCATGCACACGAACCGCCGCGGCTGGCAGGTCATCATCCTCGGCGCGCTCGACGTGGCGCTCTGGGACATTTATGGCCAGATGCACGGCCGCCCGGTGTGGGAACTGCTCGGCGGCGTGCAGCGCGGGCCGTTCCAGACCGCAGCCGGGGCCGACCTGGTTGTCACGCCGTACTGCACGCTCGTGTCCGACGTGTGGGGCGGCAAGGCGATGTTCGCGCAGCAGGTCGGCCGCGCGGAGGCGCTGGCGGCGCTCGGTTACCGGGCGTTCAAGGTCGAGCCGATGATGTCGTCGCCGGCCGACGTGGTCGAACTCGCCCGCCGCTTCCGCAAGGCGCTCGGAAGCGCGCCCACGCTCATGGTCGATGTCGGCTACCTGTTCCACGACGTGCCGACCGCGGCGCGGGTGTGCCGCGAGCTGGAAGCGTTCGACGTGTTCTTCTTCGAGACGCCGTTCCCGGTGGACTCGCCGGCGCCCTACGCCGAGCTCGCGGCCCGCACGGGGATCCCGCTGGCGATGGGCGAGCACGGCGTGACGCGGTGGGAGTTCCTCGACATGATGGACCGCGGCCGCGTGTCCGTGGTGCAGCCGTACATGACGACCTGCGGCGGGCTGACGGAGGCGAAGCGAATCGTCGAGCTGGCTCGCGCCCGCGGCGCGCTCGTGTGCCCGGGGAACTGGTCCACGCAGATTCTCGGCGCGGCCACGATTCACCTCGCGGCGTACTCGCCGGTCACGCCGTTCGTCGAGTTCGCGCCGGCCGAGGTGTACGAGTCGCCGCTCCGCCGCGAACTCCAGGCCGCGGGGTTCCCGGTGAAGAACGGCACGATCGCGCTCCCCGACCGCCCCGGGATCGGCTACGATCTGCCGGCCGAGATCGTGTCGCGCTACACCCTGCCGTGACCATTACCTCTCCCGGTGCCCCATGTCCGAACGGCCGACGCGTGTTCGCTGGCTGGTCGTGGCGCTGCTCGCGGGGCTCGTCTTCCTCGCGCACTTCAACCGGGTCGGCATTTCGGTCGCGGCGAACGCGCACTTCATCGGGCCGGGCCGACTCACGGCCGAGCAGATGGGGCTGGTGTACTCGGCGTTCCTGCTCGTCTACACGCTCCTGATGCTCCCCGGCGGCTACGTCCTCGACCGCGTCGGCCCGCGCCGGGCGATGGGGGCGATGGCCGTCGGCCTCGGCACCCTGGCGGCGCTGACCGGCGTGCTCGGCTGGACCGGCCTGGAGGTCGCGGCGTTGTTCGTGCCGCTGCTGCTCATCCGCGGGCTGGCCGGGGCCACGAGCGTGCCGCTGCACCCCGGGGCGGCGCGGGCGGTGTCGCTGTGGGTGCCGCCCGGCGAGCGCTCGACCGCGAACGGCACCGTCACCGCCGGCGCGCTCGTCGGCATCGCACTGACGTACCCCGTTTTCGGGTGGTTGATGGACGCGGTCGGCTGGCCGGCGGCGTTCGTCGTGTGCGGCGCGGCGCTGGCGCTGCTCGGCGTCGGCTGGTATGCCTTCGCCGCGGACAGCCCGGCCGACCACCCGCGTACGAACGCCGCGGAGCGCGAGTTGGTGCCCGATGCCCCGCCGCTCGCCGCGGCGACGGCCGCGGAGATCGCCGATCTGGTCAGGGACCGGAGCCTCGTGCTGCTGACACTCAGCTACGGGGCGCTCGGCTACATGCAGTACATGTTCTTCTACTGGATCGAGTTCTACTTCGGGAAGGTGCTGCGACTGCCCGACGCGGAGAGCCGGCGGGCGGCGTTCGTGGTGATGATGGCGTCGGCCGTGGGCATGGCGCTCGGCGGCTGGGTGTCGGACCGGCTCGGCCGCGCGCTCGGGCCGCGCGCCGGCAGTCGTGTGGTGGCCGTGACCGGGATGGGCCTCAGCGCCGCGTTCAGCCTGTGCGGCGTGGCCGCGACCGACCCGGACGCGGTGGTGGTGTGGTTCGCGCTCGGGCTCGGGGCGTTGGGGCTGTGCGAAGGCCTGTTCTGGACGACCGCCCCGCTGCTCGCGCCCAGGAACGGCGGGCTGGCGTGCGCCCTGGTGAACACCGGCGGGAACGGCGTCGGGATGCTCGCCCCGGTCGTCACGCCGCTGCTCGGGCAGGCCTACGGGTGGACGACGGCGGTCGCGGTCGCGTGCGGCGTGTGCTTCGCCGGCGGGCTGTTGTGGTTTGGGGTGTCCGTGCACGACCGCGGCGAGAACGGGCGGGCGTAGGTCGGCGTCACCACAGGGTGTACCCGCCGTCGATCACCAGGGCCGCCCCGGTCATGTACCGGCTGGCGTCGCTGGCCAGGTAGACCGCCAGCGGGCCGAGGTCTTCCGGCTCCCCGAGTCGCCCCATCGGAATGTTCCGCTCGAACTCCGCGATCACCGCCGGGTGCGTCTGCTGCCACCGCTTGTTCGGGTCGGTCAGGAACCCGCCGGGGAGGATGGCGTTCACCGTCACCCCGGCCGGCGCCCAGTCGGCGGCCGTCGCGCGGGTGAACCCAACCACCGCCGCCTTCGCCGTCTCGTAGTGCCGCCCGCCGATCCCGCGCCCGGCCACCAGCGCGTTGACCGACGCGACGTTGATGACCCGCCCGCCACGCCCCCGCTCCACCATCGCGCCGCCGACGAGCTTGGTGAACACGAACACGCTCGTCAGGTTCAGGTCCATCAGCTCGCGCCACGTCTCCAGCGGCAACTCCGTGGTGGGCGTGGGGACGCGCCGGCCGCCGGCGTTATTGATGAGCACGTCGATCGGGCCGAACTCGGCGAGTGCCCGGCGGCAGGCGGCCTCGCACGCGGCAGGGTCGGCCACGTCCGCCGGGATCGTGAACGCTTCCCGCCCGAGGGCGCGGACCTCCGCGGCGGTCCGCTCCAGAGTGTCCGGATCGCGGCCGACGAGGGCCACGTCGGCCCCGGCGTCGGCGCAGGCGAGGGCCATCTCCCGGCCGAGCCCGCGACTGCCGCCCGTGACGAGCAGCCGCTTGCCGGTCAGTCGGAACCGGTCCAGTACGCCCATTCCCGTCCCCCCGGTGGCCGGCTACTTCGCGTCGGCCTTGTCGATGAACTCGGTGATCGCCTTCGCGTCGAGCGACGGCAGCACCTTGGTGTTCTTGTACGCGATGGTGCCGTCCTTGCCGACCACGAACGTCCAGCGGGCGGCGGTGCCGGCGCGGGTGAACTCGAACAGCTTCCCGTCCGCGTCCTTCGCCTTCACCGTCGCCCCCTTCGTGAACGGCACCCCGTACTTCTTCGCCACCGCACCGTCCTCGTCGGCAAGCAGCGTGAAGTTGAGCTTCTGCGTGGCCCGGAACTTCGCGTGGATGTCGGCCGAGTCGCCGCTGACGCCGACGACCTCGACGCCCTTTTCGGCGAGCTTGTGCATGGCGTCGCGGAAGGCGTTGGCCTGGGCGGTGCAGCCGGGGGTGAAGTCGCCGGGGTAGAAGTAGACGACGACCCACTTCTTGCCGAACCGGTCCTGCGACAGCCACGTCGGGCCGGCGTCCGACGGCGCCTCGAACCCCGGCGCCTTGTCGCCGACCTTCAGCTCGACCGGCTTCACGTCATCGGCGGCCGCGGGGCCGACCGACGCGAGCAGCCCGAGGGCCGCGGCCAGCGCGCCGATACGCGGGGCGAACATGACGAACCTCCGAGAGTGGAACGGAACGGGAGCCGCCCGTCAGCGGACGACGGGCCGCGGCGGCGGCGCCACGGCCGGGGGCGGCGGACGGGTCGCAGACCAGATGCGCAGGGTGCCGTTCTGGCCGGTCGAGGCGATGCGGGTGCCGTCCGGGGAGAAAGCCACCCCCATCCCGGGGCCGGTGTGCTTGCCGAGTTGGAACAGTTCGAGCCCCGTCTCGACGTCCCACAGGCGGACGGTGCCGTCGGCCCCGGTGGTGACGAGTCGCCGCTCGTCCGGGCTGAGGGTCGCCCCGTTGACCGCCCCGCGGTGGCCGATGAAGGCAGTCCGCTCGTTCAGGTCGGCCCCCCAGAGCTTGATCTCGCCGGCGTTACTCGCCGTCACGAACCGGCCGTCGCGGAAGGGCACGACGGCGTGGACGAACGCCCCCTTGTGGGGGATGAAGACGGCGGCCTGCTGTTTGGTCGCCAGGTCGTACCGGGTGACCGGGACGCCGCCGATGCCGGGCTGCCAGCCGGCGTAGAGGGTCGCGCCGTCGGGCGAGAACGCGAGCGCCGAACACCAGTTGCCCGCACGGTTGGGATGGGGGAAGTCGCACAGGACCTTCCCGGCCGGCATGTCGTACACGACCAGACTCGGGTAGGTGCTGACGGCGAGGAGCCGGCTGTCGCTCGAAATCGTGACCCGGAGGCTGTTGTTGCCCACACCCTTGAGCAGTTTCTTGAAGTCGAGTTCTTGAGCGACACCATCCGCCTTTCCGGTGTCCCACAACTGGGCCGATCGGCCATGGCCGCCGACCGCGACCCACCGGCCGTCCGAGCTCCCGGCCACGTCGATCGTGTTCAGAAGCGACGCGGCGTACGCTCGGGTCTGAAGTCCGCTCGCGGCTCCCCAGGCCTTGGCGCCGACCTTGGTGAACGGGACCACGACCTCGTCAACCCCGCGAAACGCCACCATTGGGCCGCGGCCGACGTCCCCGGCTGCTGCTCCAGCGACGACCCGGCCGTCTCCCTCCGCGTCCTCCCGGAACATCCGCACGTGCCGCCCGTCGGTCGCGACCACGGTGCGGTCGGAGAGTCGGTAGCCGACGCTGCGCACGGGTTCGGGCAGAAAAAGCCGGCCCGTCCGGTCACCCGCGGGCGACAGAAGCTGAACGATTCCGTCCTTCCCGCCGGCCACGACGGACAGGTCATCACCCGCGGGGGCTAGGGCCGACGCCGCCACCCGCTCCCAGAACCGGAGCGGCTCCAGGCCGGGGGTGCGGCGGATCTCCACCCGGTCGGGGCCGGACGTGGCGAACGCCAGCCACCCGGCGGTCGGGTGGGCGACGACGAGCTCGACCCGCCCCAGCAGGGTCTTCGCGTCCGACTCCGGCCGGCCCGTCGCCGCGTCCCACAGCCGCCGCGCCCAGTACACCTGCGAACCGTCGCCGGTGAACGCCACCACCGTCGTCCGGTCCTCGCCCGCGGGCAGGGCGGCCGTCCACGCCGGCGCGTCGCGGTCCGCGTCCCACACGGCGAGCGCGACCGAGCCGTCCTTCTCGCACACCGCGGCGGCCCGCTGCCCGTCGCGGGTGACGGCGGCCGACCGGGGCGGGCCGGGCGGCACCAGGGTGCGCGGCGGCCGGTCGTCCATGTAGACCCGGACGCTGCTCCCGAAGGCGACCCAGGCTCGTCCTTTCGAGGGGAGACCAACGACCGCCCGGTCCAGGCCGCCGGTCGCCTGATCCATCCCGCCGGACCACGTCCGGGCGAACCGCCCGCTCGCCGCGTCGAACGTCTTGCACGCGGGAATGGTCTCGCCGGTCTTGAGGCCCGCTTCGAGTACCACCCCGGCTACCCACTCCCCGTCCTCACTCACCCGCAAGTCGGTCGGCTCGGTCGGACTTTTTTCGAGGGCGAGAAGGGTCGCGGTGAGTCGGTCGATGTAGCCCCACTCGAACCCGCGGAATTCGTGCCCGCCGTACCGCTCGGGGCGCACGTCCGTGAGGTATTTGACGGCCAGTTCACGGCGGCCCTCGCGGGCGGCGGCCTCGGCCCGCTGGACAGTGCTGACGTAAAACAGTGCCCGCGCGGAGCGCTCCGACCCCTCGGCCTTCGCCCGCAATTGCTCAGCCTCGCCGCGGAGGCGGTCGGCCTCGGCCTTCTCTTTCGTCACCCGCCCGAGGGCGTCGTCGAGTTTGGCGTTCGTGTCGGTCAGCTTCCCGATCGCCTCCTCCAGCCCGCTCTTTGCGACGGTCAGCTCGCCGTTCGCGGTCATCAGCATCTGTTTGCCGGCGGCCAGCTCGTCGTTCGCTGTTGCCAACTTGCCGTACGCGACCTCCAGTCGCTTGTTCCCCTCGGCCAGTTCCGCGTTCGCGGTCGTCAGCTCGGCGTTGTACGACAGCGCCACGCCGCCCCAGATCACGGCCGCGGCGGCGACGGCGCCCAACCCCACCAGCCCGGCACTGGCCGGGTTGCGGCGCGCCCACTTCACCGCCCGCTCCACCGACCCGGCCCGCCGCGCCAGGATCGGCTCGCCGGCCCGCCACCGGTCCAGGTCGTCGGCCAGCGCCGCGGCGCTCGAGTAGCGC
>JBGAQM010000268.1:0-8812 GCA_044220735.1 Urbifossiella sp. | reverse complement strand
ACTTCCTCGGTCTTCCTTCGTCGGCGGCGGGCCGTTCGGCCTTCGACATTCCAGTCGCATCGCCAGGATCAGCCCATTGACAGCTACTAGGCATTGCCGTATAGTTCGGTCATGGACGCCGACTTCCTCGCCAACTGGACCACGCAGATGCGCAAGGGGCTCCTCGAGCTCTGCGTACTGACCGTGCTCCGGCACCGGCGGATGTACGGCTACGACCTCGCCAAGACGCTCTCCGTCGTGGACGGCCTGGTGACCGGCGAAGGGACGATCTACCCGATCCTCAGCCGGTTCAAGAAGGACGGCCTGGTCGAGACGACGCTGGTGGAGTCGGCCGAGGGGCCGGCGCGGAAGTACTACCAGCTGACGGACCGCGGCCGGCAACTGTTGCCGAAGATGCGGGCGGCGTGGGCGGCGGTGCGGGACGGGATCGACGCGGTTTCCCAAGCGGAGCACCTGCGATGACGGCCGAATCCACCCTGGGCCTGTCCGCCGCGGCCGAGGCCCGGCTCGACGAGTACCTCGCGCAGGTGCGGCGGGCGCTGCTCGGCGTCCCCGACGTGAACAGCGCCGAGATCGAGGCCGACATCCGCGAGCACGTCGAGAACGAGCTGCGCGGCGCCGTGCGGCCGGTCGAGCCGCTGGTGCTGGAGGTCGTGCTGCGGCGGCTCGGCCCGCCGACGCAGTGGCTGCCGGCCGGCCGCGTGCCGGTGACGGCGCAGGTCGGGGCCGCGGCCGTCACCTTCGGGCAGTTCCTGAGGGCCCGCTTCCACGCCGCCCGCACGGCGATCTGGCGCGGCCCCGAGGACTGGCGGCTGCCGTACCTGTCGTTCGGCACGTTCGCCCTCGGGGTGATCGCGTTCCCGCTGTTCCCGCTGTGCCTGCTCGTGAGCTACGTCCTGTCGCGGGCGGGCGTCGCGGTCGCGGCCGACAAGGGCGTCGCGCTCGACGCGGGGCGGAAGTGGCTGCTGTACCCGCCGCTGGTGGTCGTGTCGCTGGTGCTGGTCGTCGGCGTGGTCGGGGCGCCGATCGGGATCATCGTCGCGACCGTCGAGGAGGCGCATTCGGTCGACGTCTTCGAGCGGTGGGACCAGGCCGGGCGGCCGACGGTGCTGTCGTCGTGGGGCCGGCCGACGCCGGTGCGGATGCCCGACCGGGAGGTGCGCGAGAAGTTCCCCGAGGTGCGGACGCGGCTGGACGGCCTGCTCGCGGCGCTTCCGGTGCCGCCGGCGGCGCGCGAGGTGGCGGCGGTCGGGTTCGTGTCGGCGGGCGTGCTGTCGGCGTGGTGGGGCGTGCTCGGCTGCGTGGCGGGGGCGTTCCCGGGGCTGGCGCGCGGGCTGTTCTTCCCCTTCCACGGGTGCTTCAGCGGCCGTCGGGCCGGGTGGGTCGGCACCGCGGGGCTGGTGCTGCTGGCGGTGTGGGCCGCGGCCGCGTACCGGCTGGCGGAGGCCGCGGGGCTCATCTGACCGGGCGCGTCAGCCGGACGACGGTCGCCCGCCGGGCTCCCGCGGCGGCGGGCGGTATAACGACTCCCGTGTCACTCACGGAGGGCGCGTCATGCGGGCGCTGGTGTTCGCGCTGGTCCTGGTCGCCGGGCAATCCGGCTCCGCCGTCCAGCCCGGCCCGAAGAACCTTCCCACGGCCCTGCCCGAGCCCGTCGTCAAGGCGTGGAAGGACGCCGGGGCGACGGTCGGCTGGATCAAGGTGGACACGACCGGCGTCCCGACGTTCGTCGAGAAGGCCGAAGCCGGCGCGATCCCCGCGTTCCGGTTCGCCCGGTGGGCGGACGGCGTGGTGGCCAAGTTGCCCGCGCCCGCGTCCCCCTTCGGACTCGACCTGGCCCGGACGGAGGTGACGGACACGGGGCTCAAGGAACTGGCGAGGTTCAAGACCCTGTCCACACTGACCCTGTGCGAAACGAAGGTGACGGACGGTGCGGTGGAGCGGCTGCAAGCGGCCCTGCCGAAGTGCTTCATCTTCAACTGCTGACGCCCCCGGACCCTGCGGGAGGGAGGGGCAGGGCGGGCGTGATAGTAAAAGGGTCGCCCTGGACGGGGGGAGATGCAAGACGCTCGCCGCGTGCGCGCCTTACGCGGCCGCCGACCGCCGGCTACTCGTTGAACAGTCGGGGCGCGAAGTCGTGCAGCGCCCGCCGCCAGGTCTGCCACTCGTGGGCCGTCCCCTTCTGCTCCACGAACACGCTCCGCACGCCGGCGCGCTCCAGCTCGGCGTGCATCGCCTTCGCCGACTTGTGGAACGCCTCCTCGCCGGTCCCGGCGCCGATCCACAGGAGGCGGGTGCGCCGGTTGAACTCCGCGGCGTTCTTGAACGCGCCGTCGTAAGCCGTGCCCACGTCGAACGCACGCGGCGCCGCGCTGAAGACGCCGACGGCCGAGAACTCGTCCGGGTACGTCAGCCCGATCTGGAGCGCCTGCCCCGCCCCCATCGACAGCCCGGCGATGGCCCGGTAGTTCCGGCCCGCGTCGGTGCGGAACTCGGCGTCCACGGCCGGGACGAGGTCGCGCCACACGACCAGCTCGAAGGCGTTCCCCTTCCCGCCGGCCGGCGTCGCGTACCCGTTGTCCATGACGACGAGCATCGGCTTCGCCTTCCCCGCCGCGAGGAGGTTGTCGAGGATGACGTTCGCCCGCCCCTGGTGCGTCCAGCCGCGCTCGTCCTCGCCGGCGCCGTGCTGGAGGTACAGCACCGGGAACCGCCGCTTCGAGGCCGCGTCGTACCCGGGCGGGGTGTAGACGAACGCGCGGCGGGCGCCGCCGGTCACCTTCGAGTGGTACGTGAACGCCCGCACCTGGCCGTGCGGCACGTCCTTCACGTCGTAGAAGTCGGTGCCCGGCTCGGGGACTTCCACGCCGCTCGTCTGCCGGCCCCAGCCGAAGTACGTCTCGCTCCCCGGGTCGTTGACGGCCAGCCCGTCCACGAGGAACCAGTAGTAGTGGAACCCGGGCACGGCCGGCGGCGTGGTGAGGGTCCAGACGCCGGTGTTGTCGCGCGCCATGTCGAGCGGGCCCTTGCCGAGCCCGTTGTCGGCCCCGCCGGGCTGCACCTGCACCTTCCGCGCGTCGGGCGCCTTGAGCCGGAAGGTGACGCGCGCGTCGGCGTGGACGCGCGGGTACTCCGCGCCGCGGACGTTGGACGACGCCGGCCGCGTGCCCTCCTGGGCCGCGGCCGTGGCGGTGCAGGCGAGCGCCGCAAGGACCGTGAGGGTGCGCATCGGACGGCGTCCGTTGTTACTGGGTCGCAGGTTGTCCGGGTGGGGTTCGCCCCCGTGTTCCGTGGCAGGTGGTGCCCCCCACCCCAGCCCTCCCCCTCAGAGGGGGGAGGGAGCCGGAGGGTGGTCCGCGCGCGGGTGGCGTACGACCCGCGCCGTCCGCCCCCCACCCTCCCCCCTCTGAGGGGGAGGGTCGCGGCGCTACGCCGCGGGGCCCTCCCCCCTCTGAGGGGGAGGGTCGCGGCGCTACGCCGCGGGGTGGGGGGCACCACCTGAGGAGGCGACCGGGGGCGAACGCAACCCGGACAGCCTGCGGGTCGATAGGTGAGGCGGCGTCACCGCTTCGGGTACGGCGGCGGGGGGGCGGGGTGCCGCGGCGGGTTGCGCCGCAGCTCCGCCTGCAACACCTCGATCGCCCGCGTCAACTGCTGGTCGTCGCCGGCGAACTCCCGCGCCGGGTCGTTGTCCACGACGATGTCCGGCGTCACGCCGACGTTCTCCATCACCCACTCCTTGCCGGCGAGGTCGTACCGCGAGAACTCCGGCTTGCTCAGCGTGCCGCCGTCGAGCAGCGGCAGCGACCCGCGGATGCCGACCACCCCGCCCCAGCTTCGCTTGCCGATCAGTTGCCCCAGCTTGTGCTGCCGGAACCGGTACGGGAAGATGTCGCCGTCGGACGCCGAGAACTCGTTCAGCAGGCACGCCATCGGGCCGACGAACGTGCCGCTGGGGTCCACCGTCGGCTCGGCGTTGCGGGCGATGCCGATCATCGCCGCCTCGCGCCGCAGCCGCTCGATCAGCATCGGCGACACGTTGCCGCCGCCGTTGCCGCGCACGTCCACGACCAGCGCCTGCTTCCGCAGCTGCGGGTAGTAGTGCTTGGCGAACTCGTTCAGCCCCGCCTGCTGCATGTCGGGGACGTGCAGGTAGCCCACCGTGCCGCCGGTCGCGTCCGACACCTTCTTGATGTTCCCCTGCACCCACGCATAGTAGTACAGGTCGGCCTCGTCGTCCGTCGGCGTCACCACCACACGCCGCGCGCCCTCGGCCGTCGGCGCGCCGCTCACGGACAGCACGACCGCCTTGCCGGCGGCGTTCACCAGCAGCTCGTTGATGTTCTTCACGCCGCTCGTCGGCCGGCCGTTCACGGCGACGATCCAGTCGTTTGCCTTCACGTCCTCGCCGACCTCGGTGAGCGGCGAGCGCGTCTTCGGGTTCCAGTTCTCGCCCGGCAGCACGCGCGTGATCTGGAAGAAGCCGGTCTTGTCGTCGCGCCGGTACTCGGCGCCGAGCAGCCCCTGCTTCACGCGGCGGACGGTGGGCAGCTCGCCGCCGCCGACGTAGGCGTGCCCGGCGTTCAGCTCCGAGATCATCTCGCCGATCACGTAGGTCAGGTCGGCGCGGTGCGCGACGTGTTCGAGCAGCGGCTCGTACTTCTTGCGGACACCGACCCAGTCCACGCCGTGCAGGCCGGGGTCGTAGAAGAAGTCGCGCATCTGCCGCCAGCTCTCGTGGTACATCTGCTTCCACTCGGCGCGGCGGTCGAGCTCGACCTCCAGGCCCGACACGTCGATCGCCTCGCCGACCGCGACCGGCCCGGACTTGGGCAGGTCGATGACGCCGTACTTGCCGTCCTTCGAGATCAGCATCTTCTTGCCGTCGGCGCTCACCTCGTAGCCGCCGACCGGGCCGAGCGTCGTGTCCTTGCGGCTGTTCAGGTCGAGGACGCACAGCTGCGGCGCGGCGTCCTTCGCGGTCGAGCGGACGTAGTACAGGCTGTTCCCCGTCGGCGTCAGGCTTCGGTACTGCCCCGCCGGGCCGGGAAGCACGACGACGCGACCGCCGAGGCCGTCGAGGTCGATCTTCAGGTCCGCCGGCGCGTCTTTCTTCTCGTCCTTCTTGTCCTCCTTCTTCTCGACGGGCTCGTCGTCGAGTCGCGGCCGCAGCGGGTTCGGCGTGCCCTTCGCCAGCGTCAGGAGGTAGAGGCGGCTCATGTCGCGGTAGGCGTGGTTCCACTCGGTCTGGCTGTAGATCGGGTTAAAGTCGCGGGCCGAGACGAGGTACAGGTACTTGCCGTCCGGGCTGAACGCCGGCGACCCGGCGCTGTACCACCCGTCGGTGACGGGCGTCGATTTGCCGGCCGCGAGCGAGAACAGGTGGACCTTCTGCAGCGAGTCCGTTTCGGGCCGCGCGTACGCCACCCACTTCGAGTCCGGCGCCCACACGTAGTCGCGGATCTCGAACGCCTTCGCCTGATCGACCAGCGTCACCGCCTTCGTCGCGACGTCCACGAACTGCAGGCGCAGCTTCTTGTCGCCCCACAGCAGCTTCTTCGAGTCGGGCGACCACAGCAGGTCGTACTTGTACGTGTCGGCGCCGGCGGTCACGGCCTTCGCGGGGGAGCTGCCGTCAACCGGGCCGACGTGAATCTCGTCCTCGCCGGTGGCGTCGGAGACGAACGCGACGCTCTTGCCGTCCGGCGAGAACTTGGGGTTCCGCTCGTGGACGCCCGGCGTCTGCGTCAGGTTGCGGGTGACGCCCGTACCGGCCGGCACGGTGAACACGTCGCCGCGGGCGCCGAACATCACGCGCTTGCCGTCCGGCGAAATCTCGTAGGCCGTCACCTGCTTGCTGACGTCGGTGAGGGCGCCGCGGGCGCCGAGGCGGTCGTCGAGGATGCGCACCGGCACCTTCTCGGCCTTCGCGGTCGCGGCGTCGAAGCGGTACAGGTAACCGCCGTTCTCGAAGACCACGGCCTTCTCGCTCGCCGACGGGAACTTGATGTCGAAGTCGGTGAAGTCGGTGTGCCGCTCGACCGCCTTCGTCTTCGGGTCCACGGAATACAGGTTGAAGCGCATCTCCTTGCCGCGGTCCGAAATGAAGTACACCTTCCCGCCGAGTACCATCGGGAAGATGTCCTGGGCGGGGTCGTTGGTCAGTTGCTCGGTCTTCTTGCTGGCGAAGTCGTAGAGCCACACGTCGTCGCACATGCCGCCGCGGTAGCGCTTCCAGGTGCGGAACTCGCGGAAGATGCGGTTGTAGGCGAGCTGCCCGCCGTCGGGCGTGTAGCTGGCGAAGCCGCCGCGCGGCAGCGGCAGCGGCTCGGGCAGCCCGCCGGCGACCGGCACGGTGTAGAGCTGGCCGATGAAGTCGTTGAACGACCGCATCCGCGAGCGGAACAGGACGTTCTTCCCGTCCGGCGTCCAGCCCATGACGATGTTGTTCGGCCCCATCCGGTCGGACACCTCGTCGCGGCCGAGCGTGGCCGTGTAGGTGAGGCGCTTCGGCTCGCCGCCGTCGGCGCTCACGACGAAGACTTCGGTGTTGCCGTCGTACTGGGCGGTGAACGCGACCGTGGTGCCGTCGGGCGAGAAGTGGGGGAACATCTCGAACCCGGCGTGCGACGTGAGCCGCCGGGCGGTGCCGCCGGCGCTCGGCACCGTGTACAGGTCGCCGGCGTAGGTGAAGACGACGCGGTCGCCGTGGATCGCGGGGAAGCGGAGCAGCCGTGCCTCGCCGGGGTCGGCGGCGAGCGGGCCGGCCCCGGCGGCGAGCGCGGCGAGGGCGAGGGCGGCGAGTCGAATCATGGCGGCCTCGGGGCGGCGGGGTCGTGCGGCGTCGGGTCGATCTATCACGACTCATACTGGCCGACAACCGACCGGGTCGTTCGGTCGCGCGTCACGGCAGGAGCCAGCGCTCGTCGAAGAAGCCGGCGCGAACCGCCTCCGCCGGCGGGCCGGGCGCGGGGCTCGTCGCCACCTTCATGACCGCCCAGTCGCCCAGCCGCGGGAACAGCAGGTAGTTCAGCGACGCCAGCTCCGTCTCGCCGAACGTGTGGCCGCTGTTGAGTACCACGTACCGCCCGGGGGCGAGCGGGTTCGGCTGGATCAGGACCGGGGCGTGGCCGCCCGCCGCGAACGACTCCTTGCCGAACTTGAGTTCCGTCGCCGTCCACGTCAGCGGCAGGCCCGGCAGCACGCGCGCGACGAGCGAGTTGCTCCCGGGGTCGCCGAACAGGATGAGGTTGCAGCGCCGGACGTCGTCGGCCGTGACGGCCGTGTCGTCCTTCACCGGCAGGTCGCCGCGGAAGTAGCGGTGCCACTCGGCGGCGAACCGCCGCAGGCTCACGTCGGCCCAGTACTGCACGGCCGGGTTCCACCCCTTGCCGGTGCCGCGGACGCACAGGAACGGCGTGGTGAAGGCGTCGTCGATCGGCCCCTGCAGGCCGGGCCGCTTGCCGTCGAGCGCGACCGCGCCGAGCTCGCCGAGGTAGACCCACGTCCCGTCGCGCCGGCCGATCACCGGGCGGGCCGGGGGCGCGTTCGGGGCGCGCGCCGGCAGGCCGACCGCCGTCCCCCCGACGCGCAACTTCGGGTTCGCCTCTTGCAGCACGGGCGGGAGGAGCGCGAAGCGGGTCACGTTCGTCGGCTCCTTCAGGTCCACCGTGCCGTCGTCCGCGACGGCGGCGTCGAGCTCGGCGCGCGCGTAGTGCTCGCCCAGGCCGAGGACGCGCAGCCAGTGGCACTCGCCGTACTTGAGCGACCGCGTGACGAACCGCAGCCGCCGCGGCGCGCGATCGACGCCGCGGTCGGCGAACGCCGCGATCCGCCGCATCTGCTCGGCGTGCGTCGCCGGGTCGATGACGTGCCCGGTGCCCGGCGAGATGAGGTTCACGAGCTTCAGCCCCTCCCGCTCCATCGCCCGGCCCATCAGGACGTGCGCCTGGAAGAACACGTCCTTCTCGCCCATGCACGCCACCGCCGGCACGACGCCCGCGTTCGCGGCGTAGCCGACGGCGTCGAGCAGGTGGAGGCCGCGCTCCTGGTGTGCGGGCAGCGGCCCGACCTTGACGAAGTTCGGGAGCGGCGTGTGCGAGAACTCGTGCGTATCGACGTACCCGCAGTACGGGCCGAGCGCGACGAACCGGTCCGGGTGCTTCAGCCCCAGGTGCCACGTCCCCGACGCGCCCATCGACATGCCGCGGAGGACGATGCGGTCGCGGTCGATCGCGTACCGCCGGCACACAGCTTCGATCGCCTCGAACACGTCCGTCTCGCCGGCCCAGCGGTAGCAGTTCTCGACGCGGCCGAGCGGGTGAAGCTCCAGGTAGTTGACCGCCGGCGCCGCCTTTTCCGGGCCGTCGCCCTCGTCGAACCGGGCCATGAACCGCAGCTCGCTGAGGCCGACCGGCTTCGTGCTGCCGTGCAGCACCACGTCGAGCCGCGCCGGCTTCGCGGGGTCGTACCCGGCGGGGACGACGAGCCCGAACGGCTGCACCGAGCCGTCCACGGCCGACACGTAGCCGCGGACGAGCTTCCCCTTCCGCGTGGCCCACGGCGCGCCGCCGGCGGCCAGCGCGGCGGCCCGCTCGGTGCCGCGCGCCAGCCCCTTCGACACGAGCGCCACGTCGGCCGGTTCAAGTTTCGACTCGTACCGCAGCGCCCAGACGACGGCCTTGCGGAACACCGCCACGTCGGCGAGTAGGTCGTCTCGCTCGGCGGCGGGGACACGCTTCTCGGCCTTGAGGGCGTCGAGGCGAAAGGTGAGGAGCGCGAGGGCGCGGCTGATCCGCTCCGCGTCGTCGGG
>JBGAQM010000267.1:0-8835 GCA_044220735.1 Urbifossiella sp. | reverse complement strand
CCACGTCCTCGCCCAGGCCGTCACGGAACGCTTCCCGCAGGCCAAGCCCACCATCGGCCCGCCGGTCGAGTTCGGGTTCTACTACGACTTCGACCTCGACACCCAGCCCACAGACGCTGACCTGAACTGGATCGCCGACCGGATGCGGCAGATCATCAAGGGGAAGCACGCTTTCAAAGTGCGAGAGATCACCGCCGCCGAGGGGCGCGAGCTGTTCAAGGACAACCCGTACAAGCTCGAACTTATCGACGGGCTGACCAACGGCCAGGACGAGTACGGCAACAGCGCCGCCGGCGCCCCGCTGCTCACCGTCTACCAGCAGGACACGTTCGTGGACCTGTGTCGCGGCCCGCACGTCGAGACGACCCGCGACCTGGACCCGAAGGGGTTCAAGGTCACGCAAGTGACCGGCTCGTACTGGCGCGGCGACGAAAAGAGCCAGGCGCTGAAGCGGTTCCACGCCACCGCCTGGGGCAACGAGGCCGACCTCAAGGCGCACCTGGAGCGCATCGAGGAAGCGGCTCGCCGCGACCACCGCAAGCTCGGCCGCGAGCTGGAACTGTTCTCGAACGAGCCGGTGTTCGGGTCCGGCTTCCCGATGCTGCTTCCGAAGGGGGCGACGGTCCGCCGGCTGCTCGAGCAGTTCATCACCGACTACGAGCGCCACGCCGGCTACCTGCACGTGTACACGCCGGACGCCGCGAAGAAGGAGTTGTATCGCATCTCCGGCCACTGGGAGCACTACAAGGACAGCATGTTCCCGCCGATGGATTTGGGCGAGGGCGGACAGGAGTGGGACGAACTGTGCCTGCGGCCGATGTGCTGCCCGCACCACATCCAGGTGTATAAGGCGAAGCCGCGGAGCTACCGCGAGTTGCCGATCCGCATCGCCGAGCTCGGTAAGATGTACCGCTACGAGCGCTCCGGCGTCGTCGGCGGGCTGAGCCGCGTCCGGTGCATGACGCTCAACGACGCCCACTTGTTCGTGCGGCCCGACCAGGTGAAGGCGGAGATCGCCGGCGTGCTGGCGCTGATGAAGAAGGCCTACGCCGACCTGGGAATCAACGAGTTCCGCTTCCGCCTGTCGAAGAACGACGAGCCGGGCGGCGCCACGAAGGGGAAGTACGTCGACAACCCACAGATGTGGGAGAGCAGCATCGGGATGTTGCGCGAGGTGCTGACGGAGAGCGGCATGCCCTTCTTCGAGGCGTGGGGCGAGGCGGCGTTCTACGGGCCGAAGATCGACGTGCAGGTGAAGGACGTGATGGGCCGCGAGGAGACGCTGTCCACGATCCAGGCCGACCAGCACCTGCCCGAGCAGTTCAAGCTCGAATTCAAGGACTCGGACGACACGCCGAAGCGGCCGGTGATGATCCACCGCGGCGTCATCAGCACGATGGAGCGGATGATGTCGTACCTCATCGAGCTGTACGCGGGCGCCTTCCCGCCGTGGCTCGCACCGGTGCAGGTGGGTATCGTGCCCATCGCCGACCGGCACTTCGAGTACGCGGATAAGATCGCGGCGGAGTTGCGGGCGAGAGACTTCCGCGTCGAGAACGACCTGGGCGACAAGCGGATGAACGCGAAGATCCGCGAGTTCCAGCTGCAGAAGGTGCCGTACGTGTTGGTGATCGGCGACAAGGAGATGGCGGCCGAGAGTGCGGCCGTGCGGCTCCGCAGCGGTGAAGACCTGGGGGCGAAGCCGGTGTCGGAGTTCGTGGCGCTGCTGGAGCAGGTGGTAAGGTCGCGGACTCAGAAGTTGTTGCCATAACAGCCGGCGAGCCAGGCGTCATTCCTCGGTCACGTCGGACGCCTGGAATTCGACGCCGATCACTGCCGTCACCGACACCTCACGGCCGCGGTACTCGACGAGCCCGCGGCGGACCTGCACCCGCCACAGCATCGTGTCCCTCGCAGCCTGCACCGTCTTGACGAGGCTCTCGCGGGCGTCCGTGGTGATGACATACTTCCGGCTCTCGCCCGGGCCGAGGGGCTGGTCGTCACCGGCCTGGGCCGTCTCGTAGGCCCGCTTCACCTTCCCCTCGAACGGCCACGTCACCGCCCCGCCGGTGTACGACTCCTTTCCGACGACCAGGGCCGTCGGCGGCTTGTCGGATTCGTAGGCCTTGCGGTTGAACGCCGGGTCGAGCGGGTGAAACGTCAGGTCGGACGAGGTGTTGCGGACGTTTAGCGTCAGGACGACGGCGCGTGGCAGCGTCGACGTAATCGCCTTCCCGCCCTTGTCCGGCTCCCGCACCACAACCAACTTGCGAACCGCGACGGCGACCGGCTCGACCTCCACGTCGCCGACGTTGACCTTCTTGCCGAGCCCGGCCCGGAGCTCGGGCGGGAGCGGGCCGTCGAGCGGCACGGCGAGCTTGCCCGTCTTCTTGCGATCGGCCGGCGGGAACTCGCCGCGGCTGTCGGGGATCAGCGACAGCGGGTGCCCCTCCGGCGCCTTGCCGGTATCGCGAATGAACAGGCCGTACACCGCCAGCACGGTCATGACGAGTGCGTACGGCACCATCACGAAGAAGCCGACCTTGATGAGCGTGTTCACGCCGCCGCCGGCGGCCGGCGCGGGGCGGCTACGGTCCGGGCGCGGGCGACGATCCTCGCGCTCGGGGCGGCGGTCGCGCCGGGGTTCGTCATTCTCACGAACGGGTGCAGGCGCGGCCGGCGTGGAGTACGCCGCGACGGGGGGCGGCGACTGGTCGAAGCCGCTCCAGGGGTTCGCGGGCGGGGCGGCGGCGGCCGACGGGGGGTAAGCTACGACTGCGACCGGCGGCGGGGCCGGTGCCGCGGCGAAGCCGGCGAAGGCGTCGGCGGCAGGCGCGGCGGCGTAGGCGACCGGCGGCGGCGACGCGAACACCGCCATCGGCGGGGGCTGCACCACAGCGACTGCGGGCGGAGCGACCGGCGGCGGCATCTCGGGGACTGGTAGCTTTCCGGGATCGCTACCGAAGACGTCGTCGCCCTCGTCCGCGGCCTCGCCGAAGATGCTTTCCTGCGTCTCGGGACTCGGCAGGTTGAAGACCGGAAAGTCCGCGACCGGCGGCGGGGGCGGTGCGATCGGTGGGGGCGGGGGCACGGCTGAGACCGGCGGCGGTTCGGCCGGCGCGGGCGCCGGGGCGACGAGCACTTCTTTGCAGTTCGGGCAGCGGACCTTGCGGCCCAGCAGTTCGGGGCCGACACCCATTTTCTTGCTGCAGAACGGGCACGGGAAGGTGGTCGGGCTCATCGGTACTCGGGGGTGACACTGGAGTGTCACGGCTGGCGGGGCGGGGAAGGTGCTGCCATCATACCCGCTACTTGAACCACCGCCAGTCCCGGGCGTCCCACCACGGCCGCGGTTGCAGGAGTTCCAGCGGCGTTTCCCACAAGATCAGTGTGCACTCACGTCCCACGTTCGGCATCAGGTACACAATCTTCTCCTTCGGCTTCACGCCCTCCATGTCGAACAGGAACGACACCACCCGCGACCCCGGCCGCATCTGCTGGATGTTCGGAATCAGTTTGACGTTCAATTCCGGCAGGAGGAACAGCGTCAGCACGGTGGCGGGCCGGAGGTCGATCCCGCCGCCCTCGAAAATGTCACGCTCGTGGATCTCGATCAGGTGTTCGAGCTTGGCCTCGGCGACCTTCTGGCGTGCGAGGGCGGCGACGTGCGGCTGAATCTCGAACCCCACGCCGCGGCAGCCGTGCTTCTTCGCGGCGGCAATCAGGAACCGGGCGTCGCCGCAGCCGAGGTCGTAGACCACGTCGTCCTGGGTCACGTGCGCCATGTCGAGCATCTTGTCCACGGCGTCCTGGGGCGTCTCCCGGAACACCACGTCGACGTGGCCGGGCGGCCGCACGTCGCGCTCGACCCACCACATCGTCCCGTACCACGCCCCCGCAAGGGCCAGGGCGAACAGGACGTAGGCCACCACCCGCAGTTTCCCCCGCCGGCTCACGTGTCCCCCTCGGTCGCGCGGACCACCACCACCGTGCGGTCGTCGGCCGTCGGCACGCCGGCCGAATGGACGGCCCACGCCCCGAGGATCGCCCCGAGGTCGTCGGCCGCCGAGTCACACACCGGGCGTAGCGCCGCGCCGACGCCGGCGGTGCCGAACATGTCGCCGGCCGCGTTCGCCGCCTCGAGAATGCCGTCCGTCACGAGCGCCACCCGGTCGCCCGGGGCGAACCCGGCCGACTGCTCGGGATAAGTCTCGGTCGGTTTGATGCCGAGGGGGAGTTTCTGGGCGCGGTTCAGCGTCGTGCGCGTGCCGTCGGCGCGGACGACGAGTGGCGGTGCGTGCCCGGCACTGGCGTAGGTGAGGGTCTGGCGGGCGGGGTCGAACACCACGGCGAACGCGGTGACGAAGCTCCCGGTCGGTCGGGTGTAGCGGCGGGCGAGGTGCGCGTTCAACTGTGTGAGGAGGTCGCTCGGGCAGGCCCGGGCGGACTCGTGGAGCGTGTGGGCGATGCTGTGCGTCATGGCCATCAGCACCGCGGCCGGGGCGCCGTGGCCGCTGGCGTCGGCGACGAGAACGCCGAGCCGGCCTCCGGGGAGCGGGAAGAAGTCGTAGTAGTCGCCGCCGGCCCGGGCCGCGGCACGGTAGTCCACCGCCACGTCGAGGCCCGGCACCCGGGGCACGGCGTCCGGCAGCAGCGCCTTCTGGATGTCGGCTACGGCCTTCATCTCGAAGTCGGCGGCGTCGAACGCCCCCTTCACCGCGTGCGACAGCACCAGCGTCTGGGTGGCCCGCCCGAACATGTTGCTGAGCATGACCATGTCGGGAAGCCGGTCGCGCGAGAAGGCGTCGGGCTCTTCCCGCCCGAGCACGATGGCGTTTACCGCGACGCCCTGCTCGTAGATCGGGATGGCGAGGAGCGACCGCTGCCCGGCCAGGTAAGCCGCAGCTGGGTCGTCCGGCCGGAGGGTGAGGTCCGGGATGAGGCGCGGCTCGTCGGCGTACAGCAACTCGGCGAGCACGCCGCCGCGGTGGACGGGGAACCGGTCCGGCTCGGTCCACGGGTTCGCCGTGTCCTTCCACAGGCTGAAGCGAGTGACCCGGAAGTCGGGCGGCCGCAGCCCGCGCCGCGACACCGAGAGCCGGCGCGACACGGGGTACAGTTCGTCCATCCGGCGGGAGAAGAGCGCGTACATCTCCTGCGGGTCGGACGACCGGCTAAGGGCGCGCATCAGGTCCACGCTGGCGGCGAGCCGGCCGCGCCAGTTTCGGGCCTCGGTGTCGAACGGGTTGGTCGTCGCCGACATTGCCGCCTCCGCGGCTGGCCCCGGAGGGGCGACGGGCGTCCAGAGCCCCACTAGACCGCACGGCGGCGGGCGACGCAAGTACGAAGCGCAAAAAGAAAGCCCGGGGACACTCGTCCCCGGGCATCGGTGCGACGGGTGTACTCAGCCGCTCTTGGCAGCGTCGTCCACCCGGGCCTCCTCGTCGGCATTGCGGGCCTCGGTCGCCTTCTCGTCGATGCGGTTCTTCGCCTTGTCGATCTGCTGCTTGGCCCAATCCTTCACCTCGGTCGCCTTCTCGCCGACCTTGTTCGCGGCCTTCTGCGCCGCCTCTGCGATCGTGTTCCCGGCTTCCGTGAGCTTGCCGCCAATCGTGTCCGCCATGATGGGCTTCTCCGTGGGGGTTACAGTCGTGTACCGGGGTTATCGGCCCGGCGCCGGTTGACTCATAGCAATGCAGTCGCCGTGCCAAACGCCGCGGGGTAGAACGACTCGGTACCCGTGGAGTTTGACATGCGTCGTGTCTCGTTTGTGCTGGTCGTGCTCGCTTCGGCCCCGCTGATCGCGCAGCCGCTCGCGCCCGCACCTCGGACCGTTGTGCGAGCGGTCGCGGAGTCGTCACTGCCGACGGCCGGCAGCCGCATCCGCCAGTTCGCGTTCGACGGCGACCCGAACACGTACTTTGCCACCGAGGGCAACGCGAAGGAGAACGACCACCTGACGCTGACCTTCGACCAACCGGTGAAACTGCACGCCGCGTCGGTGCTGACCGGACGGTCGGCTGAGCCACCCTCTCCGATCGTGACCGAGATTTCGACAGACGGGAAAACGTTCATCCGCCTACCGCCGAACGGCCTCGACGGCGCCCGCGCGGTGCGCGTCCGAGCGGCCGCGGATCTGGCAGGACCGCTGGTCGTGCGCGAGATCACGATCCAGTCTGAACCGCAGCTCGTGTCCTTCCGCTACCCCATCGAGTTCGTCCTCGACGTGACCGACGCCCCGGAGATGAAGGCGTGGGGCGAGAAGGTGGTGCGTGTCTGCGAGCGCGAGTACCCGGACATCTGCTCGTTCCTCGCCAGCGACGGGTACACGCCGCCGACACAACTGCGGATGACGATGAAGAGTGCGTACGGCGGCGTGGCCGAGGCCGGCGGCGGGCGGATCACCGGCTCCGTGAAGTACTTCAAGAGCCGCCCCGACGACATTGGCGCGATGGTTCACGAGACCGTCCACTGCGTCCAGCAGTACAAGGGCCGCGGCAACCCCGGCTGGCTCGTCGAGGGGATCGCCGACTACTGCCGGTTCTGGCGGTACGAGCCGGGCAAGGCCGGGCGGTTGATCCCGGAGAAGGCCCAGTACAACGCGAGCTACCGAACCACGGCTGCGTTCCTGGCATTCGTCACGGACAAATACGACCTGCAGGCGGTGCCGAAGCTCAACGCGATGTGCCGCGAGGGCCGCTACACCCCTGCCGCGTGGCGGGCGCTGACGGGCAAGGACGTCGAGGAACTGAACCAGGAGTGGCGGCAGTCGCTCGCCCGCTGACCCATGACCGTCACCGACGACGTGACCGACATCCCAACGCCGAGCGGTCCGATGCGGACGTACCTGTACGCGCCGCACGAGCCGGGTCGGCCCGCGGTTCGCCGCCCGGGAGTCGTGCTGTACTCCGAAATCTTCCAACAGACGGCGCCGGTCCGTCGGCTGGCGGTGCAGTTGGCGTCGCTCGGCTATCGAGTCGCGGTGCCGGAGGTGTACCACGCCCACGAGCCGCCCGGCTGCGTCCTCGGCTACGACGACGCCGGCAAGTCGCGCGGCAACGCCCTCAAGCAGATCGTGACGCTCGCCGACTTCGACGCCGACATCCGCGCCGCGGTGGCGTTCTTGAAGGAGCACCAGGAGGGCACTGGCTCCGTGGGGGCGTTCGGCATCTGCCTCGGGGGGCACCTCGCGTTCCGGGCGGCGCTCCACCCGGACGTGCACGCCGCGGCGTGTTTCTACCCGACTGACTTGCACACCGGCACCCTCGGCGGCGGGGCCGACTCGCTCGCCCGCGCCGGCGAAATCCGCGGCGAGCTGTTGATGGTGTTCGGCCGACAAGACCCACACGTCCCCGACGCCGGCCGGCGGACCATTTACGACGCCCTCGACGCGGCCGGCGTGTGGTTCACCTGGCACGAGTTCAACGCCGCCCACGCGTTCCTCCGCGACGAGGGCGACCGTTACGACCCCGCCGCCGCCCGACATGCGATCGGGTTGACGGCCGACCTGTTCAGCCGAACCCTCTGACCGGCAGGGACCGCCGATGCTCGCGTCTCGCGTCCAGCACTTCACCGAGTCCGTCATCCGCGAAACGACGCGCCTCGCGCAGCGGCACGGGGCCGTGAACCTCGGCCAGGGGATGCCCGACTTCGACCCGCCCGAGGAGGTGAAGGAAGCTGCGTGTCGGGCCATCCGCGACGGGTTCAACCAGTACGCCGTGACGTGGGGCATTGCCCCGCTCCGAAACGCCATCGCCGCGAAGGCCCGAACCTTCAACGGCCTCGCGTGGGCCGACGCGGACGAACACGTCACCGTCTGTTGCGGGGCGACCGAGTGCCTGATGGCGACGATGCTCGCGCTCGTGGACCCCGGCGACGAGGTGGTGATCTTTCAGCCCTTTTATGAGAACTACGCCCCGGACGCGCTCCTCACGGGCGCCGTGCCGCGCTGGGTGCGGCTGAACCCGCCCGACTGGTCAATCGACCCCGCCGAGTTGCGGGCGGCGTACGGACCGCGCACGAAGGCCGTCATCCTCAACACGCCGAACAACCCGACCGGTAAGGTGTTCACGCGCGAGGAACTAACTCAGATCGCCGAACTGTGTCAGGAATTCAACGCGGTCGCCATTTCAGACGAGATTTACGAGTACATCCAGTTCACCGACCGGCCGCACATCAGTATCGCGTCGCTGCCGGGCATGGCCGACCGCGCGGTGACGATCAGCGGGCTGTCGAAGACGTTCACCGTCACCGGCTGGCGGCTCGGCTATACCGTGGCCCCGGCCGCGATCACCGCCGGCATCCGCAAGGCGCACGACTTCATGACCGTCGGCGCCCCGCACCCGCTCCAGGTCGCCGGGGCGGCGGCGATGGCGCTGCCGGCAGCATACTTCGCCGGCCTCCGCGACCACTACCGCACCCGCCGCGACCTGTTCCTGCCGTACCTCCGCGACGCGGGTTTCGTGGCCCGCCCGCCCGACGGGGCGTATTACGTCATGGCCGACTTCTCGGCCCTGTCCGCCATTGACGACGTGGCGTTTGTCCGCCGCATGATCGAGACGGTCGGCGTGGCCGGTGTGCCGGGGAGCAGCTTCTTCCGCCCGAAGGACCCGGGCCGGACGCAGGTCCGGTTCATGTTCGCCAAGCGCGAGGAAACGCTCCGCGACGCCGGCGAGCGGTTGTTGCGGCTGCAGGCCGCAGAATAACCCGCCCGGGTGGTCCGTCTACCCGGGTGCCCGCTACGAATCCCCTGGGTCCCCAACGAGGAGACGCATTTCATGAAGGCGCTGCTGTTCGCCACCGCCGCCCTGGCCGTGGTAATGGGCTTCGAGGTCG
>JBGAQM010000266.1:0-9359 GCA_044220735.1 Urbifossiella sp. | reverse complement strand
GCTCCCGGGGTCGGCCGCGTCCAGGTTCATGTGCTCGACGAGGTAGACGGCCGGCGCCGGCAGCGCCCCCTGCGCCGCCGAGAGCCCCGCCACCCCCGCCGCCCCGACCACCCCCGCCAGGACGCCGTGCCGCAGCCCGGCGCCGGTCCCGGCGGCGGCGAGGGCGGCGCCGGCCCGCGCCGCCAGCGTCCCCAGCTGGGCGCTCAGGAACCGGGCCTGGCCGACGCTCGCCGTCCGCAGCGCGCCCTTCGCGTTCCGCTCCACCACCTTCCGGGCCGGGTCGGCGAACCCCACCCCGAGCACCACCACCGCCGCCCCCGCCAGCACCTTCCACCACACCGTCGGCCGCCCCCGGGGCTTCGGCGTCACCTCGCCGAGCTGGACCGAGCTGGACCGGCGGACCGAGGGCGTCGGCATGTCGAGGTGGGGCAGCCCGGCCCACACCTTCCCGCCGACGGCCCCGGCCACCGCCCCGAGCACCGCCAGCACGGCGGGCTGGACCAGCAGCACCAGGTACCCCGGCGGCGCCCCGCCGGCGACCTCCGCGGCCAGGAACATCCCCCCCGTCGCCCCGCCGACGACGAGGCCGAGCCACAGCCCGCCGCCCCGCCCGGCCCCGGCCAGGAGCGCCCCGAACACCGCCGACACCGCCTGCACCACCAGCACGGCCGCGAGCGCGTCGTCGGACGCCCACCACTCGGACTGCTCGGGGGCGGGGACCGACACGGCCGCCCAGCCGGCGAGGAACTTGCGCAGCGCCAGGTACGCCCCGAGGGCCGCGACGGTGCCGACGACGAGCCGGCCGGCGGCGGTCGGCCGGCCGGCGCGCGCCGGGGTCGCGTCCGGGTCGGGCGACAGGAACGCGGCTTCTTCCGGGCTCAGCAGCAGGCCGGCGCACCGCGGGCACCGCGACACGCCGGTGAACGCCGACTGGCAGGCGGGGCAGAACAGTTGCATGGTGATCCGACCGAGGTTCGGGCGAAACCCCGGCGCAACTGTAGAACGCAAACCCGCCGCGTGCGGAGCCCGGCGTTGCGGTTCGTAAACTGTCGTTGAGGCCGGGGCGGAATCCGGCCGAGAGCGCGGGGCGCGTCTGGTTGTCGCCGGCCGGGTGGCCCTTTCCCTTGTGGACTCCACCATGCCCCACGTCGTGGTCGTCGGCGGCGGCCTCACCGGTCTGGCGACCGCGTACCGCCTCCGCGCCGGCGGCGTCGCCGTCACCCTCCTCGAATCCCGCCCGCGGCCCGGCGGCAACGTCGGCACCGTGGACGACGGCGGGTTCCGCGTCGAGCTCGGGCCGAACGGGTTCCTCGACCGCACCCCGCACCTGCCGCGCCTCTGCCGCGACCTCGGCCTCGCCGGCCGCCTCGTCCCCGCGTCCGACGCCGCCCGCAAGAACCGCTTCCTGTTCCTGAACGACCGCCTCCGCAAGCTCCCCGGCGGGCCGCTCGGCCTCCTCGCGTCGCCGCTGCTGAGCCTCCGCGGCAAGTGGCAGCTGTTCACCGAGCCGTTCCGCAAGGCGCCCCCGCCGCCGGGCGACGAGACGGTCGCGGCGTTCGTGACGCGCCGCGCCGGCAAGGAGGCCGCCGACCTGTTCGCCGACGCGCTCGTCACCGGCATCCAGGCCGGCGACCCGGAACAGCTCAGCGTCGCCGCCGCGTTCCCCCGGCTGCCGGCGATGGAGCGCCAGTACGGCAGCCTCGTGAAGGGGTTTCTCCGGGCCGGGAAGGCGCGGCGGGTCGCGGCCGCGGCGCGGGGCGAGCCGCCGCCCGGCCCGATGCGGATGTGGTCGTTCCGCGAGGGGCTGCGGGTGCTCACCGACGCCCTCGCCGACGCCCTCGGCCCGGCCGTGCGCTGCGGCGTGACGGTGCGGTCGGTGTACCCGTCGGTCGGCGGGTGGACGGTGTACGGCGAGGGGCGCGACACGTGGGCCGCGGACGCCGTGGTGCTGGCCGCGCCGGCCTACCAGCAGGCCGAACTCCTGGCCGACCTGGACGCGGGGTTGGCGGCGGAGCTGGACGCGATCCCGTACAACCGCGTCGCCGTGGTGGCGGTCGGCTACCGCGAGTCGGACTGCCCGGCGGCGCCGGCCGGGTTCGGCTACATCGCCCCGCAGCGCACCCGCCGCGACGTGCTCGGCGTGCAGTGGTGTTCGAGCATTTTCCCCGACCGCGCCCGCGCCGGCTGCGTCCTGTGGCGGGCGCTGTGCGGCGGCGTCAACCGCGACGACCTGTTCGACCTGTCGGACGGCGAGCTGGTGAAGCGCGTCCACGCCGAGCTGACGCTGGCGATGGGGGTTCGGGGCGAGCCGGTGTACGTGCGGGTGGTGCGCTGGCCGCGGGCGATCCCGCAGTACGTCGTCGGCCACCCGGAGCGCGTCGCCCGCATCGACGCGGCCGCGGCCCAGCACCCGGGGCTGTTCCTGACGGGGAACGCGCTGCGCGGCATCGCGCTGGGCGACTGCGCCGAGCAGGGCGAGGCGGTGAGCGCGGCGGTGGGGCGGTTCCTGGCCACGGGGTGAAATCGGGCGCGGGTGTAGCGGTGGTTCGGGTAACCGCTTGCGGCTGCGCGCCGCCCCGCGCGACGCCGCACGCGGACACTCCCCCGGGGTCCGCCGATGCGCCGCGCCCTCCGCCTCCTCGCCGCAGTCGTGATCGGCGGCGGCGTAATCGTCGCCCCGGTCTACGTCGTGGGCGTCACCCAGTTCCTCCCGGACACCCCCTCCGGGGCGCGCGTCCTCCCGGAACTCGTCGCCTACGTCGTCATCCCGGTCCTGCTGCTCGGCCTTGTCGCGTGCGTCGCCGGCATCCTCCTGTGCGTCACCGAACTGACGCTGCCGCTGCCGACCCGCCGCCGCCGGCCGCCGCGCCGGTCTCGGGCTGCGGGTGCTGGCGGCCGTGCAGCTCGCCGGGGGGATCGCGACCGCGGTTCTCACCTCCGGCGTAGCGGCCTGGGAACTGTTGATTCGCCCCAGCGCCGCGGCCGGCGTGGTCGATCTCGTGGGGTTTCACGTCGGCACGTTCGGCGCGCTCGGGCTGTCCTGCCTCGGCGGTCTGCTGTGGTGCGCCGTCCGCGTGGCCTACGCTCGGCCGGCGCAGGGCCAAGTATCGCCGGAAAGAATTACTCCGAAGCGAGTTGCGTCCGAATGACGCCCCGGTTCGTCGTGTTCACGTTCGTCGATCTGGCCGCGTGACATGTTTCCGCGACCCGCAGGGAGGGGCGGCGGAAACAATCATCCGCGTCGGAACACCACCTCGACGCCGCCGAGGGTCAGCCGCGGGTCGGCCCCGGCGGGGAACAGGGCGGCGACCAGCCCACCGAGGCCGTCCGGCAGCAGCCGGTAGAAGTTGAACTTGCCGTCGCGCCGGAACTCCACCAGCCCCGCCTTCTTGAGCTGGTTCAGGTGGTGACTCACGGCCGGCTGCGACTGCCCGAGTTCCTCGCCGATGCGGCTGACGTTCAGCTCGTCGTGCCGGGCCAGCAGGAAGAGGATGTGCAGCCGCGACCGGTCGGCGAGGCCGCGGAACAGCTCGCTCAGGTCGCGGACGGCGCGGTCGGCGACGGTGCCGCCGCCGGGGGCCGGGAAGGGCACCGGGCGGCTCGCCCGCGGTAACTCGACGTCGTGGGACATGCCGATGAACCCTGCGCCCGCCCCGAACGACCCGGGGCGTCGGCCGATTCATAGACGCGGGGTGATGCGAAAAGCCAACCCGCCGGCGGAAATGTGGTCACCCCCGCCCCGCGTCGCCCGGCTTGCCGCCGACGACCTGCGGGGTGTGGCCCATCTTCTTCAGCTCGTCGAGGACGGCGTCGAGGCGGTTGGGGCGGACGAGCAGCACGCGCTCGGACAGCCGCCCGGCGACCTCGGCGGCGAGCTTCTTGCGCGCCAGCAGTTCCTCGGCGAGCACCGCGTCCTCGGTGAGGACGAGGCACACCCGGCGGTGCAGCTTCGCGGACAGGCGGGCGGACGGGTTCGGAGTCATTCTGGTGGTGTACGGGTTCCCGCCGCTCCCGACCGCTGCGGGAAGTAGCGCTTCAGCCCCAGGCACGGCCGCTCGACCAGCACCCACGTCGCCCGGGCGACGAGCAGGCTCGCCCCGACCACGACGACCGCCCAGGCGAGGTAGAGCGGCAGCGCACTGCCGACCGCCTCGCAGGCCGGCAGCAGTACCCCGCGGGCGGCGTCGGTCGCGAGCAACTGGAACGCGCACAGGATCACGGGGAAGTGGACGAGGTAGACGGCGTAGCTGTGGGTGCCGACCAGGACGAGCGGGCGGAACCGCAGCGCCCGCCACCCGGCCGGCTGCCCGGCCACGACCAGCGCGAGCGCCGCGGCGAAGAACAGGTCCACGGCCGTGAACCCGATGATCGTCACCGTGCGGCCGGTGAGGTACGGCCCCGGGTTCGCCGCCCACACCCCAGCCACCCCCGCCGCGGCCAGCACCAGGACCGCCCACGCCCACCGGGCCAGCGCCCGCGCCGACAGCCCCGACGTGGCCGCGAGCGCGACCAGGGCGCCGAGGAGGAGGCCGTCCATCCGGCAGAAGGGGAGGGTGTACGTGAACCAGTAGTCGAACCGCGCCGCCGCCAGCCCCCACCGGCCGGCGACGGCCGCGACCACCCCGGCCGCGCAGACCCGCCACAGCCACGTCCGCGACGCCAGCGCCACCACCACCGGCCACACGAGGTAGAACTGCTCCTCGACCGCCAGCGACCAGCAGACGTGCAGGCCGCCGGAGTCGAACGGCGTCCCGGTCGTGCGGGCGTGGCACTGCCAGAAGTTCCCCACGTACAGCGCGTGGGCCAGCCACTCGTCGGGGTTCACGGCCAGCCACCACGGCCCCGCGGCGCGGGCCAGCGCCAGCCGGGCGAGGAGCACGCCGTAGTACAGCGGCATGATCCGCAGGGCGCGGCGGGCGTAGAAGTTCCGGTAGTAGCCGGGTGCCCCTTCGCCTTCAGCAGGATGCCGGTGATGAGGTAGCCGGAGAGGACGAAGAACAGGTCCACCCCGGCCCACCCGGCGTGCAGCGCCAGGTACAGCGGCGCGTCCACCCGGGCGACGGTGTAGCCCTGCTGGACGAGGCCGAGGAGGGCGTTGGTCGAGTGGACGGCGACGACGGCGAGGATGGCCAGTCCGCGCAGGCCGTCCAGGTCGGCCACCCGGGCCGCCGGGGGCGCCGCCGGCGGCGCGGCGGCCGCCCGGGGCGCGCCGCGGCGGTACAGGCCGACCCGGGCGGCGATCCAGGCGGAGGGCGATAGCATTCCCGCATCCCTGCGGTTGGCCCGTCCGGGCTTACGGCATCGGTCGTTCGGTCGAAGCACTTGGCCCGCGACGGGCGTGGGACTGACCCGCCGCCTCGCGCATCGGGAACCGGTCCTTCAGCCGCAGGAACGGCCGCTCCACCAGCACCCAGGTCACCCGCGCCACGAGGAGGCTGAGGCCGACCACGAACGCGAAGTAGGCCACGACCAGCGGGGCGAACGACCCGAGCGCCTGCGACGGCGGCAGGAGCACGGCGCGGACGGCCTCGGTCCGGAAGACCTCGATCCCGAGGAAGGTGATCGGGACGTGGACGAGGTAGATGGCGTAGCTGTGTGTGCCGACCACGCGCAGCGCCCGCGACCGCAGCACGCCCCAGCCGCGCGGCTGGCCGGCGACCACGAGCATCAGCAGGGCGGCGAACACCGCGTCGAACGCGGTGTAGCCGTAGGTCGCGACGCGGGGGGCGTGGGGGTACGGCCCGCCGCTCTTGACGCACACGACGGCCACCGCCGCCCCGGCCACGGCGAGCAGGGCGACGGCCCGGCGCACCAGCGTGCGGCGGGACGCGCCGTTGGCGACCGCCAGGGCGACCATCGCGCCCATCAGCAGGGCGTCGAGCCGGCACGGGGTGTACGAGTAGGAGTACCACGGGTCGGCGCCGACCGCCGTCAGCCACCACCGGCACCCGACCGCGAGTGCCACGCCGGCCACGCACACCCGGCCGAGCCACGCCCGCGGGGTGAGCGCCACGACCAGCGGCCAGGCCAGGTAGAACTGCTCCTCGATCGCCAGCGACCAGCAGATCGCCAAACTCCCCGTCACCGGGGCGAGGCCGGTCTTGACCGCGAAGTACCGCCAGTAGTTGCTGACGTATAGGGCGCACGACGCCCACTCGCCGGTGTCCACGGCCAGCCACTCCACCGACGTGTACGACAGCGCCAGCCACACGAGGAGGATCGTGTAGTAGAGCGGCATGATCCGCAGCGTCCGTCGCAGGTAGAAGTTCTTGTAGTACCCCGGCTCGCCCTTCGACCGCAGCAGGATGCCGGTGATGAGGAACCCCGACAGCACGAAGAACAGGTCCACCCCCGCCCACCCGACGTACAGGCTCCGGTACACGCCCCAGTCGGCGGCGCCGAAGGGGTACCCGCCCGTGCTCGTCAGGAACCAGATCGGCGAGATGCCGTGGAAGAAGACGACGAGGAGGATGGCCACGGCCCGCAGGCCGTCGAGGTCGGCGATGCGCTCCCCCGCGGTCGGGGGCGGCGGCGGGGCGGCCGGCCGCGGCGCGGCGCGGGGGGACGGGGCGATCCGGGACGCGATCCAGGCGGCAGGCGATAACATTCCCGCGTCCGTGCGGTAAGACGGTTCCAGGAAGGTGTATCGGCCGTCCGACCGAGACAGTTGACCCGGAACGGGCCACCGTGCCAACCGCCTTACGCCGCCGGCTCCTCGGGCGTGAGGTCGCGCCGGTTCGCCCGCGACAGCACCTCGCGCTCGTCGCGGATCTCGTAGGCGTAGCCCTGTTCGGTCAGGAACATCTGCCGGTGGTGGGCGAAGTCCAGCTCGCGGGTGTCGCGCGTCACCAGCGTGTAGAAGTGCGCGTCGCCCCCGCCGCCGCCCTTCGGCCGCAGGATGCGGCCGAGCCGCTGCGCCTCCTCCTGCCGGCTCCCGAACGTCCCGCTCACCTGGATCAACACGTTCGCGTCCGGCAGGTCGATGGCGAAGTTTCCGACCTTGCTCAACACCAGGTGGCGCACCTCGCCGGAACGGAAGCGGCCGTACAGGTCCTCGCGCTCGGCATTGCCGGTGCTGCCGGTGATGAGCGGCAGGTCGAACCGCTGACTGATCTGCTTCAGCTGCGCCAGGTACTGCCCGATGACGATGACGCGCTGGTCGTGGTACTGCTCCAGCAGCTCGGCCACCACGTCGTCCTTCGCCGGGTTCTCGCTGGCGATGCGGTACTTCGCGCGGTGGTCGGCCACGGCGTAGGCCATGCGGGTGGCGTCGTCCGGCAGCGCCACGCGGATCTCGGTGCAGCTCGCCGACGCGATCCAGCCCTTCGTTTCGAGCTCGCGCCACGGCACGTCGTACTTCTTCGGGCCGATCAGCGAAAAGACCTCACCCTCCTTGCCGTCCTCGCGGATGAGCGTGGCCGTGAGGCCGAGCCGGCGGCGGGCCTGGATCGTCGCCGTGACGCGGAACACCGGCGCCGGCAGCAGGTGAACCTCGTCGTAGACGATGAGGCCCCAGTCCTTCTGCTCGAACAGGCCGAAGTGCGGGAAGTCCTCGGTCTTGTCGGGGCGGTACGTCAGAATCTGGTACGTCGCCACGGTCACCTGGCCGATCTCCTTCGTCTCGCCGGTGTACTCCTTCACCTCGTCTTCCGTCAGCGTCGTCTTGTCGAGGATCTCGCGCCGCCACTGCTTCACCGCGGTGATGCTCGTGGTGAGGACGAGCGTGTTCTTCTGCAGCAGGCACATGGCGCAGATGCCGACGATGGTCTTGCCGGCGCCGCACGGCAGGACGATGACGCCGCTGCCGCCGCGGGCGTCGCCGCCGGCGTGGAACACGTCGGCCGACTCGCGCTGGTAGTCGCGGACGTGGAACGGCAGCCCGGTCGTGGCGACGTCGCGCAGCTTCATCGGCAGTGCCGACCCCTCGGCGTACCCGGCCAGGTCCTCCGCCGGGTAGCCGACGCCGATCAGCGCCAGCTTCAGCACCCCGCGGTAGCCCGGGTCGACGGCGAAGCTCACGTCGTCGAGCTTCTCGCCCAAATACTCCTTCACCTTCTTCTGGCGGGACAGCTCGACCAGCAGCGGCTTGTCGGCGCAGACGAGGCGCAGGCCGCTGTCGTGGCGCTCCAGCCGCACGCGGCCGTAGCGCGACACCGTCTCGGCGATGTCGGCGGGGAGGTTGGCGGGGATGGGGAACTTGGTGTACCGCGCCAGCACCTCGACCATCTGGTCGGCGGTGAACCCGGCGGCGGCGGCGTTCCACAGCGACAGGTTGCTGATGCGGTAGGTGTGGATGTGTTCGGGGCTCTTCTCGAGCTCGGCGAACGGGGCGAGGGCGTCGCGGGCCTCGGCGTACCTGGGGTTGTCCACCTCGACCAGCACGGAGCGGTCGCCCTGGACGATGAACGGGTTGGCGGGGTCGAACGTCGGGGCGGCGAACGGCGCGACGGGCTTCGGCTTCGGCGGCATGGTCACCGGTCGGTGGTCGTGGTCGGGGCCGAACCGAACCATGCTACCGGTGCGCGTCGCCGCGCGGCAAGGGGAAACGGCCGGCGGGGCCGGCGTGCCCTAGAAGTAGGGGTAGCCCGCCGCCCGCACCGAGCCCCGCATGAACCCCAAGCGCCTCGTCCGGTCCGCCCTCCGCCGCGCCGGGTTCGACGTCAGTCGGCTGTCGTCCGCGGGCCGCAACCGCAACCAGCCGGGCGACGACCCGTTCCTTCACCAGCAACTCCTCACCGCCGGCACCGACGTCCGCACCGTCTTCGACGTGGGTGCGAACCGCGGCCAGACGGCGCACAAGTACCGCGCCCTGTTCCCCGCCGCGACGGTGTACAGCTTCGAGCCGTTCCCCGAGAGTTTCGCGGCGCTGCGGCAGGCGTTCGCCGCCGACCCGCGGGTGAAGCCGTTCCAGCTGGCGCTCAGCGACGAGGCCGGCACGAAGACGTTCCACACCACCGCCGACTCGGTGATGAACTCGCTCCTGCCACTGTCCGCGGAGGCGGGGCTGCTCACCGGCTCGCGGCAGGCCGGCGCCGTGGACGTGCAGGCGACCACGCTCGACCTGTTCTGCCGCGAGCAGGGCGTGGGCGAAATCGACGTGCTGAAGCTCGACGTGCAGGGCGGCGAGTTGCACGTCCTGCGCGGCGGCGCCGAATTGCTGCGCGAGCGGCGGGTGAGGCTCGTCTACGCCGAGGTGAACTTCAACGAGTTGTACGCGGGGCAGGCGTTCTTCCACGACGTGGCGGCGTTCCTGTACGGCGTCGGGTACACGCTGTACGGCCTGTACCAGATCGCCTACAGCCCGCGCGGCCCGATCGGCTGGGCCGACGCGCTGTTCGTGTCGCCGGCGGAGTTGGGGA
>JBGAQM010000265.1:0-9110 GCA_044220735.1 Urbifossiella sp. | reverse complement strand
ATCCGTGCCCGCAGCCGCTCGCCCATCTCGCCCATCTGCCGCTTCGCCTCGTCGCGCGCGGCCCCGAAGCCGCCGCTTGTTACATTCCCTGCCCGCAAGTAGTCGAGCATCACCTTCTCCGCGGTCATGAAGCCGGCGCACCCCTCGGCCACTAACGCCGCCAGCTCGACCGGGATCGTGGTGATGCCGTTGCGGTCGCCGTGGAGCAGGTCGCCGGGGTGCACCCACACGCCGCCGACGCGGACGGGCACGCCCAGGTCCACGATCTGCGTGTAGCCGTGCGACGGGATGGTGCTGCCGGTGAAGCACGGGAACTTGAGCGGCTCGATCTGGTCGATGTCGCGGCCGCCGCCGCTCGACACCAGCCCGACGCACCCGAACGCCTGGTACGTCGTCGCCATGATCTCGCCGAACGTCGCCGCGACGGGCGGGTCGTCCAGGTCTTGGAACACGACGACCTTCGGGCCGGGCGTCTTTTCCAGCAGCTCGACCTGACGCGACAGGCCCATGTACGTGTCGCCGCCGCGCGGCGGGGCTGCGGCCCGGAACGTGGCCGTGGACGCGAACCCGACCATCGGTGGCAACGTCGGGTAGTACGCCCGGATACGGGCGTCGGTGTACCCGGTCGTGCGCGGGCGGATCTCCAGCAACTCGATGACGTTGCACACGGTCGGCGTGTCGTACTTCCGCAGGGCGGCGAGCGTTTCGTCGGCGACGGGCGGCATGGCGGGGGTCCGTGGGGAGTGGGTGCGGGTGTCATACCCGCGGCCGGCCCGCGCGGCGACCGCGGTTGGGGTTGCCCGCGGCCGGCGGCGTGTGGTAGTACCCCGGCCTCCCCGGGTTGCCCACGCCGCGAGGCCGCATGAAGACGACCGCCGCCGTATTGGTCGAACTCGCCCGCCCGCTCGAACTCGCCGACCTCGAAATCCCGGTGCTGAAGCCAGGTCAGGTGTTGGTCGAGGTGGCTTACAGCGGCGTGTGCCACACCCAGGTCGGCGAGGCCCGTGGCCACCGCGGGGAGGACAAGTTCCTGCCCCACGCTCTCGGCCACGAGGGGAGCGGCATCGTCCGCGAGTGCGGCACCGGCGTCACGAAGGTGAAGCCCGGCGACCGCGTGATCCTGTCGTGGATCAAGGGCTCGGGCCTCGACGTACCCGGTACGGTGTACGACTGGGCGGGTCGCAAGGTAAACGCCGGCGGCATCACCACATTCGCCACGTACTCCGTCATCACCGAGAACCGGCTGACCGTCGTGCCCGAGGGAATGTCGCTGCGGCTGGCGGCGCTCGTCGGCTGTGCGGTACCCACGGGGGCCGGCGTCGTGTTCAACACCGCCCAGCCTAGACCGGGGCAGAGCGTGGTGGTGTTCGGCGCCGGTGGGATCGGGTGTTGCGCCGTCGCCGCGGCGGCGCTGTCGGGCTGCACGCCGGTCATCGCCGTAGACGTGAACCCGGACAAGCTGACACTGGCTACGCGGCTCGGCGCGAGTCACGCGATTAACGGCAAGACGACCGACGCGGTCGCGGAAATCCTCAAGCTGTGCAAGGGCGGCGTCGATTTCGCCATCGAGGCGACGGGCGTTCCTGCCGTGATGCGGCAGGCGATGGCGTGCGTGCGTTCGCAGGGCGGCACGGCGGTGGTTGTCGGCAACGCCCGCTTCGGCAGCACGCTCGACCTCGACCCGCGCGAGCTGAACCAGGGGAAGCGGCTCCTCGGCACCTGGGGCGGCGACAACGTGCCGGACCGCGACTACCCGCGCTACTGCAAGCTGCTCGCCGCCGGCCGGCTCGACCTCGAACCGCTGATGACCGGCGGCTACGGCCTCGCCGATGTGAACCGGGCGCTCGACGACCTGGAGCACGGGCGCACACCGGCCGATCCTGGAGATCGGCACGGCCACGAGCCGCGGCGAAGGCCGCGCGGTGGGGCCGGCTTCCAGCCGGCCTTTGCTCGCCGGCTGGAAGCCGGCCCCACAGTGCAGGACGCGCCATGCTCGTCGGGCTCGACTTCGACAACACGATCGTCTGCTACGACCGGCTGTTTCACCGGCTGGCCGTCGAGCAGGGGCTCGTCCCCGCCTCGACGCCGGCCACGAAGGGCGCCGTCCGCGACCACATCCGGGCGATCGGCCGCGAGCCCGAGTGGACCGCCATGCAGGGCGTCGGCTACGGCCCGCGCATCTCGGACGCCGAGCCGTTCCCCGGCGTGAAGGACTTCCTCCGGGCCTGCCGCGCCGCGGGTGTCGAGGTGACGATCGTCAGCCACAAGACGAAGCACCCGTACCTCGGCCCGGCCTACGACCTCCACGCCGCGGCGCATGCGTTCCTGACCGCGCACGGGTTCTACGACACGAGTGACACCGGGCTGTCACCGGACCGCGTGAACCTCGAACTGACCAAGCAGGCAAAGCTCGACCGCATCGGCGCCCTCGGCTGCGACGTGTTCGTGGACGACCTCCCCGAGTTCCTCGGCGAGCCGTCGTTCCCCGCGAAGCCACGGAAGGTGCTGTTCGACCCGGCCGACGCCGTCGCCGACCGCGCCGACTACACGCGGGTGACCAGCTGGGCGGCCGTGCGGGCGCTCGTCCTCGGCGCGGAGGGCTCCAGATGGGCGGCGTAGACCGACAGGCCGTGATGGCGCTCGCGGACGCCGCCGGGGTCGGCCCGGCGACGGCCGTGCTGCCGCTCGCGGGCGGGGCGAACAACCGCGTCTACCGACTTGACACGGTGACCGGCCCGGTGCTGCTGAAGTCGTACTTCCGCCACCCGGCCGACCCGCGCGACCGGCTCGGGGCCGAGTGGGCGTTCCTCCGCTTCGCCGCCGCCGCCGACGTGCGCTGGGTGCCGAAGCCGCTCGCCGTGGACGCGCCGAATGGGCTGGCGCTGTACGAATACGTCCCCGGCGAGGGGATGCACGGCACCACCGCCACCGAACGCGACGTGGACGCGGCGCTCGCCTTCTACCACTCTTTGCACGCCGCCCGGAACCGCGTCGAGGCCGGCGAGCTGCCGCGGGCGTCGGAGTCGTGCTTCAGCCTCGAAGACCACTTTGCCACGGTCGCCCGCCGCGTGGAACGACTGCGCTCGATCCCGGTCGGCAACGTCACCGACATGGCCGCCGTGGCGTTCGTGGACACGGAACTCGCCCCCGCGTGGCGGTCGGTCCACACCGCCGCCCGCGCCCAGGCCGCGGCGTGCGGGCTCTACCTCGACCGCCCGCTCGACCCCGCCGACCGCTGTGTGTCGCCGTCGGACTTCGGCTTCCACAACGCCCTGCGCGAGACGAACGGCCGGCTGCGCTTCATCGACTTCGAGTACGCCGGCTGGGACGACCCCGCGAAGCTCGTGTGCGACTTCTTCTGCCAGCCGGCGGTGCCGGCCCCGGCCGCGGCGTTCGACCGCTTCACGGCTGCAGTCGGCGCCGGGTTCGCCGAGCCGCTGGCGTTCCAGGCCCGCGCCGCATTGCTGCTGCCAGTCTACCGGGTGAAGTGGGTGTGCATCATGCTCAACGAGTTCCTGCCGGTGGGCGGGAGCCGGCGGGCGTTCGCAGGGTCGGCCGCGGAGCACGACGCCCGCAAGGCCGCCCAGCTCGGCAAGGCCCGCGCCGCCCTCGCGTCGGTCGTTTCTCCCCCTGCCCCGTTGCGGAAGGTCGCATGAGCAAGGTCGTCGTCCTCGGCGCGAATTCGTTCTCCGGGCAGGACTTCGTGGACCTGCTGCTGGACGACCCGGCGTACACCGTCGTCGGCGTCAGCCGGTCGCCGGAGCGGTCGAGCCTGGCCCTCCGCTACCGGCTCCGCAAGGACCTGTCGAAGTACCGCTACCACGCGCTCGACATGAACCGCGACATGGGCAAGATCCTCGCCATGCTGGACGAGGAGAAGCCCGACGCGATCGTGAACTTCGCGGCGCAGAGCGAGGTGGCCCCGAGCTGGGACCACCCCGAACACTGGTTCCAGACGAACACCGTGGCGCTGTCGTTCCTCGTGAACCACCTGCGGAAGCAGAAGTACCTGAAGCGGTACGTCCACATCTCGTCGCCAGAGGCGTACGGGACGTGCGTCGGCCGCATCACTGAGGAGTCGCCGCTGAACCCGAGTACGCCGTACGCGGCGTCGAAGGCCGCGGCCGACTACCTGCTGAAGACGTACGCGAAGCAGTACGGCTTCCCGCTGCTGACGGTGCGGGCGACGAACGTGTACGGGGCGCGGCAGCAGCTCTTTAAGATCATCCCGCGGTCGGCGATTTACGTGAAGCTCGGCCGCACGATCGAGCTGCACGGAGGCGGCCGGGCGGTGAAGTCGTACATCCACATCCGCGACGTGTCGTACGGCGAGAAGGCGATCCTGGAGCGCGGCCGCGTCGGCGAGCTGTACCACGTCTCGCCCGACGAGGGCGTGGCGGTGCGCGACGTGGTGGGGACCATCTGCGCCCGCCTCGGCAAGCGGTTCGAGGACGCGACCCGCACCGTGGACGAGCGCCCCGGCCAGGACGCGACCTACGTGATCGACTCGGCGAAGATTCGCGCCGAACTCGGCTGGAAGCAGACGATCTCGCTGGATGAGGGGCTCGGCGAGGTGGTGCGGTGGGTGAACGACTACTGGCCCGAGATCCAGAGCCAGACACTCGAGTACCGCCACGCGGCGTGATCTGACGTGGGGCCGGTTTCCAACCGGCCGGAGCTGACACGGCCGGCTGGAAGCCGGCGAGCCACATTCGGGCAGCCCCAATGTCTGACGCGGCGTGGCTCGTGGTCGGTGCGGACGGCGGTATCGGCCGTCCGCTCCTCTCCCGCCTGCGGGCCGACGGCCGCCCCGCCGTCGGCACCACGCGCCGCGCCGACGGCGACGGCGTGCACCTCGACCTCGCGGCCGATCCTGCTTCCTGGGAACTCCCCGACCGCGTCGCGGTCGCTTACCTGTGCGCCGCGGTCACGTCGATCGACGCCTGCCGCCGCGACCCGGCCGGCACTCGCCTCGTCAACATCGAGCACACGCTGGTCCTGGCCACACAGCTGCGTGAGCGCGGGGCGCACGTCGTGTTCCTGTCCACGAACCAGGTGTTCGACGGCACCGTCCCGTTCCGCGAGGAAGGGGACGCGGTGTGCCCGATGACGGAGTACGGCCGGCAGAAGGCCGACGCCGAGGCCGCGCTACTCGCCGCCGGCGGGGCGACCGTCGTGCGATTCACGAAGGTCGTGCCGCCGGCCTGGCCGCTTGTCCGCAACTGGCGAACGGCGCTTGGTCGCGGTGAGCCGGTCGAGGCATTCGGTGACATGGTGCTGTCACCCGTACCGCTTGTCGTCGCAATCGAGTCGCTGGTGCGAGTTGGCGAGAAGCGCTCGGGCGGCGTGTTTCACGTCTCAGGGGCCGTGGATTGCACCTACGCGGAATTGGCCCGTAGGCTAGCCGTCACGGCGGGCGCCGATCCCGGCCTGGTGCGGGTTGTGTCGTGCCGGGAGAAGGGTATCCCGCCTGAGGCGGCGCCGGCTCACACGGCGTTGGCGACCGGGCGGCTGGCCCGCGAGCTGGGACTCGCCGCGCCGGCGGCGTCAGACTTATTTCTGTGACTGTCGAGAATTGATCAACCCCACCCGTTGCAACGGGTGAGGTTGCCCGACCATCAGCGCGGGCCGACGCACATCGCCAGCAGGTAGTGGGCCATTGGGTGGTAGCCGGTGTGCACCACCTCGTCGTTCATCGAGAACAGGAACACGTTCTTGAAGTGCCGCAGCATCACTTTGCGGTACTCGTTGCCGTCCTTGCAGTTCACGTGCCCCTCCTTGCTCGGCGGCGAGGCGTAGGTCTGGGACTGCAGCGACGGCGAGCCGATGATCGCCACCCCGTCGGCGCTCAGCGACTTCGCGATGTTGCCGACGAACACGTCCTCCTGCTCGGGCACGATGTGCTCGAACACGTCCAGCGAGTACGCGGCGTCGAACCCGCCCGGCGCGATCGGCCCGCTCAGGATGTCGTGGACGAGCGTGTCGCACGCCCAGCCGTCGGCGGCCATCCGCTTCTTGGCGTCGTCGAGGAAGAGCGGGTCGAAGTCGGTCGCGGTCACGCTGCAGCCGGCCTGCACGACCAGACGCGTGCCGAATGCGTCGGCGCACCCGACCTCCACGACGCGCTTCTGACCCGTCAGCATTTTGGCGACGAACTTGTAGCGCGACAGCAGGAAGACGAGCCGACGCGGGTCGTCCTTCCACGTCTGGTTGGACATGATGCCGAACCGCGAGAAGCCGTCGCGGTAGGCCAGGTCCACCTCGAACTGGTACTGCGTCTCGCGGCTCTTCAGGGCGGTGCCGTTGCCGGTTCCCATGTGTTACCTCGTCAGGCGGCCGCGGCCGCGGCGGGGGGCTCGAACGCGATGTACTCGTAGTCGCCGGTGTAGCCGGCGAGGCCGTACAGCCACGCCCACGACTCGGGGCGCAGGAACGTCTCGCAGGTCAGTGCCCAGCACTGGAGGTTGAACAGTTCCTCGGCGTCCTTGAACGTCTCGACGACCAGGTACTTGTTCTTGCCGACGCGCTCCATCTCCTTGAGCGCCGTCACCACCTCCTGCGGCGGCAGGTTGTGCAGCGCGTTCAGCGAGATCACCAGGTCGAACTCGCCGTCCTTGAACGGCAGCGCGTCCTGGGCGCGGTGCTTGAACAGGAACGGCTTCACCTCGGGCTTCGCCGTTTCGAGCGCGTAGTCGGACACGTCGAACCCGGCGACGGTGCAGCCGGGGAGGAGTTGCGTGAACTCGTGCAGTAGGAAGCCGCGGCCGCAGCCGATGTCCAGAACCTTTGCGCCGGGCTTGAGGCCGTAGGTGTCGATGAGTTGCCGCGCCACGACGGCCCAACGGCCGTCGTACTTGTAGCCGCCGTAGCCGTAGCGGCGGTCGCCGTCCCAGTAGTCGCGACCGAACTGCCGGGCGACGACCGAGCAGTGGACCTTGTCGTCCGCCATCCGCCCGACGTAGTCGCGGGCGGTGCGGCGGTGGAGTTGGTTCACGATGTTGAGCAGGCGACCCATGCGGCCCTCGTGATGATTACGCCGCGATGCGGACAGGCTTCGGCCGCGCCGCCAGCAGCGTCGTCGCGGTCGCGGCCACGGTCTCGGCCGAGATGCCATACTTCCGCATCATGCCGTTCTGGTCGCCGTACACGCTCGGGAACACGTCCGGGATACCGACGCGCTTGAACTTCCGCGTCGCTAGCAGGTCCGTCTCCGCCAGGTACTCGGCACACGCTCCGCCGAGTCCGCCGATGACCGTGTGCTCCTCCACCGACACAATTGCGGCCGCGCCCTCGGCGTGCGCGTGCAGTGCCTCGGTGTCGAACGGCTTGATCGTCGGGAAGTGGAGCACCGCGGCCTTCACGCCCGTCGCGCCCAGCTGGTCGGCCGCGGCCAGGCACACCTGCAGGCCGACGCCGGTGGTCACGAGCAGCACCTCGCCGCCGGTCCGCATCGGCACGGCCTTGCCGATCACGAACGGGCCGGTTTCCGTGGTCACGATCGGGTCGTGCCCCTTCGCCACGCGGATGTATATCGGCCCCTTGTGGTCCACGCTGGCGTGCATGAACCGGATCATCTCCTTCGAGTCGGCCGGGGCCACGATCGCCATGTTCGGCAGCGCCCGCATGATGGCGATGTCTTCGGTCGCCAGGTGCGTCGGCCCGAGCGGCGCGTACACCACCCCGCCGCCGTTGGCGATGAGGCGGACGTTCACGTTGTGGAGGCACAGGTCCACCGCCACCTGCTCGTAGCAGCGGCGGCTGAGGAAGGTGGCGATCGTGTTCAGGTACACGACGTGCCCCTCCATCGCCAGCCCGGCCGCGACGCCGACGAGGTTCTGTTCGGCGACCCCTTCCATGAAGAAGCGGTCGGGCATCTCCTTCTTGAACTCGGCCAGCACGCCGACGCCCAGGTCGGAGCCGACGAACACGATCCGCTCGTCCGTCTTTGCCAGCTCGTACACCGTTTTCAGGCAGTTCTCGCGCATCACGCCTCCCCGATGGCGGCCAGGAGCGCTTCGACTTCCTGGTCGGTGACCTTGTTCTTGTGGTGCCACTTCATGTTGTTCTCGCAGAAGCTGGCACCCTTCCCCTTCACCGTGTGGGCGATGACCGCGCTCGGCTTGTCGGCCGCGAACGGCAGCCCCGCGAACGTCTCGCGCAGGGCCGACACGTCGTGCCCGTCCACCTCGCGGACGGCGAACCCGAAGCTCCGCCACTTGTCGGCGAACGGCTCCAGGTCCTGCACTTCCTTGGTGCTGGCATAACTCTGGTGCTTGTTGTAATCTACGATCGCCGTGAGGTTCGACAGCCCGTGCTTGCCGGCGCACATGGCCGCCTCCCACACCGAGCCCTCGTTGCACTCGCCGTCGCCGAGCACCACGAACACGCGGCTGTCGCGCTTCGCAATGCGCTGGCTCAGGGCGATGCCGACGCCGATGGGGAGGCCGTGGCCGAGGGCGCCGGTGCTGGCCTCGACGCCGGGCACCTTGCCCGCGTCCGGGTGGCCGCCGAGGATGCCGTCGGCGGCGCAGAACTTGTCGAGCTCGGCGCCCGGGAAATAGCCCTTGTCGGCGAGGAGGGCGTAGAGCGCCAGGCAGCCGTGCCCCTTGCTGAGGATGCAGCGGTCGCGCCCCTTCCACTTCGGGTCATGCGGGTTGAAGCGGAGTACGTCGTCGTACAGGACGCGGAAGATTTCGATGAGCGAGAACGCCGCCCCGACGTGGCCGCGGCGGGCCTGCTGGAGCGTGCGGACGATGACCCGGCGGAGGTCTTTCGACCGCTCGTCGAGGCGGGTGGTGGTCATGGCGAAGCCTTCCGTGGCGGCCGGGGGTGTGGGTGTACCCCGGCGGGGTCTGCGGAATCAACCCGAGCTTGCGGCAGGGACTATCGAGTCAACACACAAAGAACCCGTTGCATGTCTCACAGCAAGCAGCGAACTCCTCAAGCACTCGGCGATTGGTGCTGTAGTTCTTGTGCCGATCGGTCGGGCCGTAGTGCATCGTGCCGTCGTCTGGCTCAGTCGTTCGCGTGCCGTCCAGCCGTAACCGCTCATCGTCGGCCAGGGTAGGTAGCAAGCGGTCACGGATCTCTTCCGCGACAAGACGGGCCTC
>JBGAQM010000264.1:0-9023 GCA_044220735.1 Urbifossiella sp. | reverse complement strand
CGCGACGATGACGCACGCCCAATCGCTGGCGCCCGCGGGAACTGTTCAGGTCGGCTCGCGGCGGTGGTTCCTGCGCACCGGCCTCGCCGGGCTCGGAGCCCTCGGCGCAACTCCCGCCGTAGCCGCGCCGCGGCGACCCACGTCCGTCATCCTGTTCTGGCTCTCCGGCGGGCTCAGCCACATCGACTCGTGGGACCCCAAACCGGACGCCCCCGCCGAGGTGCGCGGCCCGTTCGGCTCCATCCCGACGCGCGTGCCGGGCGTCCGCGTCAGCGAGCACCTGCCGCTCCAGGCGTCGATCATGGACCGGCTAACACTGGTGCGGTCGGTGGACTGCAAGGCCAGCGACCACACGCCGATCACGATGCAGGCCGGGAACCCGCTCGCCCGCCGCACCAACGACGGCAAGGACGGCGGCGGCTACCCGTCGATGGGGTCGGTGGCGGCGAAGTTCCGCGGGGCGAACGACCCGGCGCTGCCGGCGTTCGTCGGCCTCGCCGACAGCTGGAAGGCGGATGTGTGGGGCGCCGGCGCGCTCGGCGCCGCCCACGAGCCCGTGCAGGGGACCGACCTCGCCGGGCGCGTCTCGCTGCCGCCGGGCGTGACCATTCCCCACCTACGCGACCGCGACGACCTCCGCCGCCGGCTCGCCACCGCCGGCCGCGATCTCGACTCGCCCGACGCCGGCCGGCTCGACGTGCAGGGGCGGCGGGCGCTGGACATGATCGTGTCGGGGAAGGCGCAGCGGGCGTTCCGGGTGGACGAGGAATCGGCCCGCCTCCGCGACGCCTACGGCCGCGACAGCATCGGCGAGAAGGCACTGCTGGCGCGCCGGCTGGTCGAGGCCGGCACCACCTTCGCGCTCGTCAGCGGGGCGTGGGGCTACTTCGACCACCACGGCGACGACGTGCGCTGGGGCGGCATCGAGCGCGGCCTGCGGCCGCTGCTGCCGCGCATCGACCGGGTGATCTACACGCTGGTGACCGACCTGGCGGCCCGCGGGCTGCTCGACACGACGCTGGTGCTGATGATGGGCGAGTTCGGCCGCGGCCCGGTCATCAACGCGAACGCCGGCCGCGACCACTGGACGAACTGCATGTCGCTGCTGGTCGCCGGCGGCGGGCTGCCGTGCGGGCAGGTCATCGGCCGGACCGACGCGAAGGGGTACGGCATCACCGAGGGCAAGGTCGGCCCGGCGGACCTGGCAGCGACGGTGTTCCGCCACCTCGGCATCGACCCCGACGCCCACTGGGAGGACGCGCAGGGCCGGCCGACGCCCGTTGTGGTCGAGAACGGCCGTCCCATCCCCGGGCTCGTCTCCTGAAGACGGGTTGTCGGGGGGTGTTGCCGCACCCGACAGCCGGCGGGTCAGTCGTACAGCGCGATTGCCCGACCCGGCCCGCCGTGGCAGCCACGAATTTTCCCCGCGGCGAACAGGACGTACGCGTCCGCCGGCAGCGCGCCGAGGTTGGTCAGGAACTCCACGCCGGCCACCCCCCGCGTGCCGAGCGCCCAGTACGTCCACAGCGCCCGCTTCGGGTCCACGCCGCCGAGCGTCGGTGCGTCCGTCGCCACGCAGCGGACCCCCTTCTCGGCCAGATACACCGCCGCCCCCGACGCCAGCGCCGGCCACCCCTCGGCCTTCCCCTTCAGCGGGTCGGCCACGCACGCCTCGCCCTTCGGGAGCGGGTGGTAATACTTGTCGGACCAGTCCGTGCGGAGGATGACCACGTCGCCGGCCGCGAACGGGCCGTTGCCCTTCTCGAACCCCTGGAGGTGAGACTTCGTGACCTCCGGCGACGCCGGCCAGCGGTCGCGGGGGACGGTGCCGAGGAGGTGTCGCACGTCCACCACACGGGCGCGGCCGCACGTCTGGCCGACCGGCACCTTTTCGGCCGTCACGTCGCTGGTGCCGCGCGGGCCGTGGGCCTTCTCGTACTCGGCGAGCCACCCCCGCACCTCCGGGGCGTAGCCGGTCGGGTCGAACGGCCCCGGCGGCAGCGCGTAGGCCGGCGGCACGAGGTGCGTGCCGGCGTGGCTGTCGTACATGTGCATCATGAACGGCGCCCGCGTGTTCGGATTCTTCCCGAACTGAATCGTCATGTACGCCTGGCGGTGGTCGCCGACGCCGGCCCCGGGCCACGTCGCCGGCAGGTCGTCCGCCAGCCCGACCGACAGGTCCACGACCCGCTTCTTGCGCGCCGCCGAGATGAGCTTGCCGGCGAGCGGGCCGACGACAGCGAACGCCCGCGCTTCGGAGTACGGGTCGCCAACGTGCTTCGGCCCCATCGCGCAGTAGAACGCGCCGGTCGCCGGCAGGGCGCCGAGTCCGGTGGCGCTCTCGGTCCAGATCATGCCGTGCTTGAGGCCGGCGAAGTGCGTCGGCTCGGCGAGGTCGCCGAGCGGCCCCATGCTCGTGCTGTCGATGCCGAGGGTCATCACGCCGCGGCTCGCCAGGTAGTCCACGCACGCCGGGTCCGGCCCCGGCCAGCCCGGCGCCTTGCCGGCCACGGGGTCGGCCCCGAACCGGCGGCCTTCGGGGAGCGCCTTGTAGTACTTGTCGCTGAACCCGCTGCGGAACAGCACCACGTCGCCGAGGCCGAGCGGGCGGTGCTCCTTCTCCCAGCGGGTGACGAACGCCTTCGTGATGAGGTCGCTGCGGCCGGCGGGGGCGCTGTCGAGCAGCTCGGCGCAGTCGATCACGCACGCCTCGCCGCCGAACTGCCAGCCGGGCACCTTGTCGGTGGTGACGGTGCCGTACTTGCCGGCGTTGGGGAACCCCGAGTCCGGCCGCGTGACCGAGTGCGTGGGCACGTCGAGCTGCGTGCCGGTGTTCCCGTCCATGACGAGGATGTCGGCGTTGTACGCGCTCCGCGGGCCGACCCGCTGGTACGGGTTGAGTTGGAAGGCGGGGAACGTCGGCCACGTACACGGGTGGTCCGGCGCGACGAGCAGCGACAGGTCGAGGAAGCGATTCGCGGCGGCGGGCGCGGGGGCGGCCGGCTGCCACGGCACCGCGGGGGCGGTGGCGAGGAGAAGAACGGCAGCCGCGGTCAGTCGGCGTCGCATGTCGGGCTCGGGAGGAGAGGGAGTGGGGTGATTGTGCCCCGCGGCGCGGGCCGTCGCAAGCCCCTGCCCGGACGAGCCGTCGGGTCCGTAGGTTGTTCATGCGGCGGCGTCCGCCAGCGGACCAGACGCCGGCGAGATCGGGGGGCTCGATGACCAGCGTGTGCGTGTTCTGCGGCTCGGCGACCGGCGCGGACCCGGCGTTCGCCGCGGCCGCCCAGGAAACCGGCGCCGAACTCGCCCGACGCGGCCTGGCGCTGGTCTACGGCGGCGGCCGGGTCGGGCTGATGGGCGCCGTCGCCACCGCGGCGCTCGGCGCGGGCGGCACCGTGGTCGGCGTCATCCCGCGGGCGCTGTCGGCGAAGGAGATCGCGTTCGAGGAGGCGACCGAACTGGTCGTCGTGGAGTCGATGCACGCCCGCAAGGCGCTCATGGCCGACCGGGCCGACGCCTTCGTCGCCCTCCCCGGCGGGTTCGGCACGCTCGACGAGCTGTTCGAAATCCTGACGTGGGCGCAGCTCCGCATCCACGGCAAGCCGGTGGGGCTTCTAAACGTCGCCGGCTTCTTCACCCCGCTGCTCGCGTGGCTCGACCACGTCGTCGCCGCCGGCCTGCTGAAGCCGAAGCACCGCGACCTGCTGATCGTCGCCGACACGGTACCGGACCTGCTCGACCGGCTCGCCGCGTTCACGCCGCCGCCCGACGTGCGGAAGTGGGACGACGCCCCGCCGCCGTGACGCCGCCGCTACAATTCCCGCTCCCACCCGGAGGCCCTCGCATGTCCACGCCCCTCGGCTTCGCCCTCGTCGGCTGCGGGATGATCGCCCGGTTCCACGCCCGCGCCCTCGCCGAGATCCCGGGCGCCCGCGTCGCCGGCCTCGTCACCCGCACCCCGGCCAACGCCCAGGCGCTGCTCGCCGAAACCGGCACGCCGCCCTGCCCCGTGTTCGCCACCGTCGAGGAGGCGGTTCGCGCCCCCGGCGTGGACGTGGTCGTCATCACCACGCCGAGCGGGGCGCACCTCGAACCGGCGGTGACGGCCGCCGCGGCGGGGAAGCACGTCGTCGTCGAGAAGCCGCTCGAAATCACCGGGCCGCGGTGCGCGCGCATCATCGAGGCGTGCGACACGCATTCGGTCAAGCTCTGTACCATCTTCCCGAGCCGGTTCGCCGACGCGAACGTGGCGCTGAAGGCGGCGGTGGACGCCGGCAAGTTCGGCCGGCTGACGCTCGGCGAGGCGGCGAACAAGTGGTGGCGCAGCCAGGCGTACTACGACGACGGCGGGTGGAAGGGCACCCAGGCGCTCGACGGCGGCGGCGCCCTCATGAACCAGGCGATCCACAACGTCGATCTGCTGCTGTGGCTGATGGGGCCGGCGGCGAGCGTGTGCGGCCTCACCGCCACCCTCGCCCACGACCGCATCGAGGTGGAAGACACCGCCGTCGCCGCCATCCGCTTCGCCAGCGGCGCACTCGGCGTGCTGACGGCGACGACGAGCGTCCACCCCGGCTACCCGAAGCAGATCGCCGTCCACGGCGACAAGGGCTCGGCGGTGATCGAGCAGGAGGACGTGCTGAAGTGGGACTTCGCCCCGGCGACGCCCGACGACGCGGCGGTGAAGGAGCGGTTCGCGGCGAAGGTCGGGGCGAGCGGCGGCGCGGCCGACCCGAAGGCGATCAGCCACGAGGGGCACCGCCGGCAGCTGGCCGACTTCGTGGACGCGATCCGCGACAACCGCCCGCCGAAGGTGGACGGCCGCGAGGGGAAGCGCGCAGTCGATCTGATCTGCGCCGTGTACGAGAGTCAGCGCACCGGCCGCGTCGTCGCGCTCTGAACGAAATCATTGTTTCCGGCGCGCCCCCCTGCGGGTCGCGGAAACATGTCACCGCCTCAGAAAAAAGCTGATTTGACCCAGTCACTGCACCTGCTTTTGCGGGAGGGTCTTGCCCCGGAACGGGTTGCGACATTCGCCCCGCGACCCGGGCTTCCCGCCTCCCGCCGGCGACCTACAGCGGCCGCCGCTTCGCGCCGCGGAGTGCCTCGGCGGTGAGCGGGTCGTCGGGCCAGCTGTGCTTCGGGTAACGGCCGCGCAACTCCTTCCGCACCAGCGGGTAGCCGTTCTTCCAGAAGCTCGCCAGGTCGTCCGTCACCTGCTGCGGGCGGTTGTTCGGCGCCAGCAGGTGCAACAGCACCTTCACCCGCCCGCCGCCGACCCGCGGCGTCTCGGCGAGGCCGAACAGTTCCTGGATGCGCACCGCCAGCACCGGCGGCCGCCCCTCCTCGTACTGGAGCGCGACCGAACTGCCGCTCGGCACGTCGAGCCGGTCCGGCGCCTCCCGGTCGAGCGCCCGCTGCTGGTCGTAGCCGAGCTGCCCGCGCATCAGGTCGAGCCACGGGCCGGACCGCAGCTCGGCGAGCGACCGGCGGCCGCGCGCCAGGTGCTCCAACAACTCGCCGAGGTCGGCAGCGTCGAAGGCGGGCAGGTTCAGATCGGGCAGCCAGCCGCGGAGGCAGCGGGCGCGGGTGCGGAACCGGCCGGCGTCCGACTCGGGGTCGGGGAGCACCTTCGGCAGCCGGTCGCGGGCCGCGGCGGCGAGCACCCGCGCCGCCTCCGCCTCGTCGGCAACGTGGGCCTGAACCTCGTCGAGAATCAGGTCGTCGAAGCGGGTGCGCTTGCGGGCGGCGAGGCGCTCGGTCTGCTCGTCGAAGGCGACCTCGGTGCGAACGGTGAGGCGGTCGGCCGGGAGCCACGCGCGGTCCACGCCGGACGCGAGCCGCACGAACGAGTCGGCGCCGGCCGCGTCCACGTCGGCGCAGACGAATAGCTCGGGCTCGCGGACGCCGCTGGTCGGCGCGAGCTTCACCCCGCGGCCGCCGACGGTGAGGGCGCGCGAACTGCCCGGCTCGCGCCGCCGCGCGAGGCGGTCGGGGTAGGCGGCGAAGACGGCGCGGAGCACGACTTCGTCGCGGTCGATCGAACCCGCGGGCGGGCGGCCGCCGCTCGCCAGGAGGCGGACGAACTGGTCCCGCGCCTCCAGCACGCCGAAGGCGCCGCCGCGGTGGAGCGTCCCGATCGGCGTGTCGAGCCGCTTCGTACGCTCGAACGCCTCCAGCGCCTCGACGCGGTCGAGCACGTCGGACGCGGTCGGCGGCGCGGTGCGGGTCGGCGGGCCGTCGGGGCGCTGGAACGGGTCGCGCTCGGCGAGCAGTGCCGCCGCCAGCGCCGCCCGCCGCGGGTCGCCGAGGCGCTGGCCTTCGACCAGCAGCCGCCCGAGCCGCGGGTGGACCGGCAGCCGCGCCGCGGCCCTCCCCACGTCGGTGAGCGCGCCGTCGCGGACGAGGCCGAGTTGATCCAGGAGGCGGTTCGCCTGCTCGATCGCCTCCGGGCGCGGGCGGTCGAGCCACGGGAAGCTCGACACGTCGGCCTCGCCGAGGGCCAGGAGTTGCAGGGCGGCGCCGCACACGTCCACGCGGCGGATTTCCGGCTCCGTCTGCTCCGGCCGCGCCCGGTGGCCGGGCTCGTCCCACAGCCGCAGACTGACGCCCGGCCGCGTCCGCCCGGCGCGGCCGGTGCGCTGGTCGGCCGAGGCCCGCGAGATCGGCCCGAGCCGCAGCGAGTCCATGCCGACGGCCGCGTTGAACTCCAGGTGCCGCGCCAGGCCCGTGTCCACGACCGCGGTCACGCCCTCCACCGTTACCGAGGTTTCGGCGACGTTCGTGGCGAGAACCACCTTGCGGCGGCCGAGTTGCTGGAGGGCGCGGTCCTGCTGCTCGGGCGGCAGGTCGCCGTGGAGCGGCAGGATTTCCGCGTCCACGCCGGCGAGGTCGGCGGCGGTCTGGCGGATCTCGCGGAGACCGGGGAGGAACGCGAGCACGTCGCCGTCGGTGAGCGCCAGCGCCTCCCGGACGCCGTCCGCGGCGGCGCGGCGCGGGCGGTACAGGATTTCGACGGGGTAGCTGCGGCCGGGGCTGTCCACGACGGGGGCGCCGCCGAGGTACGCGGCCACCGGGCCGGGGTCGATCGTCGCCGACATCACGACCGCGACCAGGTCGGGCCGCACGTTCTCGCGCACGAGCTGGACCATGCCGAGGGCGAGGTCGGCGTCGAGGCCGCGTTCGTGGAACTCGTCGAACACCACGGCGCCGACGCCGTCGAGGAACGGGTCGTCGTGGAGGCGCCGCAGTAGCACCCCGGGGGTGACGACGAGGACGCGGGTGTTCGGCCCGGCGGCGCGGTCGAAGCGGACCTGGTAGCCGAACACGTCGCCGAGGGCGGAGCCGTGTTCGACCCCCATCCGCCGCGCCGCGGCCCGCACGGCGACGCGTCGCGGCTCCAGCATCACGACGGTCCCGGGGACGACGCCGAGCAGCGCCGGCGGGACGCGGGTGGTCTTGCCGGCGCCGGTGGGGGCACGGAGGACCGCGGCGCGGGAGGCGCGGACGGCGGCGAGCAGGGCCGGGAGCGCGGCGTCGATGGGGAGCGGGTCGCGGGGCATGGGGGCAGTTTACGGCGGACCCGCGCCGCCGCGTTGACACCCGCCCCGCGGCCGCTTACGCTCCCCTCACCGTTTTGGAGGTTCGCCGATGACCGCCCGCCACGCCCTCGCCCTCGTCGCGCTCGCCGCCGCGCTCGCCGCGCCGGCCCGCGGCGACGCCGTCCTGTACCGGAAGGCCGTCCCGAGCACCGTCCTGTTCCACTTCGACTCCCCCGACGGCACCAGCGTCGGCAGCGGCGTCCTCGTGGACGCCGAGAAGAAGCTGGTGGTGACCGCCGCGCACGTCGTAGACGACGTGGTCCGCGAGGGGCGGTTCGACGTGAAGGTGGCGTTCCCCACGAAGGGGAAGGACGGCCGGTTCATCACCGACGCCGTGTTCTACGCCAAGCACCCGGAGGTGCGGGTGCCCGGCAAGGTGGTGTACCTCAACCGCGGCAAGGACCTGGCGCTGGTGCGGCTGGACCGCCTCCCGGCCGGCGTGGCCGCGGTGCCGCTGGCGGCCGAGAACCCCGACCCCGGCGAGCCGGTCCACGTCATCGGCAACAGCAACTTCTTCGAGGGCGGCACGTTCGGGTACTCGGAGGGGAAGGTCCGCAACGTCCACCACCACGACAAGGACGGCCGGGTGTTCTACTCCGTCACGCACCACGCCCCGAGCAACAAGGGCGACAGCGGCGGCGCCGTCCTGTCGGCGGACGGCAAGCTGCTGGCGATCATCTCGCAGGGCACGATCGGCGAGGGGAAGCGGCAGGTGGTGGACAACAGCGTCCACTTCACCGAGATCCGGCGGGCGCTCGAAGGCCTCCAGCAGCCGGGCGGGCGGCGGTTCGTGGTGCAGGGGGCGGTGGACACGTCCGGGTGGGACGAGTTCTACTTCCCGGTCACGAAGGGCGCCCCGGTGACGCTCGACCTGAAGGGCGACGGCACCACCGACCTCGACCTGTACGCCGACGACGTGGACGGCCCCGGCCGCGACACGCGGAAGTTCGGGCGGACGACCAAGACGTTCGGCAAGCTGCTGGTCGAGGAGAGCGGCGACTCGGACCAGGAGCGGAAGGGGTTCACGGCCGGGTGGAGCGGGTACGCCCGGGCGGCGGTGCAGAACATCGGCAACAAGAAGGGGACGAACACGTACGCGCTGGCGGTGGACCGGTTCGGCCTGCGGAACGAGGGCGACCGGCTGGCGGTCCCGCTGACGATGATCCGGCGGGTCGCGGCCGGCGGCGCGGACGCGTACCAGTTCCAGTACTCGAAGGACGGCGGCAAGGCGCGGGTGAGCGTCCGCGGCGACGGCGACACCGACCTGGCGGTGGCGGTGGAAGGCCCGGACGGCAAGGTGCTGGCGCGGACGACGTGCAAGGAGGAGCGCGTGGACCTGACGTGGACGCCGACCGCCGACGGGGTGTACCGCGTGACCGTGAAGAACGGCGGCAAGATCTGGAACCGCTACTGCCTGACCAC
>JBGAQM010000263.1:0-9030 GCA_044220735.1 Urbifossiella sp. | reverse complement strand
CAGCCGGCGCCGGCGGCGGGCCGCGGGTCGCCGTGTGGGAGGGGGCCACACGGGCCGGCGCGCCGGCCCGCCGGGTTCCCGACTTCTTCGCGTTCGAGGCGACCCTGCGGGACGGAGCCTACCTCGCCGTCGGCGACGTGGACCGCGACGGGCTGGCCGACCTGATCGCAGGCGCCGGCCCGGGCGGCGCCCCGCGGGTGGTGACGTTCCTGTCCGCGGACCTGTTCGCCGGTCGCCGCGAGCCGGCCATGAGCTTCATGACGGGCGACGCGGCCGACCGCGGCGGGGTGCCGGTAGCCGCGGCCGACGTGGACGGCGACGGCAGGGCCGAGGTAGTGTCTGGGGCCGGAGTCGGATCCTACCCGCGGGTGCGCCTGACCGACCCGCGGACTGGCCGTGTGCTCGACGAGTTCGCCGCGCAATTCATGGCCTTCCGCGGCGGGACATTTGTCGGCTGACGACGCAAGGTGACCGACGATAGAGCGTGACGCACTTTCATCGTCGAGTGAAGTACCGTGCGGGAAACCGACGGACGACATCCCCGTAGACGACGCAGATCGAGGTGCGGCGCGAAGCGGCGACTGGTCGGCCGGGTCGGACCCACCATCCCGGCGGTATCGGCGAGCGGGCAGATACGGGTGGAGTGACGAGCGTACATGGTTGGAGAGGTCAGGGCCGGCGGCGGCGGCGACGTCGGCCATGGGGATCGCGTAACACGTCTGAGCGGTTCGGAGGTTGGCGCTGCCGTTGTGGGCGCTGACGTACAGCATGTTCCGGTCGAAGCCGATGCGGGCGGCGTAGTTATCCGGCGTAATCGGCATCCTGACCCCGCGCCACGTCTGCGTCGGATCGGGGGTCGTTGACACCGCCAGGTATGCGTTCGCCGGCCCAGGCCCCTGCACCCACGCGAACCAGCGCCGGCTGATGGGGTCGTACAGGAGGCGCGGGTCGTTGGCGTGGAGGTCGAAGGTCCCGGCCGGTAGCACCTTCAGCCAGAACTCGTGCTGCGTCTCATCCCGCAGGACTTTCCCGGTCGCCTTGTCGTGGACGACGAACGCCCGGTCGTCGAGCACGGCGGTGTGCCGGGGCCGACGGCGCCGGCCGCGTCCGGGTTGGGGTTCCGATACCCCGGTCCCTTGTTCGCGGGGACAGTCGTGACGACCGTCACGCCCGACGGGGCCGCGTCGGTACCGGGGGCCGCCGTGGGGAGGGTACTCGCTGCCATTACGAGGAGCAGCGTACCGGCCCGACGTGCTGTCGATTCGACCGGGTACGTCACCCCAATCCCTCCAGTGACTCACTTGGATCGACCCACACCCGGGCCGGCCGGCGTTCGTCACAGTACGGTTAACCTCCGAACGAGGACCAACACCGGGTTCGACGGCCGGACGATCCCCCCGCCGTCGGTGCCGAGGACGGAGAAGGCATGGTAGCCAGCCGTCAGGTCGGTCACGACGAACCGGGCCGGCGCGGCAGTCCGCTCGCCCACCTTCCTGGCCCCGTCGTACAACTCCAGCTTCGCCCAGCCGGGGAAGCGGGAGGCGTCCACGTCGATTGTGACGCGGGAGCAGGCGTCGAGCACCTGGTCGCGGGCGGCGTCGTGCCGCGGCGAGATGATCGTCAGCGGCCGGTCGTGGGTCGCGTAGGCCCGGTAGACGAACGCGATGTCCTCATTCAGCAACCAGCTCGACTTGGCCGCGTTGCCCTTGAACTGTCCTGCGGGCGTGACGGCTGTCAGCCCACTCGTCCAGGAGGCGTTGTCGGCCACCCAGCCGGATTCCAACGCCACTTGCTTGAGGTTCACGGGCCCCTTCCGCACGTCGCCGTCGGCGGGGTAACGGTGCCGGACCGCTGCGTCCAGGAGCGGCATCGCCAGCACCTCCTGGCCGGCGAACTCGTGGCCGACGCCCTGAACCGCCATCCAGCCCCAGCGCGCGCCCTTCGGTCGGTGCTCGGCCAGCACCGGCTCCAACTGCTTCGCCATCCCCGGTCCCTCGCCGGGTCCGCGCTCGAGTTCGCCGTTGATGACACACATCGGCACCCGCCGGTGGTCGTCCGTGAGCTCGCCCGGCAGCTTCATCGTCGAGCCCACGACGACCCCGGCGATCACCCGGTCCGGGTCCGCCTTCATCAGCAGCCGGGTGGACCCGCCGCCGGCCGAGAAGCCGGTCGCGGCGTAGGGCGCGTTCACGACCTCCGGGTGCTTGCTGGCCGCGGCGAACTGCCGGAGGGCGGCCTGCATCACGGCGTAGTCGCGCATGTAGTAGTTGGTCGCGCCGAGGAACGCGAACCCGTGCAGGTTCAGGAACTCGCGGTACCAGGCCTGATGGTGGTAGTCCCGCGAGTCGCCACCAGAGTACGGGCCGACCACGAGGATGCCGCGGACGACCGGCAGGCCGTCGGGCACCACGAACCGGAACCTGTGCTCGCCCGTTGCGGGCGGCGTGGCCGTAATGACGTGGTCGTAGACCTTGTATCCCTACTGCTTCGGCGCGGCCTGAGCCCCGGTGCCGACGGGTGCCCTGGCCGGCGTGATGCTCTCGACGAGGATGCCATCGTTGCCGTTGACGGCGGCCGGCGCGCCCTTCACGACTTAGGTGCCGGTGTCGCCCTTCGAGATGGCGTCGAGGGTCTTCGCGACCGAGGCGTCGGCCGTGTCGGCCGGTTTCAGTTCGTACCGCTTGTCGTTCACGAGCAGCAGCGGCCGCTTGTGCGTGCCCGACGCCGACGCGACGCCCGTGACGCTGACGCGCTCGGCCGCGCGCAAGCCGCGCGTCACGCACACGAGCCCGACGACCGCCACGAGAGCGAGTGGAAAACGCCTCATATCGCAGCCCTTCTGGGGTACGGCACGGGGAGCTGATCCCGGAGCACTACTTCTTCGCGTCGAGCCGGAAGGCGGCCCAAGCCGTGCACCACTGGCGGTCGACCGCGCTGTTCGCGTAGCCCTGGAACGTCCAGAGGACGTCGCGATCCGCCGGGTCGATGCAGGTGGTGCTGTAGTTGCTGAAGTTCATCGCCGTCACGCCGGCGTGGCGGTAGGCGGTCGAGCCCTTGACGGCCACGACCGGGGGCCGCATCGTGCCTGCGGGATCGTCCTTCGCACGCATCATCACGCACACCGAGGGGTATTCCTTCTCGGACGTGCGGGTGCAGCCGATGCCGACGGTCCCCCGGGAGTCCACGGCGAGCGACGGGTAGAGCAGGTCGTGGTCGGGGCTGTCGATGAATCCCTCCTGGAGCAGTTTCCCGTCCGCGATCCGCACCTCGTACCACAGGATTCCCGGGCGGGAGTCGGCCGTGCGCTGCGCCCCGTTGCAACTGAACACGCTCCCCCCGTGCACGAAGGCGCAGTTGTTCCGGCGGCCGCCGGACTGCACGAGCCGGACGCCCCCGTCCGGTTGCTTCCCTTCCATCCGCGGCACGGCATACGCCCGGCTCAGCGGGATCGTCTGGGCGTCGGAAATGGAGGCGCGGAACCCGCTCCACGTGATTCGGTGCAGGTACAGCTCGCCGCACTTCGGCCCGCCGAACTCGTTGTTGATGAGCACCGCCGGCGTCTCGGGCGGCTGACCGGGCCCGACGTTCACCGCGGGGAACGCGGCGTAAATCACCTTCGCGACGGTTCGGGCGCGGGCCAACGACGGGCCGCGGGGGTCGATCGCGTCGGCCTTCGGGATCACGTACACGTCGAGCGCCTCGCGCGGGTTCGCCGAGCCGTTGGCGCACGAGAGGTACACGCCGTTCCGGTCGACGCCGATCTTCATCCCGGGGTCGATGCGCGGCACCGGGAGCGAAACGCCCCTCCAGGGCTGCGTCGGGTCGGAGGAACTGGACACGGCCAGGAACGATTCACCCGTCCCGGTTCCCCCGACGGTGGCGAACCAGCGCTCCGACAGCGGGTCGTAGACCATCCACGGGTCGTTGGCGTGCGGGCTCGGGTCGATCGACTTGGCGGGCAGCACCTGTCGCCAGAATTCGAGCTGAGTCTGGTGCCGAACGGTCTTCCCCGTCGCCCGGTCGCGGACCGCGAACCCCGCGATGGTGAATTCGACCACGTGCTTCGGCCCGACCGCCCCCATCACGTTCGCCGCCGGCTTGAAGCCCGGCCCCTTGTCGCCCTCGACAACGGTGACGACCTCGACACCCGCTCCCGCGACGCCGGGACGCGCCGCCGACGCCGCCGGCACGGGGTCTGCTTCGCCCCCGGCGACCGGCTCCGACACCATGCGGACGTGAGGCGTTTGCTCGGCGTTGCCGGCCGCGTCCTTGGCGGCGGCGGTGAGCTTGCCGTCGGGCGGGGCGGGGAGCGTCGCCTCCCATTCCGCGTAGTTCGGGGCGAGTTGCTTGACGCCCTGGCCGTTGACCGTGACCTCGCCGACCCGGCCGTCGTCCGAGGTGGTGCCGCGGACGTGGACCTTGCCCCCGGGCAGGTGGCGTACGTGCGTGATGACGCTGGACGGCGGCAAGTCGTCGGTCGGGGCCAGGCTGCCGGGGTATGCCTCCGGCGCGTTGGGTGGTGCGAAGGCGTAGTGCAGTTCCGGTGGCACGTCCGTCATCCGCACCCCGCGGTAGGCGTGGTCCTTGTACACCGGCCGCCACACGCCGTAGTGCGCGTCGAAGACGTCGAGCCCGTCCACCAGCAGCGACGGCGCGACCGGGTGGAGTGCCCAGTGAACGTCCCACGCGCGGAAGTTGCGAATGACGAAGGGGTGGCGGCGGTCCGGCCCGACGCCGCCGACGTTGGGCTCCCCGAACGGCACCCCGCCGCCGAGGTTGAAGGCGTGCCGCCGCTGGGTGTGCGCCTCGTTGTCCTCGAACCGCACGAACGGCAGCGTCCGAATATCGACCCGCTTCCGCGTGCCGTCCGGCTGCTTCACGCTCAGCACGGGGTCGAAGTCCTTCGTCTTGGCTGCCTGGAAGAAGTACCCGTACTCGTCGCACTCGGCGGCGACGTTCCGCGTGAATGTGTTCCGGCAGTTCGCCCACCAGAACCCCGAGCCGTCGTTCTTGTCGAACGGGTTGATCTGCTGCGGCAGCGGGTTGGTCGTGAACGCCTGCACGGCGAGGTTGCGGTCGAGGACGTTGAACACCTCGGTCCCGTCTTCGAGGAAGAAGCCGTGGCCGCGGCTCTGGTAGCCCACGCAGTCGCGGACGACGAGGTGGTTCGTGCCGTGGATCGTCAGCCAGCGGTTGCCGCTGTCCCAGATCGAGGCGCCGATCACGGAACTGCCGCGCATCGTGTCGCCGACGAGGTGGTAGTGGAGGCTGTAGCGGCCGAGCACGCCGGGCATCCCGAGGTGGCGGAACTCGGCGTAGGAGATCGAGCCCGCCGAGCCGCGGTGGTACATCGTGTGGCCGCGGGCCACCGCCGGGTCCGCCGACTCGACGACGACGTTCCGGCTCAGGTTGGCGACCTCGCCGCGGTAGTCGCCGACGCAGGCGTGGTCGAACGCCGCCGGCGCGTCGAGCACGAGCCTTGCCCCTTCGACCGCCTTGACGATGCGCTCCTCCGTCTGCCCGTGGCCGCGGAGGCTGGGCTCGGTGAACGTCTTCTTCGACTTGTTCTGGCGGGTGGTGGCGACGAGGATGACGCGGTCGCCGGGCCGCCAGCCGGTGACAGGTTCGGCGAGCGTCACGGTCGAGTCGCCGGCCTTGACCGGGGCGCCGAGCCGCACCCAGGTGCGGTTCATCGGGGCGCCGTGGAAGTCCATCCGCCCGCCGCAGCACACGACCGCCGGGCACGACTGCTTGTCCAGGCCGTCGAACCACACGAGACGAATCTTGGCGGTGACATCCGCCGCGATCGGCTGCTCGGGCGTGCCGACCAGGAGCCCTGGCCGCGCCACGCCGGGCTTCGACGCGGGGACGTGGGCGGCGCAGTCGAACCCCGATTCGTCGGTGGTGTCACCGGCCTGGATGCGGACCAGCCCCGTGTTCAGGCGCGTGTTCTTGTCCGGGGCGAACGTCAGTGTGCCCGACACGTGAACGGACCGGAACGCCGTGTCGGTGTTCAGGTCTAACACGACGGTGTGGCCGGTTTGGATCAGCACCTTGTTCCCGGCCGCGGGCGACTTCCCGCCCTGCCACGTGGCCGCGTCCGACCAGGGGCCGCTCTTGGCGCTGCGGGCGACCGCGGGGTTCTCCTGGGCGCCGGCCGGGGACGCCCCGGCGAGCGCGGCGAGGAGCACGAGCAACCGCTTCATGGGTGGCCTCTCACGTCGGGGGTGGGCTATTCCTTGGCGTGCAGAATCGTGCCCGGATGGAGGGTCGGGTCGAGGAACAGCGGCGAGCGGTAGCCGGAGACGGTGTTCCCGCGGATCACGTGCCGCCCGGCGTTCGGCCGGGCGGGCGAGGCAACGAGGATCGCGTGAGCGCCCGACCCGGTGATCGTGTTCCCGGTCACGGTCGCGCCGTCCACGCCCGCGCCCGCGATCATGACGGCTGCGCCTGTCCCCATCGCGAGCTTGTTGTCCCGGATGCTGACGGCCTGGGGCGACGGCCCCTCGGCGCGGACCCCGATCGCGGAGCCCTTCACGTTCAGGGTGTTGCCGGTGAACGTCGTATCCCGCGCCACGAGGTGGACGCACTGGTTCCCGTTGCCGTCGTAGTGGAACGTGTTGTCGGTGATTTGGACGCCGCCCACGTAGCGGTCGTACCCGGGGCCGACGCAATCCGCCAGGACGCACCCCCAGCCCTCGCCGGCGGGGATGTTGCCGCACGTCACCGTGTTCTTGCGGAAGACGATGTCCTTCCCGCCGATCATGAGGCCGACGCTGGTCTTCGCGGTCGGGTGGAGGCGGAACGTGTTGTTCGTGAACCGGACGTCGGCGGCGTACTCGCCCATGCCGCCCTGCACGATGTCGAACTTGTTCCCCTCCCACACCCCGTGCCGGCTGTTCCGCTGGGTCATCTCCATCACTGCGAACCCGGGGCCGACCGCCGTGAACTCGTTCCGCAGGAAGCGGAATCCGTTCAGCGTGTTCAGGTTGATATCGACCACGTTCTTGCCGCCGACCGACGTGTCGTTGACGAACCGGCAGTCCTCGGCGGTGAACCCGAACGTCTCGGTCACGGTCAGCGGCTCCGCCCCCTCCACGGTCAGGTTCTTCACGCCGACGTTCGTGGTCGCCAGCTTCGTCACGTTGGCGATCGACGGCGTCTGGAACGCGCGGCTGAGCGGCTCCCGGAGCCCGAGTTCGCCGGTCGCGGCGTTCACCGCGGTGAGCCGGCCCGTCTCCGTCGGGATCACGTCCCCCGTCGTGGTCTCGTAGATCGCCACGTAGTCGCCCGGTCGGAACTTCGCCGCCTCGGCGGGGGTCTTGAGCGTGACCGTCGTTCCCGCGGCTTGAGTGGCCTGGAGGGCGTAGAAGCCGCCGTTGAAGGCGCGATTCTGGAAGCGGATTGTCTCGTGGTCGGCCCCGAAGGCGAGCACCGTGTTCCGCACCCCCTCGGCCCCATGCGGAAGCGGGTGCCGGCCCTTCGGCCCCTGGAGGAGCCTGGCCCCGGCCTCGCCCCGGAGGGTGACGTAAGAGTCGATCACCAGGTTGTGGAAGGCCCACGGGTGCCGGCTGGGGTACGCCGAGTTCAGCAGGTACGTGCCCCGGGGGAAGTGAACCGTGCCCCCGCCGGCCTTCGCCGCCGCGTCGATTGCCTCCTGGACGGCGGGGGCGTCGTCCGCCACGCCGTCGCCCCTGGCCCCGAAGTCCTTGACGTGGAAGTCGGCGGATCGCACGGCCGCGACCGGCGTGATCGAGTCGAGGATGATGCCGTCGTTGCCGTTGACGGTCGCCGTCACGCCCGTCGCAGTGTAGGTCCCCGTGGCGAGGACCATCCCGCCGTGCCGCCAGTCGAGCAGTTCGAAGGCGGCCTCGTCGCGGTACTCGGCAAACCGCCCTAGCAGGTCGGCGTCGCTCACGGGGGCAGGCTCGGACGCCCGGAACCGGCGGGTAAGGTCGGAGAGCGGGGTCATCGGTCGTCTCGGTGGCGTACCCGTCACTGTAAGAGAGGCGCCAGGCCCGTCGAGGCTTCCCTGCCTTCCGAGAAATGTTCCGAGCGTCGCGACGGAGGCGCAGATGGCGAGAATCGTGATGCAGAACCCGAGTGACGAAGGACGGCGACGACGGGAGTCACGGTTCGATCGCCCCGACGGCGGTCTCGTTTCAGCCGACCACCCGCCATTCGCGCGGGTTCGGTGAGCTCGTAGCGGGTGACTGCCCGTCCCCGCAGTGGCGGATGTAGGCCGCGCACTCGGCCGGCCGGAACGCCCGGCTCACCGACTCCAGGAACGTGACGAGGGTCGGGACGGCCCGGTGCCCGTCGGACCGCAGGAGCCGCTTCAGCTTGGCGAACGCCAGCTCGATGGGGTTCAGGTCCGGGCTGTACGGCGGGAGGAAAGCCAGTCGGCACCCGGCGGCCTCGACCGCCGCCCGGACCACGGCCGACTTGTAGCACGGCAGGTTGTCGAGCACCACCGTGACACCGGGCCGGAGGGTCGGGACGAGCACTCGGGTGACGTACTCCCGGAACCGGGCGGCGGTCATCGGGCCGTCGAGCACCTGGGTGGCGACCACCCCGTCGACCCGGAGGGCGGCGGTGAACGTCAGCGACTTGTCGTGCCCGTGCGGGACGGCCCCGACGACCGGTTGGCCCCGCGGGGCGCACCCGTACCGCCGGTCCATCTTCGTGTTCGCGGCCGTCTCGTCCACGAACACGACCCGGGCCGGGTCGAGGGCCGGGGCGGTGCCGTCACGCCAGGCGGCGCGGGCGGCCCGCACGTCCGGCCGGTCCTGCTGGGCGGCCCGGACGACTTTTATGGAACGTGTACCCTACCCCCCGGACGGCGGCCCAGGGGGTGGAGAGGGCGACCGCGACCTTCCGCTCGTCCCGGAGTTCGGCCGGGGTCAGGTCGGGGGTGGCGGCGAGGAGTTCGCGGATCCGGGGGAGGTGGGCGGCCAGCTCCGGGGTGCGGGTCGGGCGGGCGACCCGGGGGCCGACCTCGCCCGTGTTGCGGTGCCGCTGCCTCAGCCG
>JBGAQM010000262.1:0-9390 GCA_044220735.1 Urbifossiella sp. | reverse complement strand
GTGGGCATGGGACGCGGCCCGGGGAGGGCGGGGGCGGGAGGGCCGACCAACACCCCAACCATACCGCGGGGCGGCGGGCGCTGCCAGCGAAATCGACCACCCCGCCCATACAACAACCCCATTCACCTCCGGGAGAGCGGCCATGAAGGGGAACGACCAGGTCATCGACGGGCTCAACCGCGCCCTGACGATCGAGCTGACGGCGATCAACCAGTACTTCATCCAGTCGAAGATGTGCAAGAACTGGGGCTTCCTGAAGCTGGCGAAGAAGCACTACGAGGAGAGCATCGGCGAGATGAAGCACGCCGACAAGATCATCGAGCGCATCCTGTTCCTCGACGGCGTGCCGGAGATCGGCCGGTACGACGTGATCCGCGCCGGCGGCGACGTGAAGGAGCAGTTCGAGGTGGACCTGAAGCTCGAGTCGAGCGGGGTGGCGGCGTACAACGAGCTGGTGAACCTGTGCATCCAGGTGAAGGACAACGGCACCCACAAGCTCGCGCTCGAAATCCTCCACGACTCGGAGGAGCACGTGGACTGGCTGGAGACGCAGCTGAACGTGATCGGCACGATCGGCCTGGAGAAGTACCTCGCCGAGCACCTGTTCGAAGGCGACGACGAGTGACGACGATTAGCCGCCCGCGAGCCGCCGCACGAACGCGGCGTGCTCCGGGCTGCCGTGGCCGAGCTGTGCCGCCCGCACCAGCGCCGGCCCGTCGCCGCGACCGCACCCAGGCTGCCACGTCCGTCCGCAACCCCATCGCCACCGGCGGCCAGCCGGACTCGACCCGCGACACCCACGGCCGCCCCGCCCGACGCCGCCGGCCGGCCTGCCGAACCCCTCCCGGACGTGCCCGGGTACACCCCGTCCGCGGCGAAACCGCCCGCAGCGGCATGGGGCGCGTCCTCGCACCGCCACCGACCCGTGGTGTTCTGTTCGGCCGCGGGCGTCGCCGTCAAGGTGCTCCTCCCCGCCGCCGACCCGGCCGACGCCCGCCGGTTCCGCCGCGAGGCCGTCATCACCGCCCGGCTCGCCCACCCCAACATCCCCCCCGCCCACCACCTCGGCACCCTCGCCGACGGCTCGCCGTTCCTGGACATGAAGCTCGTCCGCGGCGACACGCTGGCATCGCGGCTGAAGGCCCGGCCCGACCCCGGGCACGACCTGCCGCGGCTCGTCGGCGTGTTCGAGGCGATCTGCCAGGCCGTCGGCTTCGCCCACACCCGCGGCGTGGTCCACCGCGACCTGAAGCCGGCGAACGTCATGGTCGGCGCGTTCGGCGAGGTGCAGGTCATGGACTGGGGCATCGCCTGCGAGAAGGATGAAGGCGGAAGGTTGAAGGATGAATCGGACACCGCTCCCGTGTCGGATTCATCCTTCATCCTTCCGCCTTCATCCTTACCGATCGTCGGCACGCCGTCGTACATGGCGCCGGAGCAGGCACGCGGCGAGCCGATCGACGCCCGGGCCGACGTGTTCGCCCTCGGCGGCGTCCTGTGCGCCACCCTCACCGGGCACGCCACGTTCCGCGGGCGCGACGCGAAGGAGGTGCTGGCGAAGGCCGCGGCCGCGGACGTGGCCGACGCCCACGCCCGGCTCGACGCCTGCGGGGCCGACCCGGAGTTGGTGGGCCTGGCGAAGCGGTGCCTGGCGCCGGACCGGGTGGACCGGCCGGCCGACGGGACGGCGGTGGCGGCCGAGGTCGCCGCGTACCGGGCCGGGGTCGAGGCGCGGCTGCGCGCCGCCGAGCAGGATCGCGCCGCGGCCGACGCCCGCGCTACCGAGGCGCAGAAGCGGCGGAAGGTGCAGCTCGCCCTCGCCGCGGCGGTGGCGGTGATCGTGGCCGGCGGGGTGGGCGTCGCCGTGTGGCGCGGGTGGGAGGCGGACCGGCGCGCGGCCGAGGAGCGGCAGGGGCGGGCCGTCGCCGGCGAGGCCGTGGCCGGGCTGCTGGCCGAAGCCGAGGCGGCGCTCGGGGCGGGCGACGCCGACCGGGCCGCGCCGTTCGTCGAGCAGGCCGCCCGTCGTGCCGACGACGCCGGCCTCACCGACCACGCCGCCCGGCTGGCCGCCGCCCGCGCCGACCTGGGCGTGCTCCGGGCACTGGACCGCGCCGACGACCGGCGGTGGAGCCCGGTCCGTGGCAAGTACTCGACGCGGGCCGAGGCGGCGGCGGCGTACGCCGAGGCGTTCGCCGGGTACGGCATCGTGCCGGGCACCACGCCGCCGGCCGAGGCCGCCGCGCGGGTCGAGGCCGCGGCCGTCCGGCCGGCGCTGCTGACCGCGCTGGACGGCTGGCTCGCCGCCGACCCCGACGCCCCCCTCCGGCCGATCCTCGACGCCGCCGACCCCGACCCGTTCCGCGTCGAGGTGCGGCGGCTGCTGGCGGCGCGGGACCGGGCCGCGCTGGTGGCGCTGGCGGGGCGGCCGGAGTGGGACCGGCAGCCGGCCCGGGTCGCCCAGGCGTTCGCCGCGGGGAAGGTGGTGCCGCCGCCCGTCGCCCGGCCGGTGCTGGCCCGGGTGGCGACCGGCCGGGCCGACGACTTCGGGCTGCTGATGGACCTCGGGGTGCTGTTCCCGACCGACACCCCGACCACGGCCGCCGAGCGGATGCGGTGGTTCCAGGCCGCGGCCGCCGTCCGCCCGCGGAACCCGGCGGCGCACAACAACCTCGGCATCGCCCTGTTCGACGCCGGCCGCCGCGACGAGGCCGTCGCCGCGTACCGCGAGGCGATCCGCCTCGACCCGCTCCTCGCCGCCCCGCACAACAACCTGGGGAACCTGCAACTCCGTGCGAAGAACCTCCCCGCCGCCGAGGCGGCGTACCGCGACGCGATCCGCCTCGACCCGGGCTACGCCGCCCCGCACAACGGCCTCGGCAACGTCCTGTGCAACCAGGGTGACCACGCCCGCGGCGAGGCCGCGTACCGGGCGGCGATCCGCCTCGACGCGCGCGACGAGATGCCGCACAACGGCCTGGGGAACGCCCTCGCCGAGCAGGGGAAACTGGTCCCCGCCGCGGCCGCGTACCGGGCGGCGATCGCCCTCAACCCGAAGTCGCCGCTGCCGCACAGTGGCCTCGGCCACGTCCTCGCCCGCAACAACGACCTGACCGGCGCGGCGGCGGCGTTCCGCGAGGCGGCCCGGCTGGCGCCGTCCGACCCGGCCGCGCCGTTCAACCTGGGACTGGCCCTGTCGAACTCCGGCGACGAGGCCGGGGCGGTGGCGCCGCTGCGGCGGGCGGCCGAGCTCGCGCCGGCCGACGCGGACACCTGGGCCGCCCTCGGGAAAGTGTTGCGGCGGACGGGGGATTTGCGCGGGTCGGAGGCCGCGTACCGGGAGGCCGTCCGGCTCGCCCCGGCCGAGGCTTCGTACCACAACGCCCTGGGAGCGGCGCTGGAAGATTTGTGGGAGCTGGGCGCGGCGGCGGAGGCGTACCGGGAGGCGCTGCGGCTGGACCCGAAGTTCGGGCTGGCGCACGCCAACCTCGGCGACGTGTGCCGCAAACAGGGCCGCCACGCGGACGCGGTGGCGGCGTACCGCGCGGCCCTGGCCCTGAGCCCGGACATCCGCTTCGCCCGGGCGGGGCTGGCCTACTGCGAGCGGGTGCTGCGCGGCGACGTGCCGACGGCCCCGCCGCCGCGGCCGGTCACGCGGTAGTGCCGGCCAGCCGCCGCACGAACGCGGCGTGCTCGGGGCTGCCGTGGCCGAGCTGCGCCGCCCGGAGCAGCGCCGGGCCGTCGCCGGCGATCAGCGCCGCCGGGTCGAGCCACAGGCCGGGGAACACCTCGCTGCGCACGACGCCGTCGGCCCCGGCCGGCAGCAGTTCGTACCCCGCCGGGCGGAGCGCGAACCAGTCCACCGCCCCGGCGTCCACGCGCCACACGACGTACTCCTGTACCCCGTGCGTGCGGTACAGCGACTTCTTCTCGCCGAGGTCGTAGCCGATCGACGACCGGGCCACCTCCGCGACGAGTTCCGGCGGGCCGGAATAGATGCGGTCGTCGTCCACGCGCGACGAGCCGTGCCGGGTGATCCGCAGCAGGGCGTCCGGCTGGGGCATGTTGTCGTCGTCGAACCGGACGCTGGCGTTGTCCGCCCCCTCGACCCCGGGGGTGAGCATCCGGTACATCGCCAGCCAGCCGATCAGGTCGAAGTGGGGGTAAGCGTGGGAGCGTGACACCGGCGGCATCAGGTACACCCTCCCATCGAGCAGCTCGGCCCGCTTCAAGTTCGGCATCGCCTCCCAGCGGCGCTCGAACTCGGCGCGCGTCAGCCGGTCCCCGTGCCGCAGCGGGGGGACGACCGTCATCGGTTCGCGCACGTCGGTCGCCATCACGAACCCTCCGGGCGGGGCGTCGCCCCATCATACCCGCGGCCGCCGGACTACACCGCCTCCGTCTGCCCCTCGCCGGGCCGGCCGTCGCTCGCGGCCGACTGCGCGGCCATCAGCCGGTTGAACGTCGAGGCGATCGGCTGGAAGATCACGGCCACCAGCGTCACCGCCGCCCCGAGCATGGCGAAGTACACGCCCGGCGGCATCACCGGGTACAGGCGCGTGATCGGGGCGTTGATGAGCGCGTTCGCCAGGAACACCACCGCCAGCCAGCAGCCGGTCACGAAGCTCTTCATCGTCGGCGGGGCGGCCACGAACGCCAGCTCCAGCCCGGTCACCGAGATGAGGATCTCGGCGACGGTGATGATGAGGTACGCCAGCACCTGCCACCACACCGTCACCCGCTCGGGCGGCTTCACCCAGTCGATCACCTCGACCGTCGCCTTCGTCGGGTCCGCCTTCACCTTCGCCCGGTCCTCGCCGGACTTCAGCAGGGGCTCCAGCACCCCGCCGCGCTCCCACCCGGCCCCCTCCGGGAACTCGGTCGCCACGAGGTGGCCGCCGGTCACCACGAGTTCGGTGCCGTCGGCCAGGCGGACGGTGCCGGCCGCGAACGTCTGCTTCTTCTTGTCCTTGTCGTAGCTCCAGTCGGCCGCGGTCACCTTCACCGGCCCCATCTCGACGGTCTGGGCGGTCGTCACGTCCTTGAGGGGCGTCTTGGTCATCGGCACCACCAGCACCCCCTCGGGCGTGGTCAGCTTCACCGCGTCCTGCTTGTCCCCGGCGAGGAACCCGGCCACGCTCATGATCGCCATGCTCAGGCCGGTGAGGAGGAACCCGACGGTCATCTTCTGGGTGGCCTTCACCTTGTACCCGGCCTCGTCGAGCGTCTTGAACAGCCACACGCTCACCGGCACGAGGGCGACGATGAACCACGCGTTGAACGCCTGCACCTGGTCGGCCGTGACCGTCAGCCCGAACAGGTTCGTGTCCATGAACGTGTCGGCGAAGAAGATCCAGGTGCTGGCCGACTGGTCGAAGATCGCCCAGAAGAACATCACCGTGAGGAACACCGCCCCGATCCGCTTCAGCACCTCGACCTTCAGCGCCCGGTCGGCGTCCTTCTCGGCCTGGGTTACCGCCTTGTACCGGACCGCGATGCCGGTCACCGTCGTGGTGTCCTCCGGCGGCGGGCCGTCGGTCACCACCTTCCGCTCGATCGTCTCGACGGCGTAGAACCGCTTGCCGGCGGCGAACAGCATCAGCGCCAGGGCCATGAGCCCGGCCGGGAACAGGAACGCCACCTGGTAGCTGTACGTCGTGCGCAGCCACGGCATGGCCAGCTGCGAGATGCCGGCGCCGACGTTGATCGACAGGTAGAACCAGCTGAACGCGGCCGTCCGCAACTGGTCCTGCCCGGGGCGCTGCTGGTCGTAGGTGAGGCCCATCAGTGTGGAGATGTTCGGTTTGATGACGCCGCTCCCCATCGCCAGCAGAACCAGCGCGAAGAACACGACGTACCGATCTTCGATGCCGACGAGGAACTGGGCTGCAACGTACGGCACCGAGAACAGCACGATCGTCCAGTACTTGCCGAGGAAGTTGTCGGCGACGTACCCGCCGACGAGCGGGAAGAAGTAGCACGCCGCGATGAACAGCGACATGAAGGTGCCGGCGTCGGCCTTGTCCACGCCGAGCTTCTCGGTCATGTACAGGGCGAGGATGGCGCGCATCCCGTAATACGAACAGCGCTCGGCGAACTCCCCCCAGAAGAAGAAGCGAAACCCGACCGGGTGGGTGGTCGGCACGGGGTCGGTGGCGGCGTCGGTTCCCACGTCGTTGGCCCTTGGCGAGTCGGGTGGCGGGAGGGGTGGGGAGCATCCTAACGTCGCGGCCGGCGCGGGAGTAGCGCAAACCGGCGGTTCGGCCCCGGCAGGAATCCTGTTCTACGCTCCGGGTAAGCACTTGGAGCCGCCGCGATGCCTGCCGGGACTGCCGTCCGCCGCCTGCTCGTGGGCGCCGCCGCCGTCGCGGTCGGGCTCCTCGGCTGGCACGCGCTGACGCGCCTCGACGCCGCACGGGTGCCGCTCGACTTCGCCGAGTACTACACCGCCGGGCACCTCAACGTCGTCGGCCGCAACCCCTACGACGGCGCCGCGGTTCGGAGCTTCCAGCAGGAGCTCGGGCTGCGAGACACGGCCATCATGATGTGGAACCCGCCGTGGACGCTCACCCTGGTGATGCCGCTGGGGGCGCTGCCGCTCGACACCGCCTACGCGCTGTGGGTGCTGCTGAACTTCGGGCTCCTGGTGCTGGCCGCGGAGTTACTGTGGCGCGGGTTCGGCGGGCCGGCCGCGGGGCGCGGCGTCGCCTACGCCCTCACCCTCAGCTTCGTGCCGACGATCTTCCTGATCGGCGGCGGGCAGATCACTGCGGTCGTGCTCGTGGGGCTGGCCGGGTTCCTCGCCGCGGCCCGCGCCGGTCGCTGGGGCGTGGCCGGGGCCGTCGGGGCGCTGACGGCCGTGAAGCCGCACCTGCTCGGCCTCTTCGCGCTGATGCTGGTGATGGACGCGCTCCGGGCGCGGAGCGGTCGGCGCGTCGTGCTGGCGGGGCTGGCCGTGGGGCTGCTCGCGTGCGTGCCGCCGACGCTCGCCAACCCGGACGTGTGGGGCCAGTACCGCGCGGCGACGACCGGCGGCGACTCGGCCGACCACCGCGGCCTCGCGCACTGGGCGCCGCCGCTGGCCGGGTGGTGGCTGCGCTCCGGCTTCGGCCTGCCGTTCGCGGCGCAGTTCCTGCCGTTCGCCGTCGCCGCGGTCGGGTTCGTGGCGTGGTACCGGCGCCAGCCGCCGACCGATTCCGCGAACGTGGCCGAGCGTCTGCCGGCGGTCGTGGGCCTGTCGCTGCTGGCGGCGCCGTACGGGGTGTGGCAGTTCGACCTGGTGCTGCTGCTGGTGCCGGTGCTGGCGACGGCGGCACACCTGGCGCGACGGCCGCACCCGGCCGGCGTTGCCGTGGGGGTTGCGGTGCTGCTGGCGGCGAATGCCGTGGCGCTGGCGATGATGCTGAACGGGGCCGAGTCGAAGTGGTACGTGTGGTTCGCGCCGGCGATGCTGGGCGGGTGCTGGGCGTCCTGTTCGGCCGCCCGCGGCGATGCACCGCATGCGGTGCATCGCCGCGGGCGGCCCCGAGCCGGAGCCGTCGTGACCCGGAACCTGCTGTCACTCCTCGCCGCGGCCGGGCTCGTCGCCGGGTTCTGGTGGCAGGGCGAGCGCGCGCTCGCCGCCCCCGGGCCGACCTTCGACGAGGTCGTGCACCTCGCCGCCGGGTACGGCTCGTGGGTCGCCGGCGACTTCGCGCTGAACCACGAAGACCCGCCGCTGCTGAAGCTGTGGTGGGCGCTGCCGCGGCTGTTCGGCGATGCCCCCGCGTACCCGCGCGAGCTCGCCCGCGACACCGGCGACCACTGGCGCGTGGCCGTCGCCTGGGGTTACGCCCCCGGCGTGTGCTACCCCGACTTCCTCGCCGCGCCGCGGCGCATGAACCTCGCCCTCGGCGCGGGTGTGGTGCTCCTCGCCGGTTGGTGGGCGTCCCGGCTGTGGGACTCCCGCCTCGCCGGCCTCGCGGCCGCCGCCTTCGCCGCCACCGACCCGACGCTCGTCAGCCTGGCGTGCGTCCTCAGTACCGACGTGGGGCTGACGTTCTTCGCGCTGCTGTCGGCGTACCTGCTGTGGGAGTACGCCGCGAAGCCGTCGCGCGGGTTACTGATCGGCGCAGGGATGAGCCTGGGCCTGATGCTGGGGTCGAAGCTGTCGGCGCTGGGGATGGTGGGGGCGCTCGGGCTCGCGGGGGTGGTCGTGCTGGTCCGCGGCGGGCGGCTGGTGCTGCCGGGCACGCCCGACACGGGGAAGCGCTTCGGGCCGGCGGTGGAGCTGGCGTTCCGGCTCGCGCTGATCGCGTTCGTCACGCTGGCGGCGACGTACGGGTTCGTCCACTTCGGCGAGTGGGGCCGCGGGCTGAAGTTCCAGTTCACGCGCGGCGAGCACGGCGACGGCGTCATGTACCTGTGCGGCGAGCTGTCGCGCCGCGGGTGGCTCCACTACTTCCTGGTGGCGGTGGCGCTGAAGCTGCCGCTCGGGCTGCTCGGCGGCGCCGCAGGCGGGTTCGCGGCCGGGGCGTGGCGCGCGACGTGGCTCGTGGTGCCGCCGCTGGCGTTCGTCGCGGTCGCGTCGTGGTCGCGCGTCGATCTGGGGGTGCGGGTGGTGCTGCCGGCGGTGCCGTTCCTGTACGTGATTGCGGGCCGACTGGCGGCGGGGCGCGGGGCGTGGCTGGCGGGTGCGGCGCTGCTGTGGGCGGCGGTCGCGGCGTGGCAGGTAGGGCCGGTGCCGCTGACGTACTTCAACGAGCTGGCCGGAGGCGACGGCACGCGGTACCTCGCCGACTCGAACGCCGACTGGGGGCAGGGTCTGCCGGCGCTGCGCGACTGGATGGCGGCGAACGACGTGGCGGCGGTTCAACTCGGCTACTTCGGCACCGACCGGCCGGAGGCCTACGGCATCCGCTACGAGCCGCTGCCGGGCTACGGTCGGGTGGGGCCGCCGGGCGGGGAGGGGCTGCCGCCGGGGCGGCGCGTCGTGGTCGTGAGCGTGAACCTGCTGCGCGGGCTGTACCTGAACGACCCGGACACCTACGCGGCGTTCCGGGAGCGGACGCCGGTCGTGGTGCTGGCGGGGAGTTTGTGGGTGTTCGACGTGACAGACTGACCGCCGCTTGCGGCTTCGCGCTGGGCAACGCAAAGCCGCAAGCGGGTGGGCTTCTTGAGCGGCGCGGTCAGCGGCGGTTGAAGTTGTCCGGGTCGAACTCGTCCTTCGCCGGCACCACCGGGATCGGCGGCGGGGCGGTGCGGCCGAAGCCGGGGTTGTCGCTCGCCGGCGGGATCGGCGGGATGCTCCCCTCGGCCGGCGGGATCGGCGGCGGCACCACCGGCAGCGCCGGCGGAGTTGCCACCGGCACCACGGGCAGCGCCGGCGGGGGCGGCAGCGTCGGCGCCGCGACC
>JBGAQM010000261.1:0-9035 GCA_044220735.1 Urbifossiella sp. | reverse complement strand
GGTTCACGCCAGGCCGGTTGGAAACCGGCCCCACACCGGTCACGCCGCCAGCCGGGCGTACCCCGCCCGGCACTCGTCGTACCGGCCGCGGCCGCACGGCGTCTGGCCGTACCAGTGGTCGTCCAGCACGTCCACCATCACCCGCAGCGCCGACCGCACGTCGGCCCGGTCGGCCGACAGCTCCAGGTACTCGCGGTTCGTGTACGCCTTCCGGAAGCCCACCCGGCCGGCCTCGTCGAACCGGTACACCAGCGACAGGAACAGGAACCGCACCGCCTCCGTGTAGTCGCCCGCCGCGGCCCGCGCCTCCGCCGCGCGGCGGTACTCGTCCGACCGGCGCTCGCGCTCGGCCCGCGCCGCCTCGGCCCGCCCGCGCCCCGCCGCCACCGCCCACCGCAGCTGCAACACGATGTGCGTCAGCAGCGCCCCGAGCAGCACCACGCAGCCCACCAGCAGCGCCCAGAACAGCACCGGGCTGGTGTCCCACAGCGACCCGAGCCAGCGGAAGAAGTCGGCCAGGGCGCGCGCCACCGCCCGCACCCACCCCGGCCCCGCGCCGGCGGCGCCGAACTCCGGCCGGGCGAACACCTCGGCCGCCTTCGCCCGGATCGCGTCCGGCGGCGTCATCGGCGGCCCCGGTCGTCGTCGTAGTCGTCGTCGTAGTCGTCGTCCCGCCGGCGGCGCGGCCGGTCGTCGTAGTCGTCGTCGTCGTCGTCGTCCCGCCGCCGGCGGCGGCGCGGGCCGTCGAACTCGTCGTCGGGGCCGCGGAGGGCGGCCATCTCCAGGTCGTACCCCTCCTTGCGGATGCGGAGGTCGAGGTAGAGCAGGGTGGCGCACACCGCCGTGTACGTGGCGAACACGATGTTCACGAGCTGGGTGACGAGGGTGACGACGACGTGGTTGAGTGGGTTGAGCTTGAGCTCCATCCCGTTCGGCCCCGGGATCACCTCCTGGGCGGGCATCACGACCCCGAGCACGCCGCCGACCGTCCCCTGGATCACGGCGTTGATGAACCCGATGAGGAACAGCACGCCGAACACCCGCCACCAGTAGCCGTTCACCAGCCCCGAGCTGCGGCTGAGCGCCTCGCCGACGCCGAGCCGCTCCAGCACCACCACCTGCGCCACGAAGGCGTAGACGATCATGAAGTAGATGCCGGGGACGCAGCAGAGCATGATGCCGACGAAGACGATGAGGCCGACGACGAGCGACGCCCCGAGCAGCGGCAGGAACCGCGACAGGGCGTACGAGAACGCCGCGCCGATGCCGACGCGGTGCCCCTGGTACTCCTCCATGATGATGTGGAGGATCGCGGCGCTGCCGATCGGCTGGAGGACGAGGGTGAGGAACAGGGCCGCGAACGCCACCCCGAGGCCGACGACGACGACGGCCGGGTCCAGCGGGTTCTGGCCCGCGGCGCCGGCGCGCCCCACGGCCTCGCCGGCGAACGGGGCCGCGACCTGGAGCAGGATGACCGGCGCCAGGACGAGCAGGTTGATGAGGTAGAACGCCGGCAGGCGGGCGAACAGGAGCTTCAGCCCGCGGTCGAGGATGTCGCCGACGGTCATTTCGCCGAGGGGGAATCGCACCGGGCCTCCGGGGTACGCACGCGCGGTCGAAGGGGCATTATGGGACGCCGGGGCGGCCGGTCGCAACAAGATTCGCGCCCGGGTCCCGCCGCCCGCGGCGGCGCGACGCGCCTACTGCTTCCACTGCCCCGCCACCGTGACCGCGAACCCGAGCGTCGCCTTGGCGCCGTCGGCGGCCACCGCCCGCCGCGTCGTCGCCACCCACACGCCGTCGCCCTTGCCGACCACCGTCACGCCGGCGGCCTTGTCGAAGTTCGGGAACAGCAGCAGCACCGCCGGGTGCTTTCCCTCGTTCACCGTGCTGCTCAGCTCGATCAGGTCCTTCTTCTCCATCGGGTCGGCCGACTTGTCCTTCGCCGCCGGGCTGAGGAGGCAGAAGTCCGGGTGCGGGGCCGTGCCGGTGTGGTCGCCGATGTCCGGCTGCACCGCGAAACGCAGCGTGTACACGCCGGCCGCCAGCTCCTGCTTGCGGAAGTCGGTGAACGCCTTCGGGAACTCGATGGCGCCCACGAGCGCCCCCTCGGGGATCTCGCGGTACGTGACGCCGTTGGCGAGCTGCTCGGGCGTGGCCTTCACCGGGATGGGGTCGCGGAACCAGACGCGCATGACGACCGCGTCGCCGGCGCGGACGACGAGCGCGTCCTTGGTGAGCGCCGCGCGGACGGGTTCGGCGAGTGCCGCCGGCGGGTCGAGGGATTCGCTCTTGGCGCTGAACGGCGCGTCCTGCCGGGCCGCGACCGCGGCGGGGAGCAGGAGCAGGGCCAAGGCGGCGTATCGGCTCATGGCGGCACCAGCGGCGAAGGGATAACGTGCGTCACTCAGAGAGCGTGACATTCTTCCGCGACCCGTAGGGAGGGGCGGCGGAAACAATCATTTTCGACCCGATGTCGCGCGTCAGAGCAACGCCGTCGTTTCCTCGAACCCGAAGAGGCGGTTGAAGTTCTGCACCGCGACGCCGCTCGCCCCGCGGACGAGGTTGTCCTCCGCGGCCAGCACCACGACCTTCCCGCCGCGCACGACCTTCGCACACACGTCGAGGTAGTTCGTGAACGCGCAATCCTTCGTCGTGGGGACGGACGTGCGGACGCGGACGAACGGCTGCCCGCGGTAGTAGTCGCGGTACAGTTCCGTCAGCTCGGCGTCGGTGACGGCGCGGGTGGGCGTGGCGTAGATGGTGCTAAAAATGCCGCGGTCCATCGGTACGAGGTGCGGCGTGAAGATCACTTCCACCCGCTCGCCGGCCACGTCGGCGAGCGCCTGTTCGATCTCGGGCGTGTGCCGGTGCGTGCCGACGGCGTAGGCGCTGAAGTTCTCGTTGCACTCGGGGAAGTGGAAGCCGAGCTTCGGCGTCCGCCCGCCGCCGCTGACGCCGCTCTTGCTGTCGATCACGATGCCGGTCAGCTCGACGAGTCGGTGCGCGACGAGCGGCGCGAGGCCGAGGATGGCGGTTTGCGGGTAGCAGCCGGGGTTGGCGATCAGCGTCGCGCCGGGGATGCGGTCGCCGTACAGTTCGGGGAGGCCGTAGACGGCGTGGGCGAGGTTGGCGGCGTCGTGGTGCGGCTCCTTGTACCACTGCTGGTAGACTGCAGCGTCCTTCAGGCGGTAGTCGGCGCTGAGGTCGATGACCTTGATGCCGCGGGCGAGCAGCGGCGGGATGCTCTCCATGCTGGTGCCGTGTGGCAGGCACCCGAACGCGACCTGCACGCCCTTCGCCTTGAGGGCGTCGGCGTCGAACGACTCGCAGCGGAGGTCGAGCCGGCCGAACAGCGACGGGTGCAAGTCGGCGACGTGCTCGGCCTGCCGCGACGTGACCGCGGCGATGCCGACGCCGGGGTGGCGCAGCAGGATTTTCAGCAGTTCGACGGCCGTGTACCCCGACCCGCCGAGGACGGCGACCGGGACGCGCTCCACACTCATGTCGTGCCTCCGCACCACTGACAGTGTACGATGCCGGGATGTTCACCGACGGCCCCCGCACCATCACCGCCGCCGCCGAGCTGATCCGCCGCGGCGAGCTCACGCCGTCGGAACTGCTGGAGCAGTGCCTGGCGCGCATCGACCGCTACGAATCGCGGGTGAAGGCGTGGGTGGTCGTGGACCGCGACGGCGCCCGCGAGCAGGCCGCGCGCCTGACCGCGGAGTTGAAGGCCGGCACGACCCGCGGCCCGCTGCACGGCATCCCCGTCGGCATCAAGGACATCATCGACGTGTTCGACCTGCCGACCGGCTGCGGGTCGAAGCTGTGGGCGAACAGCGTGGCGCGGCAGGACGCGACGTGCGTGTCGCGGCTGCGGCAGGCGGGGGCGGTGATCGTCGGCAAGACGGTGACGACGGCGTTCGCCTTCCTCGACCCGCCGCCGACGCGGAACCCGTGGAACCTGGAGCGGACGCCGGGCGGCAGTTCGAGCGGGTCGGCGGCGGCGGTGGCGTGCGGCATGTGCCTGGGCGCGCTGGGCACCCAGACCGGCGGCTCGGTGACGCGCCCGGCGAGCTTCTGCGGCGTGTGCAGCCTGAAGCCGACCCACGGCCGCATCAGCGTGAACGGCGTGCTGCCCTTTTCCGGGACACTCGACCACGTCGGCGTGATGGCGAACTGCGTGCGCGACCTGGCAATCCTGTTCCAGGCGGCGGCCGGGCCGGACGACCTCGACCGCGACGCACTGGAGGAACCGATCCCGGACGCCCTCCGGAATCTCGACCTGCGTATGGGGGCCGGCCCGTCCGCGGTCCCAGTCGGCTCGTTCAACCGCCTCGGCGGCCACTTCCGCGACCGGGCCGAGCCGCTGGCGTGGCACCACCTGAACGACGCCTTCCACAAGTTCGTGAGCCTTCACCCCGAGCGGATCGACCACGAGGTCGTCGTGCCGCCCGCCGGGTTCGCGGAGCTGCCGAAGTGGCACCGGCTGATCATGGCCGTCGAGGCGGCGCTGGTCCACGGCGAGCGACTGCGGCGGCACCCCGACGACTACCCGCCGCGCATCTGCGCACTCGTCGAGGAAGGGCTGGCAGCGTCCGCCGTGGACTTCCGCACCGCCCGCCTCCACCGCGACGACCTGGAGGAGCAGGTGCAAGCGACGCTGTTCCGCCGGTCCGGTACGAGTGTGTTCGTCACCCCCGCCGCCCCCGGCGTGGCGCCGACCCCGGAGACGACCGGCGACCCCGCGATGAACTTCCCCTGGAGCTACCTCGGCCTGCCGACCGTGTCGGTGCCGATCGCGTGGGCCGACGGCCTGCCGCTGGCGGCGCAACTGGCCGGCGCGCGGGACAACGAGGCGAACCTCCTCGCCGTCGCGGCGTGCTTCGAGGCCGCGGTCGCATTCGAGCCGCGGCCGCTTCCGCTAGACTGAGCCCATGTCCTTCGCCGACGCGCTCGACGTCCTGCTCGAAGACAACCACGTCGTCGCGGTCAACAAGCCGGCGGGCTGGCCCACCACGCACTTCGACGGCACCGACGAGACCATCGACCGCGTCGTGAAGGCGTACCTGAAAGAGAAGTACCAGAAGCCGGGGAACGTGTTCCTCGGCGTCGTCCACCGGCTCGACAAGCCGGTGTCGGGGGCGCTTCTGTTCGCCCGCACGAGCAAGGCTGCGGCCCGCCTCAGCGAGCAGTTCCGCGAGGGCGCCGTCGAGAAGACCTATNCCAGAACCTGATCCTCGGGGCGAAGGCACGAGCGCTGCTGTACGGCCGGCCGCACGTCACCACCGAGGACGTGAAGGCGCTGGCCTTCCCGGTACTGCGGCACCGCATCCTGACGAACTTCACCGCCGCGTCCGAGGGCGTGACCACCGACACGGTCATCAAGCGGCTGCTCGAGGAGACGCCGGAGAAGGACGGCGACCTGCTGAAGGACGAGCGGTTCAAGAAGATTTTCGCTTCCTGATCGAACGCCGCTTGCGGCTTAGCGTCGCCCAACGCTAAGCCGCAAGCGGCAACACTGCGAGTAGACATGACCCCCGACGACAAACTCACCGCGATCCTGGCGGCGGTGCAGGTCGATCCCGGCGGCCGCGGTCTGGCCCGCGACCCGCACGACAACCTGTTCACCGCCACCGCCGGCGACTTCCAGGCCGCGTGCCACAGCTTGGCCGGCGAGCAATGGCCGCACTTCTGGGTTGGTACCGGGTTCTACATTCCCGGTGCCGACCCGCCCGCGTTCGAGACGGACGGGCCGCTCGGGGCCGCGTTCCTCCGCCGGGCGTTCGAGGAGATGGGCATCACGGTGACGGTCATGGCCGACTCCTGGCGGGTGCAGCGCCTGATCGAGACGACCGGGTTCACGGGCGGCCGCCCGTTCAACGTTACACACTGCATTTACGTCGAGAGGGCCGGCCCGGCCGCGGACGGCCGCTGCTACACGATGCGCGGTCGCGACATCACCGAGCACCACGAGTTCATCAACAATCGCTTCCGACCCGGCCGCTACCCCGACGAATGCACCATCGGCATCGGCGACGGGGGGAACGAGATCGGCATGGGGAAGGTGCCGCACGAAACGGTCGTGAAGAACATCCCCAACGGCGACCTCGTCCACTGCCGCGTGCCGACCGACCACCTGATCGTCGCCGGCGTCAGCAACTGGGGGGCGTACGCGCTCGCGGCCGGGGTGTTCGTCCTGCGTGGCGTCAAGCCGCCAGCCGACCTATTCGACCCCGACCGCGAGCGCGCCATCCTCGAAGTGATGGTCCGTGAGGGGCCGCTGGTGGACGGCGTGACCGGCAAGCAAACCGCGACCGTGGACGGGCTGACGTGGGACGAGTACGCCCGGCCACTCCTGCGCATCCGCGAGATTCTGGAGGCGCCATGACGCTCCGCGACGCGACCGGTGCGGCCGTCCGCGACGCCTGCCGGGCCGGCACGCTCACCGGCCCCACGCCCGGCCTCGCGGCCGGGTTCGTGCAGGCCAACCTCGTGCTGCTGCCACGCGACTGGGCGTTCGACTTCCTCCTGTTCTGCCAGCGGAACCCGAAGCCGTGCCCGCTGCTGGACGTGACCGAGCCCGGCGACCCCGAGCCGCGCGGCGTCGCCCCCGGGGCCGACCTCCGCACCGACCTGCCGGCCTACCGCGTGTGGCGGAACGGCGAGCTGGTCGAGGAGCCGACCGACGTGCGGCGGCACTGGCGCGACGACCTCGTCGGGTTCGTCATCGGCTGTTCGTTCACGTTCGAGACGGCGCTGCAAGCGGCCGGGCTGCCGGTGCGGCACATCGACGAGAACGTGAACGTGCCGATGTACCGCACCAACATTCCGTGTCGGTCGGCGGGTCGGTTTTCGGGGCCGATGGTGGTGTCGATGCGGCCGCTGACGCCGGCGCAGGCAGTGCGGGCGACGCAGGTTTGCGGCCGGTTCCCGCGGGCGCACGGCACGCCGGTCGGCTTCGGCGACCCGGCGGGGCTGGGGATCGGCGACGTGTCGAAGCCCGACTACGGAGACGCGGTGACGGTGCGGGCCGGGGAGGTGCCGGTGTTCTGGGCGTGCGGCGTGACGCCGCAGGCGGCGCTGTTGCAGAGCCGGCCGCCGTTCGCCATCACGCACAAGCCGGGGCACATGTTCCTGACGGACCTGCAGGACACGGATCTGGAGGGGGAGTAGGGTTTCGCCGCTTGCGGCTTCGCGTGAGCCGACGCGTTGGTACGCCGCAACGGCAACGTAGCTACCTGAGCAACCCCGCGACCTGAGCGACCGTCACCGCCTCGAGCGACGGCACCACCAGGTCCGCGCCCGCGTCGCGCAGCCGCTCGGCCGGGTGGTGGCCGACGAACGTCACCCCGACGCACGCCATCCCCGCCGCCTTCGCCGCCGCCACGCCCGACGGCGCGTCCTCGAACACCACACACCGCGCGGCCGGCACCCCGAGCCCCGCCGCCGCCTTCAGGAACACTTCCGGGTCCGGCTTGCCGCGGGTCACGTCGTCGCCGGACACGATCGCGGTGAAGCGCCCCGCGGTGCCGGTGTGGCGCAGGATCAGGTCGAGGTTCGCCCGCGGGGCGCTGGAGCCGAGCCCTTGCCGCCACCCGGCCGCGGCCAGCCCTCCACCAGCGCCCCGACGCCGGGGAGCAGCGCAACGCCGGCGCGGTCGGTGGCGTCGCGGTAGCAGCGTTCCTTCTCCTCGCCCCAGTCGGCGCAACGCGCATCATCCGCGGCCGGGTCGAACAGCTGGCGGACGATTTCGGGGTTGCGCTTCCCGAACGTGGCGGCGAAGTCGGCGCGGGTGAACGCGAACCCGTGCGCCGCGGCGAACGCCTGCCACGCGGCGAAGTGGAGCTCGGCGGTATCGACCAGGGTGCCGTCCACGTCCCAGATCGCGGCGCGGGTCATCGGATTCCTCGTCACAGGTTCCGGCCGGTAAGCCAGCCGGTGCTCCACGCGGACTGGAAGTTGTACCCGCCGATCCACCCGTCGAGGTCGAGCACCTCGCCGGCCAGGTACAGGCCCGGCTGCGTCTTGCTCTCCATCGTCCGCGAATCGACCTCGGCCAGGCTCACGCCGCCGGCCGTCACCTCGGCCTTCTCGAACCCGAGCGTGCCACGGAGCGGGATGCGCAGCCGCTTCACGGCGGCGACGAGCGCCAGCCGGTCGGGCTTGCTCAGCGCCGCGGCCTTGCGGTCGATCGGCATCCCGCACAGCGCCAGCAGCTGGTCGCACACGCGCCGCGGCAGCTTCTCCGCCAGCACCACCGCGAGCTGCTTCTTCCCCGACGCCAGCGGCCTGGCGCGCAGGTACTCGTCGAAGCGCGGCTCGGGTTCGCCCGGCAGCAGGTCCGCTTCGAGAACGAGTGTCGCCGGCGCCGGGTGGCCGCTGACGGCGCGACTGACGTCGAGCGGCGCCGGGCCGGTGAGGCCGAAGTGCGCGAACAGCATCGACCCGCGCCGCGACGCGAGCGCCTTGCCGTTCTCCGTCACCTTCAGCGTCACGTCGGGGAGCGTGATGCCGCGGAGCTCGGCGACCCAGGCCGGCTGCACGGTCAGCGGCACGAGCGCCGGCCGCGTCGCGGTGACGGTGTGGCCGAACGCCGCGGCGAAGCCGTACCCGTCGCCGGTGGTACCACACCCGGGGTACGACTTCCCGCCGGTCGTAATCAGCACCTTCTCGGCGGTCAGGGTGCGGGTCGCGGTCGTGACGCGGAAACCACCATCGGGAAACTTCGCCAGTACGCCGGTCACAGCTTCGCTCGTGGCGAGAACCGCGCCCGAACGACGGAGCCGGTTCAGCAGCGCTTCGAGCACGTCAACCGCGCGGTCGCTGACGGGGAAGACCTTGCCCGTCTCCTCGACCTTCGTGGCGACGCCTTCTGTCTCGAACAGCGACACCACCTCGCGCGGCCCGAGCGCCGCCAGCGCCGAGTGGAGGAACTTGCCGTTCGGGCCGAACGCCTCGATGATGCCGCGGGCGTCGCAGTCGTGGGTGATGTTGCAGCGGGTGCCGCCGCTCATCAGGATTTTCACGCC
>JBGAQM010000260.1:0-9079 GCA_044220735.1 Urbifossiella sp. | reverse complement strand
GCCTGCCCGGCAAGAACCGGGCAGGGAAGCCGGTGGGAGTCGCCGCGATGCAGCCGCAACTGCCGCGGTTCCTCAGTAGCCTGACCCGCTGGAAGTGGACCCGGCTTACGGGCCGCAACCCGCGGATTTGAGCTACCCCGTCGTGAAGCCCGGCCGGTGGTGTGTACCACCGGCCGGCAACGCTTTTTTATCTTACCGTATTGCCCTGTGCTTTTCCAGGGAGAAAGGGCACGGCGCGCCCATGCTCCTCCAACTCTTTGTGTGACGCCCAGCGTCGCCGCTCCTTCACCACTCTGAATCCTTTTTCCGTCCAAGTCTGCGGCGTATGCGTATGCCTGCTTTCCTAGACCGAGTAGCGCATCTCACCCCGAAATGGCCATAGAAGCACATCGCGCGGCCTGGGTGTCTTTTTCTTGACATCGCCCAACGGAAGATTACGGTACATCCGTACACTTCGATCGCCCACGTTCTCAGCACCTTTCCCATCCCACTCCCCACGGTGCAGACATGGCGGCCATCGACCGTCCAGATCGCGCACCGTCGTGCGACGACGTGACCGACGAGCTCTTCGGGGAGGCGGTCGCCGCACTTCTGCGGCTCGCCCATAGCCCCGACGCGGTTGCGGCGCGCGACGCCCGGGCCAGCCTGCGCTGGCTCGGGCTCGCGCCGGCGGCGTCACTTCGCCCGCACGTCGTAGCACAGCAGCACGGACATGTCGCGGAGGTAGAAGCCGCCGTTGGCCACGACCGGGTGCGGCCAGGCCAGCGTCTTGCCGTGGTCGGGCTGCTTGAACCGGCCGCGCTCCCGGTAGTCGGCCGGGCTCGGCTCGATCAGGGCCACGTCCCCGGCGTGGCCGCGGACGTACAGCCGGCCGTCGGCCGCGCACACGCTCGCCGCACCGACGCCCCGCTCCGTCCACTTCACCTTCCCCGTGGCGAACTCGGCGCAGAACAGCGCCTGCCCGCCGGTCCCGTACAGGTGCCCGTCCACCAGCACGGCCCCGCCGATACTCGGGGCAATCAATTTGTCGAAGTAGAGTTGCTTGGCGGAGACGCTTCCGCCCGCCGCGGTCAGTTCGACGAGCCCGCCGCCGGTCCGGCTGCCGGCGCTGAACACCTTGTTCCCCTGCACCACGGGCGTGAGGATGTTCGCCCCCTGGTCGATGGTCTTCTCGTACCGCCACAGGAACTTGCCGCTCGCCGCGTCGACGCCGACCACACCCTTCTCCAGGAACTGGACGTACTGCTTCCCCCCCTCGACCTCGACGGGCACGATCGAAGCGTACTCGGCCGCGTCGCCGCCCGGGATCGCCGACAGCCACACCGGCTCGCCGGTGAGTTTGTGCAGGGCCAACATCGTGGCCTTCTCGCCGCCGGGGGTGCAGATGACGCGGTTGCCGTCCACGAGCACCGACTCGCTGTACGCCCACCCCGCGAACGGCCGGCCGACTTTCCCGTCGAACTCCTTAACCAGATCGTGCTCCCAGACGACCTTGCCGTCGGTGCCGAGGCACACGAGTTGGCCGGCGCTGGAGAGGCAGTAGACGCGGTCACCGTCCACGGTCGGCGTGGCGCGGGTGCCGGGGTAGTCGGGGCCGCGGTTCTTGCCGACGGCGCCGATCGGCGTCTTCCACACGTCCTTGCCGGTCTTCTCGTCGAGGGCGAGGGCGAATTCCTGGTCGCCGGCGGTGGTCTGGATGAAGACCTTCCCGCCGACCACGGCCGGAGCCGAGTAGCCGGGGCCGATGTCGGTGCGCTTCCAGCGCAGGGGCGGGCCGTCCTTCGGCCACTCCTTCAGCAGCCCGGTTTCCCGGCTGACACCGGTGCGGGCGGGACCGCGCCACTGGGGCCAGTCGTCGGCCCGGAGTGCGATCGACGAGGCGATCGCAATCGCGATGGAACCCGCGAACATGCACCGAACCATGGCGGCACTCCCGGGGGCGACGGAAACCCTCGACAAGTTACGCCGAACAGGAACGACGGGCTACGCGGATTCGGTCGCGGGTTCGGGGCTCCCGGTGGACTGCTGCTCGGGCGCGGTGAGGGCGGCGGCCGCGCGGGCGTCGTCGGCCCGGTACTGCTCCAACTTCTTGTGGAGCGTGTTGCGGTTGATGCCGAGCCGGTCCGCGGCCTTGATCTGGACGTCGCCGCACTGCCGCATCACTTCTTCGATCAGTTCGCGCTCGAGGCCGTCGACGAGGAACGGGTGAAGTCCCTTGAGCCCGGCCGGCAGCGGCGTCTGAACGCCGGCGCGGACGAGGTGGCGAATCTGGGTGCGGACGTCGAGTCCGGCGGTTGTCGCGGCAGGTCCACGGGCGGTACGCAGAGCATAGCGCGGCCGGCCGAAGCGGACGTGTTCCGGCGTGATCGGCCCGCCGTCGGCGAGCACGATGAGGCGTTCGAGCGTGTTCTCCAGCTCGCGGACGTTCCCCGGCCAGTCGTGGAGTTTGAGCGCGTCCACCGCCGGCGGCGTGAGTTCGGGGACTGCCACCTTGTGCGCGTCGGCGTAGCGGTGGAGGAAGAATTGCGTCAGCGGGGCGATGTCGTCGCGCCGCTCGCGCAGCGGCGGGAGGACGACCGGGATGACGTTGAGCCGGTAGTACAGGTCCTCGCGGAAGTCGCCGCTCTCCACCAGTTCTTCGAGCGAGGCGTTGGTGGCGGCAATTACGCGGACGTCGACGCGGATGGTCTTGCTCTCGCCGACGCGTTCGAACTCGCGTTCCTGGAGGACGCGGAGCAACTTGACCTGGAGTTTGGGCGACGTGCTGTTGATCTCGTCGAGGAAGATGGTGCCGCCATGGGCGGCTTCGAATCGGCCCACCTTGTCGGCCACGGCCCCGGTGAAGGAGCCTTTGACGTGACCGAACAGTTCGCTCTCCAGAAGGTTTTCGTGGAGGGCGCCACAGTTGACGCGGATGAACGGACCGTCGGCACGACGGCTGAGTTTGTGGACGGCCTTGGCGATGACCTCTTTGCCGGTGCCAGTCTCGCCGACGAGCAGGACGGTGGTGGTCCGCGGCGCGGCGAGCCGCACCAGACGGTAGACGTCCTGCATGACGGTCGCGGTGCCCACGATCTCGGGCATCGGCGGCTCGACATGCTCATTTTTAGGCATCGACCGATCGCTTCCGGGAGAGGAAGCCAGGGATTCGTGCCAATCTGAGCGCTGACCGTGAAAGTGTATCATCGCCTGCCCGAAAGTGCCACACGATTCGCGCCGGAAATGGGCAGCCATGCACCAATTTGTCCAACTGATCGATCCTCAGACTGGCAATACGGCGGTCTCACGTTCGCCACTGTAAGAGTTACATGACTCCAGCCCCGGGCGCGGACTGTAGAAGTTACACCGTCGGGCGCGGGCGCTTGCCCAACCCGCAGGGCCGGATGAATCCCTAAATGCCGTTCCCCACGGACCTTGCGGACGCACTTTCCGCGGCGGGAGGCCCGGTTCCGATTCGCGGCACCCGCATTGCCGTGTACGCTTCGGACGCCGCGCAGGTACGCGCCCGGCCTCACGGCCCAGATGGCGTCCCACTCCCCAACGAGGGTCAAGGGAATGACGCTTCGTCGGCTCCCGCTGTACGCGCTCGTCGTGGCCCTGGGCACCTCCGCCCCCCCCGCGACCGCCGCCACCTATACGACCGCTAACTTCAGCGTGTCCGCCCCGACCGACGCGCTCGCGCGGCAGTTCGGCGACATGGCCGAGCACTACCGCCGCGAGAAGGCACTTCAGTGGCTCGGGCAGGAGATGTCGAACTGGAGCCGTCGCTGTCCGCTGGAGGTTAAGATTGCCGCAGGCGGGGCCGGCGGCGCGACCACGTTCACGTTCGGCGGCAGCGAGGGCCGCGGCGTCGTGAGCTCGCAGCACATGGAAATCCACGGTCCCGCCCGTCAACTGCTCGACAGCGTCCTCCCGCACGAGATCACACATACCGTCCTGGCCCACCACTTCGGCCGGCCAGTGCCCCGCTGGGCCGACGAGGGCGGCAGTGTCCTCAGCGAGAACGACGAGGAGCGGTACAACCACGACGTCCGCTGCCGCGAGTTGCTCAACGCCGGCCGCGGCATCCGACTTTCGGTCCTGTTCCGCATGGCCGAGTACCCGCGCGACATGATCGTTCTCTACGCCCAGGGCTATTCCGTCAGTGCGTACCTGGTCGATCGCGGCGGTAGCGGCGTCGCCGGGCGGCAGCGGCTGCTTCAGTTCCTGGCCATCGGCATGCAGGGCGGTGACACCCGAAACCACGGCACCGTCGAGAGCTGGAACAACGCCGCCCGGCAGGTGTACGGCGTGAACGGCCTCGACCTCCTCGAACAGCAGTGGCTGGACGCCCTGAAGAACCCGCCGTCCCGCGTCGCGGCCCGCGGCGACCGGGCGCCCGGCACCCCGACCGCCCGCCAGCCCGATGCCGTCGCCGTCCGCAGTTCGGCGCCGCCTGTCGTGCCCGTGCTCGAACCGCCGGTCCGCGCCGCCCGCGGCACCGCCCCCGAGCGCGAGCCGATCGCCGCCCCCCGCGCCAACCCCGAGCGGCCCGTGCCCGTCCTGCTGCCGCCCGAGTTCCCGCGGAACTGACCGCTGTCCGATGACGTGCGGAGGGGCGATACTCTCTCCATGCCCCTCCGCACCGCCTGGCTCGCCGTCGCACTTCTCTGGCCCGTCGCCCTCCTCAACTACCTCGACCGACAGCTCCTCGCGGCGATGAAATTCTCCGTCATGGGCGATATCCCGGACGTCGAGAACGACGCAAACTGGGGCTACATGCTCGGCCAGTTCAAGTGGGTGTACGCCGTCCTCAGCCCGTTCGGCGGCTACCTCGCGGACCGCTTCAGCCGCCGCGTCGTCATCGCCGGCAGCCTCTTCGCCTGGTCCGCGGTCACGTGGTGGACCGGCCACGTCCACACCTACCACGATCTCCTCTGGACCCGCACCCTGATGGGGGTCAGCGAGGCGTTCTACATCCCGGCCGCGCTCGCCCTCATCGCCGACTACCACACCGGCCGCACCCGCAGCCGCGCCGTCGGCGTCCACCAGACTGCCATTTATTGCGGCCTCATCCTCGGCGGCTTCGGCGGCCACGCCGCGGACGCCCCCGACCTCGGCTGGCGCACCACCTTCGCGGCCCTCGGCCTCGTCGGCGTCGTCTACGCCCTGCCCCTCCTGCTGCTGCTCAAGGACGCGCCCCGAACCGCCGCCGAACCCGTCGCCAAACCCGGCCCGCTGACCGCGTTCGCGGAGTTGGTCGTGAACCCGTCGTTCCTGCTGCTGGTGCTGGTGTTCACGCTGCCGGCCATCGCCGCCTGGGTCGTGCGCGACTGGATGCCGGCCATCCTCAAGGACCGCTTCGCCCTCGGCCAAGGGACGGCCGGCGTCAGCGCCACGCTGTACGTCAACGTCGCGGCGTTCGGCGGGGCGTTCCTCGGCGGGTGGGCCGCCGACCGGGCCGCGCGGCGGACGCCGCGCGGGCGAACCGCCGTCAGCGCCGTCGGCATCGCCCTCCTCGTCCCCGCCTCGTTCGGCATCGGCAACGCCCCCACGCTCGCCGCCGCGGTCGCGTTCCTGATGCTGTTCGGCCTCGGCTGGGGCGTCTTCGACGGCAACAACATGCCGATCCTCTCCCAGATCGTGCGGCCCGAGCTGCGCGCGACCGGGTACGGCGTCATGAACCTGGTGAGCATCAGCTGCGGCGGCTTCGCCGACTGGGGCTTCGGCGCCCTCCGGGACGCCCAGACGCCGCTCAACCTGATCTTCGGGGCGTTCGCCGGAACGGCTGTTCTGTCCGTGGGCCTGGTGTTGCTCATCCGCCCGCGGCGGGACGGTGTCGGGGAACCATGAGTGCAGGTCGGACCAGTCCTTGCCGAAGTCGGGCACGAGGTCGCGGAACTGCTCCGGCGGCTCGTCCGGGCGGAAGCCGAACTTCTTCTGGAACAGGTCGTCGGCCTGCTGCTCGCAGATGCGGGCCATCCCCTCGTGCGACTCGACCAGTTTCTTGAACTCCAAATACTCCTCGACCTCCTTGCGGAGTTCGGCATCGATGGGCGGCGGGGGCGGTTCGGCCTTGGCGGGGCGCGCGAGTTTGCGGCGGTGGCGGCGGGTGGTCATCCAGATGCGGGCGAGGCAGTCGGCGGCCTTGGCGGCGTCCTTGTGGTCGCCGGTGCGGAGGAGCTTCCGCAGGGTGAACATGGCCTCGGCGAACCCCTCATCGATGACATCCTGCGTGTCGAAAGAAGTAGTGGGGTAACCCAATGACCCTGAGTGATGCCGTGAGTTGGATCCGTGAGTTGGCGTTTGACACCAACTTCGAGGGTCGTTACGCTCGGCCGACGGGCCGATCGTAAGCCGTCACGATCATCCTGTTTAGACCAACGCGGGAATTGGTCTAACAATTGTTCGGCTTCGATCTCGAAGGGAGAACGGGTCATGTCTGAGCAAGTCGGCAGGCGTCGCCTGGACCCAAGGGTCGGCCTCGCCATCGGGGCGGCGATCATGCTCGTGGCGGTGGGCATCGTCGGCTATCAGAACCGGTGGGTCCGCAGCGCGTTCCGCGGCCCCGTCCCCGTGACGACGGCCGACCTCCGCGACCTGAATAACCCCGACGACCTGTCGAACCCGTGGGTTACGCTCACCTTCGATGAGGCGATCGACACCGGCTTCGTGATGGAGAACACGAAGGGGGGGAACACCACGCAGCGGTCGAAGTACCTACTGATCCGGGTCGGCGACCGGTGGCTCATCGCGGACGTGCCGCCGGACTTTTCCGGCAAGCAGGTGGTCGGCCACCTGGACCGGGCGTGGAGTCCGCTCGGCCTGAAAGTGGTGTCGCACGTCAAGACGCGGTTCGGGAACCGCGACATCCTGCCCTACGAACTGAACGGCACGTACGACTACCGCGGGCAGTGCTTCGCCTTCCTCGGCCTCGTCGGGGCGCTGTTCCTTCTGGGCGGGTACTTCGTCGTACTCTCGGCGAAGAACCTCCGCACGCTGCGCCGCTCGGCGGCGGACGACTCGCGGCCGGCGAAGCGGAAGCGGAAGCGACCGAAGCGGGGGGATAACGCCGAACCCGGCGCCACAGCCGACCGCGGCCCCGGTGGCGATTCCGAGTAGCGGCGTCCCGAGAATCGCCGGCGGCGGCCGGGGGCGTGTTGGTTCGCGTCCTCGCTCCCGCACTGGCGGAGTGGAGGAGCGGGAAGGTTCGGCGTGATAGGTGGCGCCGCCTGGGTCGCAGTTCCGCGTGCGGGTCTGGCAGCGCGGAGGCGTCGGCCCCCGCGGTGTGCAGGTGGCCGCGGGGCGGCGGGGCGCCGAACCCGGCGCTGCAGCAGACCGCCAGGTCATTGGCGCTTTCTGCTTGTTCGCGCCGCCCTGTCGTGGTTTGCCACTCGGGCGGCTGCTGAGCTATATGTTCGGCGTCAGGAGGGCTTCGGGGTGGATAAGCCTGATGGCGGGTTGACGTGCGTGGCGGTGATCGGGCTCGCGCTCGGAGCCCTCGGGTTGCTCGCTCAGCTCCGCCTGTTCCGCATCTCGGACGCGATGGACCAAGTGCTCCGCGAGGTGAAGCTGCTCCGGCTCCAGCAGTACTACGCGGCCGGGCACGTCACCGAGGAGGACTTCCGCCGCCGCGCACAGGAGATCATCGACCGCCGGTAGTTGCCGGCCGTAACCCCGGACGCCGAATCCGGCGCAGCAGCAGCCCGCCAGCTCACTGGCGCTTCCCAGCGTGCCCGTTGGCATCGGTCGGGGTTGGCGGCTCGTCGGCTGATGTGCTTAATGTTCGGCGGGGGAGTTGGTCACTGATGAAGTTTCAGGTGCAAGGAGTGTTCGGTGGCGGGGCTCCCGCCTACTTCGAGGTGCACGCCGAGTCGGTCGGTGAGGCCCGTCGGAGGGCCGAGGCCGCCGGAGTCACCGTGTTGGCGGTGCATTCGGCCGAAGCCCCGCCACCCGGCGTTCGTACCTCGGCTGGTCCGGCCCCGGCGCCCGCCCGTCTCGTCGATTGCCCGGCGTGCGGCGGTCGAGTTTCGACCGAGGCGGTATCGTGCCCCCACTGCGGGCACCCCATGCGGGCCGCCGTGGTGGGACCGGCCGGCCCGGTGTGCTACGCGTGCACGGCCCCGGCGACTACCCGCTGCCAGAGCTGCGGGGCGCTGAGCTGCGCCCTGCACCTGCAGTCCATCTACGTCTCGCACGGCAGGGGTGGTGCGTACGAACTGCGGTGCACGCGCTGCCACTCGTCCGCGCGGATGTGGCAGAGCCTCGGCCTGATCTGGGCAGCGGTCGTCATCCTCGGGGTCCTCGGCTTCTTCTCTAGCATGGGGATTGGACCATTCAGACGGTGATGCCGTCACGCCGGACGATCAGAGTCAGGCCGTGGGTACGACGTGCGGCAATAACACCGTGAAGACAACAGGGAGTGCGGGGCAGTCGGCCGAACCCCTACACGGCAGCAGACCGCCAGCTCGTTGGGGGTTTCCAGCGACCCGGCGGGGTCGGCTTGTGGTACGATCCCCGGTTGCTGTCGCAGCTTGATGTTCGGCGACGAAAGGAGTCAACGATGAAGTGCATCGTTCTGCTGGTGGGGGTGGCATTGCATCTCTCGCCGCTCGCGTGGGAGGTGGCGGCGGCCCAACCGGTCAGCCTCCACGTCGAGGTCGGCTCCACAGGCGGGCAGACGTTGCCCCGGTCCGGCGCCCGGGGCGTGACGGCCTACCTCCGGAACGACGGGGATGAGCCGGTGACCGTCGTCACGGCGGGGCTCGACGTGAGCTACGACGTCCTCGACGGTGACGAGATCGGAAAGGTGCATCGGGACCTCAAGACCGGGCGAGAGAAGTGGATCGTTTCCGCGATGCCCGTCGCGACGCTCGCGCTCGCGGCTGAGGTGCGCCACAAGGGCGACCTGATCGTCCCCCCGCTTGCCGCGCTCCTGCCGGTCACGCTCCGGAAGGGGGAGAAGGCGAAGGTCGATCCCGCCCTCCTGGCCCCCATCTCCAAGCAGCTGGGCGAGAACATCTTTGACACGAGGGCGGACGACAAGACCGTGCGCACGCTCACCGTGCGGTACGAGGTGTCGGAGTTCTGGGGCAAGAGG
>JBGAQM010000259.1:0-9377 GCA_044220735.1 Urbifossiella sp. | reverse complement strand
GACCGACCGCGTGGCCGTGACCGGCACTGTGTGGCTCGGCCTGACCGTCGGCTGCGCCCAGTGCCACACCCACAAATTCGACCCGATCTCCCACACCGAGTACTTCCGCCTCTTCGCCTTTCTGAACAACGCCGACGAGCCCGATCTCGAAGTGTTCGCGCCGGAGCAGGAGAAGGAACGCGACCGGCTGCGGGTGAAGATCGGCGGGCTGGAAGCGGGGTTGCCGGACCGAGCCCCCGCGGCCGTGCGCGAGAAGGCGTTCGCCGCGTGGCTCGCCGCCGAGCGACCGAAGGCGACGGCGTGGACGGTCGTGCGCCCAACCGCCCTCGACGCCGGCCCGCATACGAAGCTGACGGTTCAGGCCGACGGCTCGATCCTCGCCACCGGCGACGCCCAGAAGCGCGACGTGTACACGCTGACGCTCCCCGCGCTGCCGGCCGGCGTGACCGCGGTGCGAGTCGAGGCGCTGCCGCACGACAGCCTCCCCGCCCGCGGCCCCGGTCGTGCCTTCTACGAGGGCCCGAAGGGCGACTTCCTCCTCAGTGAGTTCGTCCTCACGGCGGACGGAAAGACCGTGAAGGTCGGCGGCACGAGCGAGTCGGCGGGTCCGACGGCCACTTCCGCGGCGAAGGCGATCGACGGGCACCAGCATACCGGCTGGGCGACCGGCCAGGCCGGCGTCGCCAACCGGGCGGTGTTCACGCTGGCCGATCCGCTGACGGTGAACGCCGCGAGCCTGGAACTGGCCTTCGAGCGCCACTACTCCGCGAGCCTCGGCCGCTTCCGCCTCGCGGTGACGACGAAGGCCGGGGCGAGGGCCAGCGCCCACCCCGCGGGGGTCGAGGAGTTGCTCGCCGTTCCCGACGAGCGGCTGACCGCCGACCAGCGGCGCACTCTCCTGGCCGTGTGGGCGAAGACCGCCCCCGAGCTCAAGGCGGCCCGCGACGAGATCGACGCCCTCCGCAAGCAACTCCCTCAGCCGACGACGACCCTCGTGTTCCGCGAGCGGCCGGCCGAGCACCCGCGCGAAACGTACCGCCACCACCGCGGCGAGTTCCTCCAGCCGAAGGAGACGGTGACGCCCGGCGGACTGGCCGTGCTGCCGCCCGTCCCCGCGGGTGTGCCCCAGAACCGGCTCACGTTCGCCCGCTGGCTCGTGTCCGCCGAGAACCCGCTGACCGCCCGCGTGACGGTGAACCGGCAGTGGCAGGCGTTCTTCGGCCGCGGCCTCGTCCGCACCGTGGACGACTTCGGCTACCAGGGCGAGCCGCCCACGCACCCCGCGCTGCTGGACTGGCTCGCCGCCGAGTTCGCCGGCCCCGGGGGCTGGTCGATGAAGAAGCTCCACCGCCTCATCGTCACCAGCGCGACCTACCGGCAGGAGTCGCGGGTCGCGCCCGAGCAGCGATCGAAGGACGCCGAGAACGTGTGGCTGAGCCGCGGCCCGCGCGTGCGGTTGGAGGCCGAACAGATTCGTGACTCGCTCCTGCGCTCGAGCGGCCTGCTGTCGGCGAAGATGGGCGGCCCCGGCGTCTTCCCGCCGCAGCCGGCGTCTGTCACGACCGAGGGCGCATACGGGGCGCTGAAGTGGCAGCCGAGCGCCGGCGAGGACCGCTACCGCCGCGGGCTCTACACGTTCATGAAGCGCACGGCCCCGTTCGCCATGGCGGCCACGTTTGACGCCCCGAGTGGCGAGGCGTGCCAGGCCCGCCGCGAGGTGACGAACACGCCGCTGCAGGCCCTCACGATGCTGAACGATCAAGTACTAACGGAGGCCGCCCAGGCGCTCGGCCGGCGGGCGCTCGCGCACCCGGGCGATGCGTCGGCGAAGGCGTCGCACCTGTTCCGCCTGGCGCTGGCGCGGGCGCCGCAGGCGGAAGAGGTGACGCTGTTGGTGCGCTTCCATGCGGCGCAGCGCGAGCGATTCGCCGCGGATGCGATGCGCGCCGCGAGCGCGGCCGGTGCTGGAGACGGGCCGGCGGTCGATCGCGCGGCGTGGGCGGCGGTCGCGCGGGCGGTGTTCAACCTCGACGAATACGTGACGAAGGAGTGACCGCGATGGACCTCCCCGTTCCCCGCCGCCACTTCTTCCGCGACTGTGGTTACGGCGTCGGCAAGGCCGCGCTCGCGTCGCTGCTCGCGGGCTCCGCGCGCGCCCAGAATCCGGTTGCTGAGCCCCCCGGCTCGCCGGGCCCGCTCGCGCCGAAGCGGCCGCACTTTCCGGCGAAGGCGAAGGCCGTCATCCACCTGTTTATGGCGGGTGCGCCGAGCCAGCTCGACCTGTTCGACAACAAGCCGGCGCTCACGAAGCTCGAAGGGAAGCCGCTGCCGCCGGAGGTGATCCGCGGCCAGCGCTACGCCTTCATCCGCCCCGACGCCGCCGTGCTCGGGCCGCGCTTCCGCTTCGCCCGACACGGCAACAGCGGGGCGGAACTGTCCGAAATGCTCCCGCGGCTGGCGACGGTCGCCGACGACATCGCCATCCTGAAGGCGGTCCACACCGACCAGTTCAACCACGCCCCGGCGCAGATCTTCTTCAACACCGGGTTCTCGCAGCCGGGCCGGCCGAGCATCGGCTCGTGGGCGCTGTACGGCCTCGGGTGCGAGACGCGCGACCTGCCGGCGTTCGTCGTCATGAGCACCGGCAGCGGCATCAGCGGCGGCAGCGCCAACTGGTCGAGCGGCTTCCTGCCGACGCTGTATTCCGGCGTCCGCTTCCGCAACGGCGGCGACCCGATTCTCAACCTGACGCTCCCGCCCGGTGTGGACGCCCGCCAACAGCGCGACACGCTCGACCTTGTCACCGAGCTGAACCGCCGCCGCCAGGGCGCGGTCGGCGACCCCGAGATCGCCACCCGCACCGCCGCGTACGAGACGGCATTCCGCCTTCAGACCGCCGCCCCGGAATTGACCGACCTGTCGCGGGAGAGCAAGGAAACACTGGAACTGTATGGTGCGGAGCCGGCGAAGCCGAGCTTCGCACGAGCCTGCCTGCTGGCACGTCGGATGGTGGAGCGCGGCGTCCGCTACATCACGATCTACCACGAGGGCTGGGACGGGCACTCGGACGTAGCAGGGAACCTGCGGACCAACTGCGGGCAGACCGACCGGGCGAGCGCCCCTGGTCGCCGACCTGAAGCGGGGCGGGCTGCTCGACAGCACGCTGGTGGTGTGGGGCGGCGAGTTCGGGCGGACGCCGATGGTGGAGTCGAACCCGACGCTCGGCCGCAGCCTCGGCCGCGACCACCACCCGCAGGCGTACACGATCTGGATGGCCGGCGGCGGGATCAGGCGCGGCGTCACCTTCGGCAGCACCGACGAACTCGGCTTCCACCCGGCGGAGAACGGCGTCCACGTCCACGACGTGCAGGCCACGATGCTCCACTGCCTCGGCCTCGACCACGAGCGGCTGACGGTCCGCCAGGCCGGCCGCGACTTCCGCCTCACCGACGTCCACGGCCGCGTCGTGAAGGAGATTCTCGCGTGAACGTCACCCGCCGCGAGGCCTTGGCCGCCGGTGTCGCCGTGCTGTCACTCGGCGGCGCGGCCGGGCAACCGGCCGCCGAGGTGATCGACACGCACACCCACTTCTACGACCCGACGCGGCCCGGTGGCGTGCCGTGGCCGGGTAAGGACGACCGCGTCTTGTACCGCCCCGTGCTTCCGGGCGACTACCGCCGGCTGGCGGCGCCGCTCGGCGTCACCGGCACCGTGGTCGTGGAGGCAAGCCCGCGCGTCGAGGACAACGACTGGCTGATGTCGCTGGCAAAGGACGACCCGTTCCTGCTCGGCGTCGTCGGCCGGCTGCTGCCCTCGGATGCCAACTTTGGGCGCCACCTCACGCGGCTCGCGGCTGACGCGAAGTTCGTCGGCATCCGCGTGACCGCGGACGAGGTGCGGGCCTGCCGAACGGACCGCGACCAACTCGACCGACTGAAGGCGCTCGCGGACGCCGGCCGCACTCTCGACGTGAACGGCGGTTACGAGGCGTTCACGGAAGCGGTGTGGCTGGCAGGGCGGTTGCCGTCGCTGCGAATCGTCGTGAACCACCTCGGCAACCCGCTCATCGACGGCCGCGAACCTCCCGCCGCGTGGCTCGACGCGCTGAAGTCCGCGGCCGCGGCGAAGACGGTGTGGTGCAAGTTGTCGGCGCTCGCCGACTCGACGCGCCGTCGCGAGCAGCAGGCGCCGGCCGACGCCGCGTTCTACCGCCCGGTGCTCGACGCCGCGTGGGCCGCGTTCGGCGCCGACCGGCTGGTGTTCGGCACCAACTGGCCGGTGAGCGACCACTACGCCCCGCTGGCGCGGGTGGTGGCGCTGGCCGCCGAATTCGTGAAGGGGAAGGGGGACGCGGCGTACCGCAAGGTGATGGCCGCGAACGCCCGCGAGGCGTACCGACTGCCGCGGCGCGGCTAGCTCGACGTGGGGCCGGCTTCCAGCCGGCCTTGCCTTAGCCGGCTGGAAGCCGGCCCCACGTGAGGGCTATCGCTTCTTTTTCGGCGGCGGCGGTGACACCGGGGTGTCGCTGACCGTCACCCACAGGTCGGCGGTCGGCTCGTCGAACTCGCCGTTCGGGGCGCGGGCCGGCCGCGTCAGGCCCGACTCGCCCGCCACCCGCCCGACCAGCCGGAACGCCCCGCGCACCCCCGCCTTGGCGGCCGAGAGTGTCACCGTCACTGTGTTCGGGTCGGTCTTCCCCTCAACCGCCTTCGGGGTCAGTGTAACGCCCTCGGGCAACCCCTCGGCCGCGACTTCGACCGGCTGCGAGAAGCCGTTCCGCCGCGCGACCTTTACGGTCACGTCGGCGGTCTTCCCCGGCGGGACCGCGACCCGGTCGGCCGCCACGGTCAACTCGTAGTCGGGCAGCGGGGGCGCGACCGAAAGGAGAAACGCGGCCCGCGGCCCAACCGCACCGTACAGGTCGGAGACGGCGACGCGGTACTCCCCGTCCGCCGGCGGCGTGAACGACAGCGAGGTGTCACTGTGCAGCTTCCCGGGCTCGGCGCGGGCGAGTTGCTTCCCGTCGGGGCCGACCACGCGGACGACCGGGTTCACGTCGAGCCCGAACGCCCGGCTCTCGGCCCGCACGGCCAGCGCCTGCCCCTTCCTTCCGGCGACCGGCAACTCGAACGGCACACCCGCCTTCTCCAGCCGCCCAGTCACGGCCCCGGCCTCCCGCCGCACGCGAACCACGTTCCCGAGCAGCGGGTGGAACACGTCCACCGGTCCGGTGTCGCCCCTGGGGACCGTCAGCTGCCGCGCCGCATCCGTCACGTTCCAGCCCGTCACCACGACTGTGCCGCCGCCCGGATCGACGGCGAGCGGCGTGGCGAAGTCGGCGAACCCCGCGGTGGTGAGGGTGAGCCGGTAGACGCAGGCGTCGGACCCGAACAGTCGGATGCTGGAGTCCGGCGTGGACGGGAAGGCGAACAGTCGGACGACGTAGGTGCCTGCGGCGGGCGCGGTGAACTCCAACTGCGGGTCCATGCCGCGGCGGTCATTGTTCTGCTCGACGACGAACCCGCCGGGCGATACGACCTGCAGCACCCCGTCCATCGGCGACTTCAGGGTGCCGTTCGCGTCGAGGGACGCGACGAGCGTCTGCCCCTGCTTCAGCGACACGGCGAAGCAGTCCACGTCGCCGGCCTTCGCGAGCCGGCCGTTGACCACGACTCCGGGTGCGTCGATCGCCTTCGCCTGCGTCGGTTCGTCGTTCGGCTCCGCCTCGATCAACTCGGGCAGGGTGCCGACGACGAACGGCCGCAGCGGGCTGGCGCCGTCGGCGTTGTGGGCGCGGAGCCAGTACACGCCCGGCACCGCGTCGGCCGCGACGGCGACCGAGAACTTGCCTTTCTCCTTCGCGGCCGTGACGGTCAACCCCGGACGACTCGCCCACACCTTCGCCGGCCACGGGTCGAGCGTGCCGGTCGCCGTCACCTCGACGGTGCCGCCGCGCGGACCGCCCGCGGGGAACAGTGAAGTGACGGCCGGGGGGGCGGCGAGTGCCGACGACGAGTTGGCCGCAACAAGGCACGCCAGACACAACATGAGGGCGGAATGCCGGGTCAGATTCTGCTTCATTTCGTTGTCTGTTATGCCTTGTTGCGGCGAATCCTAGCTTACATCAACTCGCGGATCGGCGTCGGGTCGCTGACCAGGTGCGCCGGCCGGCCGTTCGCGGCGTACAGCACCTTGCCGGGGTCGATGCCGAGCTTGGCGTACACGGTCGAGACGAAGTTCTCCGGCGACAGCACCCGCTCGACCGCGGCGAACCCGCGGGTGTCTGTGGCGCCGATGACGCGCCCGCCGGGCGTGCGGCCGCCGGCGAACAGGATACTCATGGCGTTCGACCAGTGGTCACGGCCGGCGTCCTTGTTGATCTGCGGGGTGCGGCCGAACTCGCCGAGCGCGATCACCAGCGTGTCGTCGAGCATGCCGCGCTGCGACAGGTCCTCGATCACCGCCGACACGCTGTTGTCCCACGCCGGGAGCCGGCCCTTAAGCGTCTCGAACAGCTTCGTGTGGTGGTCCCACCCGCCGTCGTACACGGTCACGAACGGCACCCCCGCTTCGACCAGCCGGCGGGCCAGGAGCAAGCGCTGGCCGAGGGCGTTGCGGCCGTACCGCTCGCGGGTGCGCTCCGGCTCGCGGCCGATGTCGAACGCGGCCTGGGCGGGCGCCGAGTTCATCAGGTCGTGGGCCTGCACGTAGTGCTCGTCCAGCGCCACGGCCGGGTCGGCGGCGGCGCGGTCGGTCTCCCGGCGGAACGTGTCCACCTCGCGGCGCACGTCGGTCCGGGTGGCGAAACGGTCGTCGGTGAGGCCGGTAGGGAGCGCCACGTCGCGGACGCGGAAGCCGGGCGAGCTCGGGTTGCCGTCCACGACGAACGGGGCGTACTTGGCGCCGAGGAAGTTCGGCCCGCCGGACCGGCTCATGGTCGGAATTGAGAAGTACGGCGGCAGCCCGGCCGGCGCCCCCTTCTCGCTCGCGACGACCGAGCCCATGCTCGGGTGGAAGCTGACGAACGCCCCGCATCCGACGGGGATCCGCGGCGGCGCCCCGGTCATGAGGTAGTGGTTGCCGGCACCGTGGTTCCCCTGGTCGTGGCGGACCGAACGGATCATCGCGTACTTGCCGAGCATCCCCGCGAGCTGCTTCATGTGCTCGGAGTAGCAGACGCCGGGCACGGCCGTGGCGACGGTGCCGAACTCGCCGCGGAACTCGGCGGGGGCGTTCGGTTTGGGGTCGAACATCTCGTAGTGCGTGGGGCCGCCGTCCATCCAGATCAGGATGCACGCCTTCGCGTTGCCCGGGAGGGCGCCGGGGCCGTTCGACTTGGCGCGGAGTGCGGACGCGAGGCCGCCGCCGAGCAGGGCGCCGAGACCGAGCTGGAGACAGTCGCGGCGGGTGACGCCGGCACAGTTTCGACGGGCGGCCATTCGGACGACTCCGTGTAGGGTCGTGATCAGTCGTTGAATACGAACTCGGGCGTGTTCAGCAGCGCCCACGTCAGGTCTTCCGTCGCCTGCCGCCGCGTCGCGCCGGGGCGCTCGAATCGCCGCACGGCCGCGGCTCTCTCCGAATCGTTCGGCAGCCGGCAGTACGCCCACAAGTACAGCTCTTCGACCACTGCTGACACCGGCTTGTCACTCGCGGCCAGCTTCGCCGCCCGCCCACTATCCGCGGTCACTTTACGGTGGAGGTTGGGGCTGTTCATCAGGTGGAGCGCCTGCACCACGGTCGTGTCGCTGGTCCGCTCGCACGGCGGGTCCTGGTTCGGGTCGGGTCGGCCGAAGCTGTCCAGAAACTCGTTCGGCGTCCGCGCCGTCCACACCTCCACGGCCCGGCTCCCCGGCGGCATCGCGGCGAACGCCTCCGGCACGCCGGTCACGTCGCTCGCCATGTCCAGCAGCACCTCGGCCCGCAGCCGCTGCCGGTAGTGGCGCGAGTAGTTCCGCAGGTCCGCGGCGTTGCGGTCGTTCGGGGCCGTGCTCAGGCCGTACACGTAACTCGTCGTGATCGTGCGGATCAGCTTCTTCAGGTCGTAGCCGTTGCGGCGGAAGTCGGCGGCGAGGGCGTCGAGCAACTCGGGGTTCGACGGCGGGTTCGTGGCGCGGAGGTCGTCCACCGGATCCACGATGCCGCGGCCCATCAGGTCGGCCCACACCCGGTTGACGATCACCTTTGCGAAGAACGGGTTGTCCGGCGCCGTCGCCCACGCGGCCAGCACGTCGCGCGGGTCAAGTTCCGGGGGGATGTCGAGCGCCTTCCCGAGTAGCGGCGTCGGGGCCATCGTGCGGCCGGTGAGCGGGTGCTTCACGGACCCCGCGGGCGCGGTGAAGACGGTTTCTTCGCCGCCGGAGATGGGGGCGGAGATGCCGGTCCCCTTGCGGCCGATGCGGGCGAAGAACGACGCGAAGTTGTAGAAGTCGTCCTGGCTCCACACCTCGAACGGGTGGTGGTGGCACTTCGCGCAGTCGAGCCGGACGCCGAGGAAGATTTGCCCGACGAGCGTGGTCAGCTCGGCCGGGTCGCGGCGGTCGCGGTACATGACCACGGCGCCGTTCGTGAACGTGCTCCCCTTCGCGGCGATGAGTTCGCGGGCGAAGCGGTCGTACGGCATGTTCTCGCGGAACGCCCGCCGCAACCACTGGTCGAGGTTGTACGTGGCCTTGATGCCGACGTGGTACGGATTCGGCCGCAGCAGGTCGGTCCACTTGTTCGCCCAGAAGTCGGCGTACTCCGGCCGCTGCAATAACCGGTCGATCAGCTTCTCGCGCTTGTCGGCGGCGGGGTCGGCGAGGAAGGCGCGGGTTTCGTCGGGCGTCGGCAGTCGGCCGATGACGTCGAGGTACGCTCTACGGTGGAACGTAGCGTCGCCGGCCGGGTCGGACGGAGTGAGGCCAAGCTGGCGGAGCTTGGCCCAGACGTGGCCGTCGATGAAGTTCCGCCGCGCCAGTCGGTCGTAGACCTCGGCAGGCACGGCGCCGGGCAGCGGGATGACGATCGGGGCGACGGCGAATCGCTCCATGAACCGCGCCATGATCGCGGCTTCGCCCGGGATCGGACCGGCGGTGACGAGGCCGGTCGGGTCCACGGCGGCGTACACGGCCTCGTTGGACGAGAACTGCGCCAGCCGTGTTGCGTCGGTGGTGCGGCCGTCGGACCAGTGGGCGGTCACCGACAGCTGCACCTTCTCGCCGAACTTCAACTGCTTCGTCGGCGGGGTCACGCTGATGCGCACGATCTTCGGCGCGTCGGCCGGGGTGCGCGGGGCTCCGGCGGCGATCCAGTCCAGCAGCGTGCGGTACTCGGGGCCGTCGGTCGGCAGCTTCTTGCCGCCGCCGTGCGGCACGCTTCCCGCTCCCTTCAGGAGC
>JBGAQM010000258.1:0-9036 GCA_044220735.1 Urbifossiella sp. | reverse complement strand
GAAGCCGCAAGCGGCGACTCAGGTGTCCAGCCACGCCGCGAAGCGCGCCGCCTTCGCCGCCCACCCCTCGGCGTCGAGCCGCGCCCGCGCCGCCGCCTGCGCCGCCGGCAGCCCGCCGCGCAGCCGCTCCCGCACCGCCGCCGCGAACGCCGCCGGCGTCGAAGTCGCGTCGAGGCAATCGTTCCACTCGCGCGTCGCCGGCAGGTCGCGGACGACGACCGGCTTCCCGGTCGCCAGGTACTCTTTCAGCTTCAGCGGCTGCATCGCCCGCGTCACCGGCAGGTCGGCGTACGGCATCACCAGCACCGCCGCCCGCGCCGCCAGCGCCGGCAGGTCGGCGTAGGGGATCGACGGCAGCGCCGCCACCCGCGGCAGCGCCAGCAGCGCCGGGTCGGGGTCGTCCTGTGGGCCGACCAGCACGACCGTCCCGGCGTCGAGCGACGCGGCAAGCGCCCGCACGAATTCGAGGTCCATCCGCCGGTCGATTACGCCCCAGAACACGACCAGCGGCCCCGGCAGCGATTCCAGCCCGCGCAGCGACTCGGGCCGCGTGTCCGGCGCGCGGCGGAAGTGCTCCAGGTCCACGCCGTGCGTGAGCAGGTGCGACGGCCGGCCGAGCTTCGCCAGGTGGAGTTGCAGGTTCTCGCTCACCGCGACGGCGGCATCGACCTTCGCCACCAGTTCGGCCTCCATGTCGCGGAGGGTGCGGCCGTCGAGGCCGGGCCACGCGGCGAAGTCGTCCACGCAGTAGTACACCCACCGCGCCGCGGGGAACGCCCCGACGAGGTCGGCGGTGACCGGCAGCGTGGTGACGACGACCGGCGGCGCCGGCAGGTCGGCGACGGCCGCCCGAACGGCGCGGCCGAGGAGCCGGCGGTTCAGCCCGCGGGCGAGTCGGCCGCGGAACGACGGCCACATCCGCGGGTTGAGGACGCGCGGCGCCACTCCCAGAGGCTCGGGGCTCGCGGCGCCGCGCCACTGCTTCAGCTTCTCGACGGCCCGCGTCAGGGTGGCGCGGTCGAGGCGCGGCGGGCGGGTGCCGATGGTGTTCACCCACACCACCGGCCGCGTCGGCAGCAGGCGCGACACGAGGTGCTGACAGCTCGACGGGTGCCGGCCCCAGTCGTCGGAAAAAACCACGAGCGGCGCCGGGTCAGGCATCGGGGGCGCCCCCGAACCGCGGCCGGATCACCTTCGCGGGCACGCCGGCGGCGATCACGAAATCCGGCAGCGGTTTCGTCACCACCGACCCGGCCGCGACGACGGTGCCCTTCCCCACGTCGGCCATGACGATGGCGCCGGCGCCGACCCACGCACCCTCGCCGATGGTCACCGTGGTCGGTTCCCCGCCCTGATCGCGGATCGGCACGTCGGGGTCGTCGAACCGGTGCGTCTTGCCGCCGGACGGCACCTGCACGCCGGACGCCAGCAGCACGTCCTTTTCGAGCTTCACCAGGCCGAGGATGCAGCGCGGGCCGACGTACACGCCGGCGCCGAGGGTCGCGCCGGGCTCCGAGAACAGCACGCCGAATTCGACGCACGCCGACGGGTGGCAGGCGGCGAGGGCGTGCCGCAGGAAGGCGTTGCGGAGGTAGAGGCCGGGGAGGCCGGGGAGTAGCGAGACGAACTGCACCGCCCCGCGGAACGCCGCGTGCCGGCCGACGACGCGCGCCCAGAACCCGTAGTGCAGCAGCACCGGCAGCACCACGACGAGCGCGGCGGCGCGGGCGAGGCGCTTCGCGGTTTCGCGCAGGCTCATGGGGGCGGGCAGTCAGGGCTTTGGGGGAGAGTCCGGCGGTACAGCGCTAAGCCGCAAGCGGACTCTCCCCCAAAGCCACCGTCATGGCGTGCGGCCGGCGAGGCGGCAGTACACGCGGAAGTACTCGTCCACGGTGCGGTCGAGGCGGTAGCGCTGCTGCGCCCGGGCGCGGGCGGCGGCGCCGAGAAGCGATGCGAGCGCGGTGTCGGCGAACAGCCGGCGGAACGCGGCGGCGCAGCCGGCGGCGTCGCCGCGCGGGAACAACAGCCCCTCGCGCTCGTGCCGCACCAACTCGGGGTTGCCGCCCACGTCCGTCGCCACCGACGGCAGGCCCGTCGCCATCGCCTCCAGCAGCGTCAGCGACGCCGCTTCGCTCACTGACGTGAGCGCGAACACGTCCGCCGCGCGCATCAACTCGGGCACGTCGGTGCGGATGCCGAGGAACCTCACCCGCTCCCGCACGCCGAGTTGCGACGCGAGCGCCTCCAGCTCGTCGCGGAGTGGGCCGTCGCCGGCCATCAGCAGATCGACGCCGTCAACGCCGGCGGCGGCGAAGCCGCGGAGGAGCGTCGGCTGGTCCTTCACCGGGTGGTGCCGCGCCACATGAACCACGTACCGCCGCGCCGGGTCGAGGCCGAGCGCCGCCTTGTGCGCGGCGGGGTCGGACGCGGGGCCGTAGCGATCGACGTCGATGCCGTTCTCGACGATCTCGATGCGGTTGCCGCGGAAGCCGTCCGTTCGCGTCAGCCCCTCGGCGCTGAAGTGACAGCACGCCGTCACGGCGTCGGCGAGGTGGTCGAGCGCCAGCCGGTTCACGGCGCGGCGCAGCGGCGACACGCGGTCGGGGTAGTGGCGGCCGTGTTCGGTCAGGATGAGGGACCAGCCGGGGTTCAGCAGCTTCGCCAGCGCCGAGTAGAAGAACGGCGTGTACTGGTGGGCGTGCATCACCTCGATGCGGCGCTCGCGGGCCGCGGCGGCGAGGCGGCGGGCGACGCCCCAGTCGCGGCCGGGGCGGCGGCCGAAGGCGATCACGTCCGCGCCCTCGGCCTTCATCTCCTCGCCGATGCGGCCCACGGAATCGAGGCAGAACACGGTCGCCTGCACGCGGCCGGCGAGGCGCTTCACGGTCTCGCGGACCAGCACCTCGGCGCCGGCCACCTGCATGACGTGGACGACGAACCCCACCCGCAGCGGCCGCGTCATGCGCCCGCCCCCTGCGGGTGCTTCTTCAGGTACTCGTAGAGGCGGAACCGGTCGCGCACGAACTCGGTCGGGTTGTCGCGCACGGCCTTCACGAACGGCCCCTCGTACGTCCGCAGGTCCGGCAGGTACGCGGGGTCGGCCCAGTTGTGCGGGAACAGGTCGAACAGCCACGACGGCAGCAGGAACTTCGGCGCGGCGCTGAGGTACAGCCGGCCGCGCATGTTCCGCCACTTCTCGCGCAGCCGCGACGGCTTCCGCACCGTGCCGAAGTGGTGGACGTCCAGCACCGGGGGCGCGTCCCACGCCGTCTCGTGGCCCGGCAGCCGGACGCTCGAACCGTCGCCGAAGATCTCCACGTCCGGCCGGTTGCGGTGGATGATGACCTTCCGGCCGGGCCAGCGGATCTTTTCCGGGTCGGCGTGGTACACCTTGTAGTTGCCGTAGAAGTTCAGCAACTGCACCGGCAGCAGGTCGGCGGTCGTCGTTTCGAGCAGTTTCCGGAGCGGCTCGAACTCCCACTCGGGGATGAACTCGTCGCAGTCGAGGAGGACGCACCAGTCGCCGGTGCAGCGGACGCGGGCGGCGTCCTTGAACCGGACGGCGTAGTCCATCCCCCGGTGGGCGTCCCAGTCGGACCGGAACACGGTGATCTTCGGGTCCAGGTCCTTGATCGCCTCGTACGTGCCGTCGGTGGACATGCCCTCGTGGACGACGATCTCGTCGGCCAGCGGCAGGTGGTGGCGGAGCATGTCCAGGAGGTGGTAGTCCTGGTACAGCCCGTTCTTCACGAACGTGTAGACCGACAGCTTCATGCCGGCACCCCGGCGGGATTCCCGGCTCGGGGTTTGAGCCCCGGAGGGGCGACGGCGTGTAGCCCCGGGTGGAACCCGGAGCGGGCGATGGTCGAAGTTCGCGCCGCATCACCCCACGAATCACCGCGGACGCCGCCCCGGGTTCCACCCGGGGCTACATCGCCGTCGCCCTCCCGGGCTCCGACCCCCGGCCCGGGGATGCTGAAAGAGCGTCATGCCGGCACCAGCCGCGCGGGCGGTGCGGCGGGGTAGGGCGCGGCGAAGTACGCGAGCCGCAGTTGCGCGGCGGCGAGGAACATCCAGTACTGCGGCTCGAACGCCTCGGCCGACAGGAAGACCGCGCCGACGAGGAACGTGACGATCGCCCCCTGGAAGCCGGCCGCGGCCAGGTACGCCTTCACCGAGTCGGGGTCGTCGCGGCGGCGGGCGGCGCGGATCACCTTCTCCAGGTCCCACATGGCGAACCCGACCACGGCGAGGTAGCACGCCAGGCCGACGTAGCCGTTGTCGGCGGCGATCTGGATGTACTGGCTGTGGATGACGCGCCCCTCCAGGTCGGCCCCGCGGCCGAACGTCAGCAGCGGCGAGTTGCGGATGCCGACGCCGAACACCGGGTTCTCGTTGGCGATCTCCCAGCCGATCCGCCAGCTCGTGAACCGGCTGTTGGCGCTGCCGTCGTCCTGGAACTTCTGGACGCTGAAGAACCGGTCGCGGATCTCCTGCCCGGCGAGGACCGGGATGCACGCGAGCACGCACACGCCGAGCGCGATCTTCTGCTTGCGGTACCGGCCGCGGAGGATCCAGAACGGGGACGCGACGATCAAGGCCACCATCGCCCCGCGCGAGTAGGTCATCAGCACGGCGTGGAGGATGACGGGCACGAAGAGCGCGAACGCCCAGCGGTACCACTTGCGGGTGCTCTCCCAGCCGAACGCGCACAGCGGCACGCCCATCGCCAGGAGCATGCCGGCGCCGTTGTTGTCGTGCCCGCCGTACCCGTTCCGGGCGATGCCGAGGTAGCCGTTCACCAGGTACAGGAAGTTCACCTCGTAGGCGATGTAGGCGAGCGTGAGGGCGTAGGTGAGGTACAGCGCCCACACCTGCCCGACGGTGCGCACCACGACCGCCCCGACGGCGAACATCAGGAACATCTTCCAGTAGTCGCTCACCATCAGGTCGCCGGCCTCGGGCACGCGGGCGGTGAAGTAGCTGGCGACGAGCGACAGCCCGAACAGGAGCATGGCGACGTGCACGGGGGCGACGCGGACGCGGCTGGGAGGCAACCGGCCCGGCGCGGGGGCCGGCGGCCGCGGGCCGAACACGGCGGTGGCGAGGATGGTGGCGACGGCGACGTACAGCGACCAGTTCACCGCCCCGTACGCCTCGAGCGACCACTTCCACATGAACTGCGGGCGGAGGATGCCGTAGAAGACGTAGACGCAGAACCCGACGAACGGGGTGCTGGCGAACGACCCGACGACCGCGAACGCGGTGACCGCGGCCATGAACAACAGCTGCTTCACACGCCCCCCCGGCCGGACGGAACACCGAACTATACTACAGAGCTTCCGGAACGAAAGGCGGCCCCGTGGAATCGCCCCGCTGCGTGCTGACGGTGAGCTCACCCGCGGCCGGCCGCGGCCCGGTCAGGGTCGGCGTCCCGTGGCCGCGCGGGGTGGTGACGGACGCGGCGCGGCTGGCGCTGACCGACGCTTCGGGGCGTGCGGTGCCCGTGCAGGCGAAGGTGACCGACCGCTGGGCCGACGGCTCCGCCCGGTGGGTGCTGCTCGACTGGATCGCCGAGGCCGGCGCGGGGCCGTACACGGTTGCGCTGGGCGCCACCGCCGCGCCGTCACAGCCCCTTCGAGTAGCTGACGTACTCTGGCCGCTGGTCGAGACGGGTGCCGCGGGGTTCATGGTCCAGCGGCGAGCCCAGGACATCTTCGGCGTGTTCCCGTTTTACGCGTGGCTCACGGGGCACGATCCCGAGGTCGCACGGTATCAGGCTGGGTTACGCGCAACGGATTCGACGGGTCGGGATTTGGACGCTGCGCCGTTGGCGGCCTACGTCGATGAGGAAGGGCCAATCCGAGCCGTGGTGGTGACCTCGGGTTGCGTCCGCCGGCCGGCGGAAGTTCCACTCGCCGACATCGAGGCGCGACTGCACTTCTTCGCCGGCCTGTCCGTGGTGCGCGTCGAGTTCACGCTGCGGAACCCGCGCCGCGCCGAGCACCCGGGCGGCCTCTGGGACCTCGGCGACCCGGGCTCCGTGTTACCAAAGGACGCGTCGTTCACGTCTCGCGCTGCCGACCGCCCCGTAGGTCGGGCCGAGTCTTCGAGGCCCGACGTGGGAAGCCAACCGGCTACCACTCCGGCCCTCACGCGCCCCGCGTCGAGCCTCGAAGACTCGGCCCGACCTACGACGGACACCATCCGCTGTTCCCGAGCGCGGCGCCCCGGGTCGCGCCGTACCCCCTGCCGTTCGAGCTGTTCCAGGCGTCCAGCGGCGGCGACAACTGGAACGGCCGCAACCACGTCAACCGCGCCGGCGCGGTGACGCTCCCCTTCCGCGGCTACCGCATCAACGGCGCCGACGGCCGTCGCGCCACGCCGATCGTGCTGCTCCCCGGCCTCGGCGTCACGATGCCGCACTTCTGGGAGAACTTCCCGAAGGCAATCGAAGCCACCGCCGACAGCCTCACCCTGCGGCTGTTCCCGCAGCAGGCCGACGACGCGCACGAACTCCAGGGCGGCGAGCAGAAAACGCACACGTTCGCCGTCGCCTTCGGACCCGACGCCACCGCCGAGGCGCTGGAGTGGTTCCGCACCCCGCCGCGCGTCACGCTGTCGCCCGAGTGGGTCGCCGCCACCGGCGCCGTGCCGTACCTCACGCCGCAATCCACCGACCCGCACGCCGACTACCTCGCGCTCGTCGGCGCCGCCCTCGACGGACCCGACACCTTCCGGCACAAGCGCGAGACGATCGACGAGTACGGCTGGCGGCACTTCGGCGACATCTGGGGCGACCACGAGGCGGTCTACCACCACGGCCCGGAGCCGATGGTGTCGCACTACAACAACCAGTACGACCCCGTGTTCGGCTTCGGCGTGCAGCTCCTCCGCTCCGGCGACGCCCGCTGGGCCGACCACATGGACGCCCTCGCCGCCCACGTCGCCGACATCGACATCTATCACACGACCCGCGACAAGGCGGCGTACAACGGCGGCCTGTTCTGGCACACGTACCACTACGCCCCGGCCGACACCGCCACGCACCGCTCGTACCCGAAGCTGCTCCGCACCCTCGGCGGCCCCGCCGGCCTCGACCCGGACGACCCGAAGGCGAAGAAGTCCAAACACGTCTACGCCCTCGGCGGCGGCCCCGGCAACGAGCAGAACTACGCCGCCGGCCTCGCCCTGCACTACTTCCTCACCGGCACGAACTTGATCCGCGCGCGCCGCGATCGGACTTCGCAGTGGTCATCGACATGGACGACGGCTCGAAGACCGTCTTCCGCTGGCTGGCCCGCGGCGACCGGACCCGCCAGTCAGAGTCGTGGCCCGGAGTACCACGGCCCCGGCCGCGGCTCCGGCAACTCCTCGCCGCGCTGCTCGTCGGCCACACCCTCACCGGCGAGGTGAAGTTCCTGGCGAAGGCCGAACAGCTGATCCGCCGCGTCGTCCACCCGGTCGACGACGTGCCCGCGCAACCTCCTCGACGTGGAGAACCGCTGGTTCTACACGATGTTCCTACAGCTCGGCAAGTACCTCGACCACAAGGCCGAGCTCGGGCAGCTCGACGCGACGTACGCCTACGCCCGGGCGAGCCTTCTGCACTACGCCCGGTGGATGGCCGACCACGAGGTGCCGACGCTGAGCCGGCCGGAGATTCTGGAGTACCCCAACGAGACGTGGGCGGCGCAGGACGTGCGCAAGTTCGAGGTGCTGCGCCTCGCCGCCCGCCACGCCGCCGGCGCGGAGGCCCAGCGTTTCCGCGAACGGGCGCGAGTCTTCTTCACCGACTCGGTCGCGCGGCTGACGGCGTTCCCGACGCGGACGCTGTGCCGGCCGGTCGTGCTGCTGCTGTCGCTCGGCTACACCGCGGCGCACCCCGACGACGCGGCCCCACCGCCGGCCGTCGCCGTCCCCGACTTCGGCCGGCCCGAGCGGTTCGTGCCGCAGAAGCAGACTGCGATGAAGCGGGCCAAGCTCCTCGTCGCCGGCGGTACCGTGGTTGGCTTCCTCGCGGTCGTCGCGCTCGGCGTCTGGCTGCTGGCCGGGTGAGCGCGTAAAATCCGCTTCCCACCCGGGAGCCGACCGATGAGCCGCGCCGACGACGATTTCGACGACCGCCCCCGCCGCCGCCGGCGGGACGACGACGACGAGTACGACGACCGGCCGCGCCGCGGGAAGGCCAGCGGCGGCGGGACGAGCACCGTCGTGATCGTCCTCGTCGTGGTCGGGCTGCTGTTCTTCTGCGGCGTGCCGATCGGCATCGCCCTGCTCCTGCCGGCCGTGTCGAAGGTCCGCGAGGCGGCGGCGCGGGCGAAGGACATCAACAACTACAAGCAGATCGCCCTCGGCCTGCACGGGTACAACGACCAGAACCGGCGCCTCCCGCCGGCCGACGACCAGCTGAGCTGGCGCGTCCACATCCTGCCGTACGTCGAGCAGGCCGCACTGCACGGGCAGTTCGACCCGAAGCAGCCGTGGGACGCGGCGGCGAACCGCCGGCACGCGGACGTGCGCGTGATGCCGTACACGTCGCCACTCGACACGACGGAGGCCGCGGCGACGCGGGCGCGGGTGTTCACCGGCCCGGACACGCTGTTCCCGTCGGGCGAACGGCCGCTGAACCCGGAACGTCCGCGCGACGACGGACGGCACGAGCAACACGTTCCCGACGGTCGAGGCGGCGGACGCGGTGCCGTGGCCGCAGCCGCGGGAGCTGACCTACACGCCGGGCGCGCTCGCCGGCGTTTCGCCACCTGCAGCGGCCGGCCGGGTTCATCGCGGCGTTCGCCGACGGGAGCGCGGAACGACCTCGCCGCCGCCGCCGACGCCGCCTCGCCGGGCTGCCGCCGCCACCGCGACCGCCGGCGACGCCGCGCCCGGCCTCAGCGACTACACCCGCTCCGCCACCACCGCCACCGCCTTCTGCCGGCACGCGCCGCGCACGACGTGCCGGTGCCCGTCGCCGCTGAGCTTCAGCCCCTGCGGAAGGCGTCCGCGTCGGCGTCGATGGCCCGCTTCAGCACCGTG
>JBGAQM010000257.1:0-9161 GCA_044220735.1 Urbifossiella sp. | reverse complement strand
GGTGGCGTCGCGGCTCGTGGTCGCGCACAATGGCGCCCCATGAGCCCCTCCTACTCCCACGGCACGTCGCCGCTCCCGCTCCTCGGCGAGACGGTCGGCGAAAACCTGCGGCGCACCGCCGAGCGCGTCCCGGACGCCGACGCGCTGGTCGTGCGGTCGCAGAACTTTCGCGCCACGTACCGGGAGCTGTGGGAGCTGAGCGGCCGGTGCGCCCGCGGGTTGATGGCCCGCGGCGTCGCGGCCGGCGACCGCGTCGGCATCTGGGCGCCGAACCGGGCCGAGTGGGTGGTCGCGCAGTTCGCCGCGGCGCGGGCCGGGGCGATTCTGGTGAACCTGAATCCGGCGTACCGCGCCGGCGAGCTGGAATTCGCCCTCAACCGCGCCGGCGTCAGCGTCCTGCTCCTCGCGCGCGGGTTCCGCGGCCTCGACTACGTGGCAACGCTCGCCGCCGTCCGTTCGCGCTGCCCCGACCTGCGCGAAGCGATCGTGCTCGACGACGACTGGCCGGCGCTGCTCGCGGCCGGCGATGGCGTGAGCGCCGCCGAACTGGCCGCCCGCGAGGCGGCGGTGCGGTTCGACGACGCGGTGAACATTCAGTACACGTCGGGCACGACCGGTCTGCCGAAGGCCGCGACTCTGACGCACCACAATGTCCTGAACAACGGCTACTTCACGGGCGAGCGGATGGCCTCACCGCCGCCGACCGGGTGTGCGTGCCGGTGCCGTTCTACCACTGCTTCGGCATGGTCCTCGGCACGCTGGCGTGCGTCGCCCACGGGGCGTGCGTGGTCGTGCCCGGCGAAGGGTTCGACGCCGCCGCCGCGCTGGAGGCCGTGGCCGCCGAGCGCTGCACGGCGCTGTACGGCGTGCCGACCATGTTCATCGCCGTGCTCGAACACCCGAGCCTCGCCACGACCGACGTGTCGAGCCTGCGCACGGGGATCATGGCCGGCGCGACGTGCCCCGTGGCCGTGATGCGGCAGGTCCGCGAACGGCTGCACATGCCGGGCGTGACCATCTGCTACGGGATGACCGAAACGTCGCCCGTCTCGACGCAGACGCATCCGGACGACCCGGTCGAGAAGCGGGTGGCGACGGTCGGCCGGGTTCACCCGCACGTCGAGGTGAAGGTGATCGACGCGGCGACCGAGCGGGTGCTGCCGCGCGGCGAACCGGGCGAGCTGTGTACGCGCGGCTACGGCGTGATGTCCGGCTACTGGGGCGACCCGGACGCGACGCGGGCGGCGGTGGACGCGGCCGGGTGGATGCACACCGGCGACCTGGGCGTGATGGACGCCGACGGGTACGTGAGCGTGGTGGGCCGGCTGAAGGACGTGATCATCCGCGGCGGCGAGAACATTTCCCCGCGGGAGGTCGAAGAATACCTTCAGGGGCACTCGGCGGTGGGCGAGGCGCAGGTGGTGGGGGTGCCGTGCGAGCGGTACGGCGAGGCGGTGATGGCCTGGGTGCGGCTGAAGCCCGGCGGCGCCGCGACCGCGGCCGAGCTGGAGGCGCACTGCCGGGCCGGGCTGGCGGGGTTCAAGGTGCCGCGACACTGGGAATTCGTGGACTCGTTCCCGTTGACGGCGACCGGCAAGGTGCAGAAACACAAGCTGCGCGAGGCCGCCGCGGCGCGCGGGAGGCCGGCGAGCCGGCCTCCAGGGGCCGGTTTCCAACCGGCCGTCTAAGCTATGGCCGGTTGGAAACCGGCCCCACACCGGAGGCCCGACCGAACAACGTCCCCCACGGAATCCCCCATGACCCGACCCGCGTCCGCCGTCGTCCTCGTCGCGCTGTTCGCTGGCGCCGCCCCCGCGCAGGCGCCCGCGATCACCACCCCGAAGGCCGCCTTCGGCTTCGACATCGGCGACGATTATTGCCTCGCCAACTACCAGCAACTCAAGGCGTACTGGGAGAAGCTCGCCGCCGAGTCCGACCGCATCAAGCTGCTGAACATCGGCCCCACCGCCGAGGGCCGGCCGCAGCTCGCCGCGGTCGTCACCTCGCCCGCCAACCACCGCCGGCTCGACGCGCTCAAGACCACGTCGCGCCGCCTGGCGCTCGCCGACGGCATCGCCGAGCCCCAGGCCCGGCAGCTCGCGGCGGCCGGCAAGGCCGTGGTGTGGATCGACGGCGGCCTCCACGCCAGCGAGACGCTCTGCGCCCAGGTGCTCGTCCAGTCCGTCTACCAGTTCGTTAGCGCCGACGACGCCGAGACGCGGCGCATCCTCGACGACGTGGTCATCCTGTTCGTCCACGCCAACCCCGACGGGCACGACCTCGTCGCCGACCACTACATGAAGGAGAAGGAGCCGACGAAGCGGAGCCTGGCCGGCCTGCCGCGGCTGTACCAGAAGTACGTCGGCCACGACAACAACCGCGACTTCTACGCCAACACCCAGGCCGAGACGAAGAACCTCAACCGGCTCATGTACCGCGAGTGGTTCCCGCAGATCGTCTACAACCACCACCAGTCCGGCCCGCCCGGCACCGTCCTGTTCTGCCCGCCGTTCCGCGACCCGTTCAACTACTTCTGCGACCCGCTCACGCTCAACGGCATCGACGCCGTCGGCGCCGCCATGATGCAGCGGTTCCTCGTGGAAGGGAAACCCGGCGCGACGAGCCGGTCCGGGGCGCCGTACTCGACGTGGTTCAACGGCGGCCTCCGCACCACCGCCGGCTTCCACAACATGATCGGCCTGCTGACCGAAACCGTCGGCAGCCCGACGCCGATGAGCATCCCGCTGGTGGCGTCGAAGCAGCTGCCGAAGGGCGACTACCTGGCGCCGGTGCCGCCGCAGAAGTGGCACTTCCGGCAGTCGGTCGAGTACTCGCTGACGGCGAACCGGGCGGTACTCGACTACGCCTCGCGGCACCGCGAGCAGTTGCTGTTCAACATCTGGAAGATGGGGAACAACGCCATCGAGCGCGGCAACCGCGACAGCTGGACGATCACCCCGAAGATCGTGGAGGCTGCGACCGCGGGGAAGGGGAAGGACGCGCCGAAGGGCGGCGCCGACTTCGACAAGCTGTTCCGCGACCCGGCCCGCCGCGACGCCCGCGGCTACGTCATCCCCGCCGACCAGCCTGACTTCCTCACCGCGACGAAGTTCGTGAACGCGCTGCTCGGCACCGGCGTGACGGTTCACCGCGCCGCCGACGATTTTGCGATCGGCGGCAAGCGCTACCCGCGCGGTTCCTACGTGGTGAAGACGGCGCAGGCGTTCCGCGCCCACGTCCTCGACATGTTCGAGCCGCAGGACCACCCGAACGACTTCGCCTTCCCCGGCGGCCCGCCCGTCCGCCCCTACGACTCCGCCGGCTACACCCTTGCCTACCAGATGGCCGTGCGCTTCGACCGCGTCCTGGAGGGCTGCGACGGCCCGTTCGAGGAGATCACCGCGGAAGTAATCGCGCCGCCGCCCGGCCGCGTGGTCGGCGCCGACGGCGCCGTCGGCTTCACCCTCGGCCTGGAGACGAACGACGCCTTCCGCGCCGTGAACCGACTCCACAAGGCCGGCGAGGAGGTGCGCCGCGAGCAGACGACGGGCACGTTCTACGTCGTGCGGAAGCCCTCGACGGAGGCCGCGCTGAAGGACATCGCCGCCGACCTGGGCGTGACGTTCCGCGGGGTCAAGGACGCGCCCGCGGCGGCGGCGCTGAAGCCGGCGCGGGTGGCGCTGTGGGACAAGACCGGCGGGTCGATGCCGTCCGGGTGGACGCGCTGGCTGCTCGAACAGTTCGAGTTCCCGCACACGGTCGTGTTCACCCCCGAGCTCGACAAGGGCGACCTCCGCGAGCGGTACGACGTGCTCATCCTCGTGGACGGCGCCTACGGCGCGGACGCACCGGCGGGTAAAGGCGGACTCACCCCCGACGCCCCCGACGAGGGGAAGGGGCCGGCCGCGAAGAGCGCCATCACGAAGGCGACGACGGTGCCGCAGATCAAGCGCTTCCTCGACGCCGGCGGCACGGTACTGGCGATCGGCAGCTCGACGAAACTCGGGCAGGAACTCGGCGTGCCGGTGGCGAACTACCTCACGGAAGTGGACGACAAGAACGAGCCGAAGGCGCTGGCGTCCACGAAGTTCTACGTGCCGTCGTCGGTGCTGCGGGTGAAGGTGGATCACTCGACCCCGCTGGCGTGGGGGCTGGGCGAGTACGCCGACGTGATGTTCTCGAACAGCCCGACGTTCCGGCTGACCAACAACGCCGAGGGGGCAATGCGGGTGGCGTGGTTCGACACCGCGACGCCGCTGCGGAGCGGGTGGGCGTGGGGCCAGCAGCACCTGGAGGGCGGCGCCGCGGTGGTGGACGCGCGGGTGGGGCGCGGCCGGCTGGCGCTGTTCGGCCCGCAGGTGCTGTTCCGCGGCCAGCCGCACGGCACCTTCCGATTCGTCTTCAACGGCATCGTGCAGTCGGTGGTGCCGCGCGAGTGATACGGGGCCGTCACCGCGGCCCGAAGCCGCAGGCGGCGACTCCGGTGGTTCCGTTGCCGCTTGCGGCTTCGCGCTTCCCGACGCGAACCCGCGAGCGTTCGCTCGGGTGGTTCGGTAGCCGCCCGCGTCTTCGCGCCACGGCCCACACCGGTCACCGCTCGCGCCACGAGCGGACGGCGTCGAGGCTGGTGGGGCGGTCGTCGAACGCCCGGCGGCACAGGTCGGCGTCCGCCACGCCGAGCAGGCCGAGCACGGCGCCGTGCGTCCGGCCCGGCTCGACGACCCACGGCGCGTACAGCCGCACCGTGACGCCGCTGGCCGCGTCGCCGGCGGAGAACACGCCCGCGAACCCGCGCGCCCGCGCCGGCGCCACCGGCATCCAGAGCGCGTGGTAGCAGTTCTGCACCCGCGCCGCGGCGAACACGTTGTCCGTCGGCTTGTACCGCACGTGCCCGCCGCCGAGCCGCGCCGCCTGCCCCTTCAGCCGGCCGAATAGCTCCGCCTCGATCCGGTACGGCCCCCACACCGAGACGCGCATCCCGAGCCGCCGCGCCCACGCTACGGTGTCGGCGGTGCCGAGGTTCACCCCCGCCTCCGGCGCCAGCGTGAGGCCGCGCGGGTTGAGCGACGCCGGCAGCCAGCTGATGCCGACGACCTCCGGCTCGCCGTCCGCGGGGATGCGCACCGCGGCGGCGAAGGAGTGAGTGAGTTCCGGCTTGTACGGCACCGCCTCCGCGCCGAATACCGCCAGGTAGTAGTCGTCGGCGCGGGCGGGGCCGGCGGCGGCGGCGAGAACGAGGGCGGCCAGGGCACGGCGCATCGGGGCCTCCGGGCGACATCCCGCAAGGAATCGGCCGTGGCGCGACCGGGCTGGAGCGCTTCCGGCCGGCCGGCGGCACGGGCGCGCCCGACATTCTGCACGACCGGTACCGTGGGCGCCGCACCGGCTCTAAAATGCCCCCTCTCCGTCGGGAGGTACCCATGCGCGCACGAACGTGGACGCTCGCCGCCCTCGCGGCCCTCGCTGGAACCCCCGCCGCCGCCGCCGAGCCGTGGGCCGACGCCAAACTCCCCGTCACCGCCGGCCTCGAACTCTGGCTCGACGCCGCCCGCGCCAACGGTGCCACGCTCGTCCCCCACGACGGCAAACTCGAAACGTGGTTCGACGCCTCCGGCAAGGGCCGCCACCTCCGCCAGCCCATCGCCGACGCCCGACCGATCCGCCTCCCCGCCGCCGGCGGCGCGGTCGTCCGCTTCGACGGGCTCGACGATCACCTCCGCGCCGTGAAGCAGTCCGCCGCGCTCGACGCCTTCACCGTGGTCGTCGTCGCCGTGCCGCGGCAGAACCCTGGCGGCTTCCGCGGCGTGCTCGCCCTCAACGCCACCAACCAGCGCGACTACGAGAGCGGCCTCACCATCGACTACGGCCCGAATCCGTCGCAGCGCTTCGCCGAGCTGAACGTCGAGGGCCGCGGCTTCGGCGGCTGGAAGAACCTCCTCACGAAGCAGCAGCCGTTCGGCGAGTTGCAGACGCTCGAAGTCGTCGGCGACGCGAAGGTCGTGCGCCTGACCGCGAACGGCGCCCCTGCCGGCGAACGGGCGCGCAGTGGTGGCACGGTCAGCCTGGACGAGATCACCGTCGGCGCCCGGTATTACACGAACGGCCCCGGGGCGCAGAAGGTGGACGGCTTCGGCCGCTGGGACGTGGCCGAGGTGCTGGTCTACGGCCGAGCCCTCCCCGCCGACGAGGCGAAACAACTACGCGACTACCTGGCCGCGAAGCACGCCGCGCTGCGGCAGCAGCTCCCGCCCGACGACAGCGGCGCCGCCGCGCTCGTGATGGTGAAGGACCCGCCGCCGGTGCAGATGTTCTTCCCCGGCTTCACCGTCCGCGAGCTGCCGCTGGACCTGACGAACGTCAACAACGTGCTGTACCGGCCCGACGGCACGCTCGTCGCGGTGGGGTACAACGGCGTCATCTGGCACCTCCGCGACACCGACGGCGACGGCGTCGAGGACCGCGCCGACGTGTGGTGGGACAGCCGCGGCGCCCTCCGCGCGCCGATCGGCGTGGACCTGACGCCGCCCGGCTACCCGCACGGCGACGGCGTGTTCGTCGTCGGCAAGACGAAGTGCCTCCTCATCGTGGACACCGACAAGGACGGCAAGGCCGACAAGGAGATCACCGTCGCCGGCCCGTGGAAGGAGAGCTTCCACCAGGTGGACGGCCTCGGCGTGGCGTTCGACAAGCGCGACGGCAGCGTCTACTACGGCCGCGGCACGTACAACTTCGCCGACCCGCTGCTGAAGGACAAGGACGGCCGGCCGCAGTACAAGCTGGCCGACGAGGCCGGCACGATCGTCCGCGTCGCCCCGGACTTCAAGAGCCGCGAGATCGTCGCCACGGGCATCCGCTTCCCCGTGGGGCTGCGCTTCAACAAGCACGGCGACCTGTTCGCCACCGACCAGGAAGGCGCGACGTGGGTGCCGAACGGCAACCCGCTCGACGAGCTGTTGCACATCCAGAAGGGCCGGCACTACGGCTTCCCGGCCCGGCACCCGAAGCACCTGCCGAACGTGATCGACGAGCCGAGCACGTTCGACTACGGGCCGCAGCACCAGTCCACCTGCGGCTTCTGCTTCAACGAGCCGGTGAAGGCCGGCGGCCCGACGTTCGGCCCGAAGCACTGGGCCGGCGACGCGATCGTCACCGGCGAGTCGCGCGGCAAGCTGTACCGCACGACGCTGGTGAAGACGCCGAGCGGCTACGTCGCCGGGACGCAGCTGATCGCGGCGCTGAACATGCTGACGATCGACTGCTGCGTGGCGCCGGACGGGTCGCTGGTGGTGGCGTGTCACGGCGGCGGCCCCGACTGGGGCAGCGGTCCGACGGGGAAGGGGAAGCTCTACAAGATCAGCTACACCGACCGCGACCACCCGCAGCCGGTGCTGGCGTGGCCGAACGGCCCGCGCGAGGTGCGCGTCGAGTTCGACCGGCCCGTCGATACGGCGCTGCTGCGCGACGTGCTGAAGGGCACGACGCTGACCGCCGGGAAGCACGTCCGCGCCGGCGACCGGTTCGAGTCGATGTGGCCGGGCTACGCGATCGTGCAGATGCAGAAGGCGGCGCCGCGGGTCGACATCCCGGTGCGGTCGGCGCAGCTGACGCCCGACCGCCGCACGCTGGTGCTGGCGACGGACGCGCTCCCGGCGGCGGTCCACTACGCGCTGACGCTCCCCGGCATGGGCCGCCCCGCCGCGCCGCCGAAGGGCGCGCTGCGTCAGCTGCCGGCGATCGACCTCGACTTCGACCTGACCGGCTGTGAGGCACGGTGGGTGCCACGCGACGCCGACGAGTGGGAGGGCTGGTTGCCGCACCCGGACCTCGCAGTAGCGAAGGCGCTGACCGCCGGCAGCGCGCCGCACGACGCGCTGTGGCAGTCGATGAAGGGGCCGGGTTCGCTCTACCTCAGGACCAAGCTCGACCTCAAAGACCTACTCCGGCCGGCCGTGCAGCCGGGGTCACAGATCGACTTCGAGCTACCGCCCGAACGGCCGACGGTCACGTTCGAGTCCCCTGCGACCATGCGACTGACCAACCCCGACGGCACCCAGGTCGGGAACTTCGTGTCCTACTTCCCGATCCGCTGGCTGAACGGTGAGCCGGCGCCGATCATGCTGAGGACGAGCAGGTCGGTCGGCTCGGAGCCACTCACCGTCCGCTTCATCACGGCCGAAGACAGCCGCCCGCGGCCGCTGGCGCTGCGACGGTTCATCCTCCCGTGGGCGGAGACGGACCTGAAGGTGCTCGGCCGCGAGGCCGTCGCCGTGCGGGCGCCTGAACTCGACGGCGGCAGCTGGGCGCGCGGCCGGGCCGAGTTCTTCGGCGATCAGGCGATGTGCGCCAAGTGCCACAGCGTCCACGGCCGCGGCGGCGACCTCGGGCCGGACCTGTCGAACCTCGTCCACCGCGACTACGCCTCGGTCCTGCGCGACATCGAGAACCCGTCGTTCGCTCTCAACCCGGACCACATCGCGTCCGTCGTCGAGATGACCGACGGCCGCACCCTCGCCGGCCTCGTCCGCACGGTGGGGAACAAGCTCCGCATCGGCGACGACAAGGGCGTCGTGATCGAGGTGGCGAAGGGCGACGTGGAGAAGCTGACGCCGTCGTCGCGGTCGATCATGCCCGAGGGGCTGCCCAAACTGCTCGGCCCGGAGCGGATGCGCGACCTGATGACGTTCCTCCTCACGCCGCCGCCACGGATGCCCGACTACGGCCCGCAGCGCCCACCGGAGTCGCGCTACCGCGCCGAGGTGAACGCCGTATTGGCCGGCGCCCCGACTTCGCCGTTGCCGATACGGCCGATCACGATTGTGCTCGTCAGCGGGCGGAAGGACCACGGCCCCGGCGAGCACGACTACCCGGCGTGGAAGGCGGCGTGGAAGGAACTCCTGGGCGTCGCCGAGAAGACGACCGTGGACACGGCCGACGAGTGGCCGAGCGCGGCGCAGCTGGGCAAGGCCGACGTGCTGGTCTTCTACCAGCAGGGGAAGTGGACGCCGGAGCGCGCGAAGGACATGGACGCGTTCCTGGCGCGCGGCGGCGGGGCCGTCTACATCCACTACGCGGTGGACGGCAGCGCCGACGCCCCCGGCTTCGCGCAGCGCATCGGCCTGGCGTGGCAGGGCGGCCGGTCGAAGTTCCGCCACGGCCCGCTC
>JBGAQM010000256.1:0-9346 GCA_044220735.1 Urbifossiella sp. | reverse complement strand
GGGCGACGGCGAGTAGCCCCGGGTGGAACCCGGGGCGGCCTGCCGCGGAGTTCGTTGGGTTTAGCGCATCGAATCACCACCGACGCCCGCCCCGGGTTACACCCGGGGCTACACGCCTTCGCCCTCCGGGCTCAAACCCAATCGATCACCCGGCCAGCCGCCGCCGCACGGCCGGCGAGCCAGCGGAGCTTCCCGCCGATCCCCGGCGGCAGTGCCTCCGACTCGGCGTGCGAGCAGGTTCTTCACGTGGACCAGCTCCGCGTCGCGCTCGGCCTTCTCGCGCTCGGCGTCCTGCCAGAACGGCCCGAGGAAGAACGCCCCCAGCTCGCGCACGGCCGCGTCGGGGTCGTCGAGCAGGCCGCGGTAGTCGTCGCGGGTGAAGCCGTTCAGCAGCCCGAGGACCGGCTTCGTCCAGCAGTCCGGGCGCCCCGCCGCTGCGCGGATCAGGTCGGTTCCCAGGAACGCGATGCTGCCGTTGCGGCGGAAGTACGGTGCCACGTCGGCGGCGGCCGGCGACGTGAGGCAGTCCAACAGCGCCGCCAACGCCGCCACGTTGCGAGTGCGGTCGCGGAAGCCGGCGCCGGAGTACGACTCCGGTTGCAGGATCGTCACCGACAGCGTTTCGGGGACGTAGCAGCAGCCGCCGCGGAAGGCGATCAGCAGCCACGCCAGCCAGTCGGAGTACCACGCGAGTTCGGGACGGAGGCCGCCGACCTCCACGAGCCACCGGCGGCGGCAGACGTTGGCGTGCCCGGGAATCCCGCGGCGGACGGCGGCACACACCTCGTCCGGCGTGTAGAATCCCGCCCGCTCCGGCCAGGCGTGCGACACCACGCCGACCGGGCCGTCGCCGACGCGGTACGCCCCGTGGGCGCAGGCGATGCCGCAGTCGGGGTGGCGGTCGAGCTGGGTCAGCAGCTTCTCGAAGAAGCCGGGGAGGACGTAGTCGTCGGCCGCGGCCAGCACCACGTACTCGCCGACGGCCGCGGCCAGCCCCTCGTTGTACGTCGCGCACACGCCCTGGTTGCGGGCGTGGAACACGGGCTTCACAGCGGGATCGCGGCGGGCGTACTCCTCGATCACCGCCCGGCTGTCGTCGCGGTCGGAGGCGTCGTCGATAACGACGGAACCTCCCGCGGCCGCACGGACTGCGACAGGATCGCGTCCAGCGCCCGCGGGAGTTTCGCGGCGTGGTTGTAGTTGGCGACGACGACGCTCAGGTCGGCGGTCGGCATGGAACGGGTTCCAGGAGCGTCCGGCCTCGGTCGTGGGCCCGTTTCCAACCGGCCGGCTCAGGCAAGGCCGGTTGGAAATTGGCCCCCCACGACCGAAGTCACGCGGCCTTCTTCTGCGCCGCCAGCCAGTTGTTCATCGTCTTGATGTTCGAGTACCGCGGGGCGCTCAGCGAGTCGGGGATCTTCCCGGCCTTGAACGCCGCTACCAGCTCGCGGATCGCGTCGGGCACCGTGTACCGCGGCTCCCAGCCCAGCTCGCGCTTGATCTTCTCGCTCGACACCCGGTAGCTCCGCAGGTCGTCCGTCTTCGACGTGACGATCTTCACGTCCGAGCCGACCTCGGCCTTCACCGCTTCGGCGATGTCGGCGATGCTCATGTTCTGCCAGCCGGCGTTGAAAATCTTCCCGTCGATCTTCTCGGCGGGCATCTTCAGCACGGCGCAGTACAGGTCGGTCATGTCCTGGATGTGCAGGTTCGGCCGGTACTGGCTGCCGCCGAACACGGTGATCTCGCGCTTGTTCACGGCGAGGTTGGTGAGGATGTTCACCGACAGGTCGAGCCGCAGCCGCGGCGAGTAGCCGCACACGGTGGCCGGCCGCAGCGTCAGGCAGGTGAAGCCCGGCGCCCGCGCCGCCTGCAGCACGTCCTCGCACATCGCCTTGTACTTCGAGTAGTCGGTGAGCGGCTTCAGCGGCAGCTCCTCGGTGACCTTCTCCTCCTCCTTGATGCCGTACACGCTCGACGACGAGGCGTACACGAACCGCTTCACCCCGTGCTGCTTCGACAGCTGCACGAGCGGGAAGAAGGCGTCGTAGTTGATCGACTTGCCGAGCGTCGGGTCCATCTCGAAGCTCGGGTCGTTCGAGATGCAGGCGAGGTGAATGACCGCGGTGGCGCCCTTGATGCCGCGCTCGAGCGTCTCGCGGTCGCGCATGTCGCCCTTGATCTCGGTCAGCCGCGGGTGCCCCGCGACCGACGAGAGCACGTCGTCGCCGAACCAGTAGGTATCGAGGACGCGGACGGTGTGCCCCTCGGCCAGCAGCTTCGGCACCAGCACCGATCCGACGTACCCGGCCCCGCCGGTGACCAGCACGGTCTGCTTTTCCGACTCGCCCATTCTTGCCTCTGCGTGCGGTTAGGGTGAACAGAAGACAGTATTCAGAGGGCAGTGGTCGGCCGGATTCTTGCTGTCCTCTGTCCTCTGCCCTCTGGTTTCAGCCGGCCAGCTTGTACTGCTGCGGAGCGGGCTGCGGCTTGGTAGTCTGGTGGACCTTTAGCAGGCACTCGATGTGGCGGTACAGCGGGATGCGCTCGATCGACCGCTGGTTGCCGAGGATCTGCACCGCCTCGGCGCCCACCACGTTACCCAGCAGCGGCACCACGTCCGCCGGCACTCCCGCGGCGATCGCCAGCGACGTGACGCACAGCACGGCGTCGCCGGCGCCGACGCGGTCCACCACCTTCGTGGCAAACGCCGGGGCGCGGTGGTAGCCGCCGGGGGCGGTATAGAACAGCGTGCCGGCGCTGCCGCGGGTCATCATCACCTTCGGGCAGTGGAGCCGGTCGCTGACGTGGCGCACCATCTCGTCCGGCGTCAGGTGGAGCGTGCGCGTCTCCAGCGCCACCTCGCGCTGGGCGAGGCACACGTAGTCGGCCCGCGGGTACTTCGAGATCATGTTGAAGCCGTGGTTGCCGGCGTTCGACTGGGTGTTCACCGCCAGGAACCGGGCGTGCCGCGACAGCACCCCGATGGCGTTCCGCGTCAGCATCCCGTGGCCGTAGTCGGCGACGATCACCACGTCGTAGTTCGGCACCACCGCCCGCAGCCGGTCGCACAGGTCGGCGTCGGCCCGCTCGTCGAGCGCGTCGTCGTTGATCTTGTAGACCTCGAACATCTTCTGCGACAGGTACTTCTCGACGAACCGCTTCTTCACGATCGTCGGCGAGTCTTTCTTCTCCACGAACAGCGGCGTGACGTTTGACTTGAGCACGGAGCGGACGAACGGCTCCTCGTCCATCCCCTCGCCGAGCATGGTGAACACGTCCACCCGGTCGGCGAAGCTGGCCGCGTGGTTGGCGCACGCCAGCACCCCGCCGCCGAACTTGTCGGTGCTCAGGTACCGCGTCGCCAGCACCGGCTCCTTGCCGCTCTTGCCGATCGCCTCGCAGTACGAGTACTCGTCGATAATCGTCTCGCCCACGACCAGCACCTTCAGCCCGGCCGCGGCCTTCAGCGGGGCCAGCACGGCCTCGGCGGGCCAGCGGCCGGCGAACTCGGCAAGGTACTCGCGGACGTGGTCCGGGTACTGGTTCATGTACTGGTTGATGAGGCCCGACGAGCTGAACACCACGTCTTCCGTGAACGCCACCTCCCCGCCGACCGAACGCACCGCGTCGGCCTCCTGACTGACGTGCCCGATGGTGTCCTGCAGGTTCTTGAACTCGCTGCCTTTGGCGAAGATGTCGGGGCGGATCAGGCGGATCGTGTCCACGGCCGTCGGCCACTTGTTGACGGCGACGTAGTCGATGCACGCCAGCGACGCCAGGAACTCGGCCCGCAGCGACTCGGTGAACGCCGGCCGGCCGACGCCCTTGTTCACGAACCGGTCGGGCGTGAGCGTCACGACCAGGATGTCGCCGAGCTTCTTGGCTTCCTCGAAGTGGCGGACGTGGCCGATGTGTAGTACGTCGAACACGCCGTGGCAGTGAACGACCCGGCGGCCGCCGGCCCGCGCCCGCTCGACCACGGAGGCCAGCTCGTCGAGGGCGTAAATCTTCGGGTGCGGCATGTGGCTGCTTCCGTGCCCGGGGTCCGTCGCGTCGTGCGGCGGGTGCCGTCGTGGTCGGGGGCGAGGCGGCCGACCCGTGGCGGTACCTGTTTCCATATCGGCCGGCGGACGTGAAAGCTTTCACGAACCTTCCGCGCGGACCGGTCAGGGGTTTCAGGCAGCATTCATAACCCGCGGTGGCGCGGAAAAAAAGGCGAACCCGGCGCCCGATGATGATTCACCTGCAGTGACACCCTCCGGGTCGCGGGAACATGTCAAGACGTCAGATCGACAAGTTGTTGAATCTTGATCGCCCATGAGAAATGCCACAACACAGGACATGAGTTACGGTTTCGTCACGGCGCCCATTCGTAGGTCGCCGATTGTCCGATGTTCTCCTCGACTTCTACGCGCAAAACCTCCGGCACGAACCCGTGACGCTCGCGGAGAGGTTCGAGCAACTGCTCGGCCAAATAGCGTGCGATGAGTTCCGCCGTCGTGTTCTCGATCGGCAGCAACTTGCAGTCGCCGCGCGGGAACAGCCACTCGCGGTCCTTGTACTTCACCTCGACGGTCGGGCCCGTGTCCACGACCGAAATGACCGGGTTGCGTGTCGCCAGCAGCATGTGGTGGTCGAGGTCGTCGGTGATCTCCTTCATCCGCGCCTTGAGGGCGACGAAGTCGAAGACGTAGAAGTCGGCGGCGAGCGGCCCCTCGACCTCGACGGCGGCGCGGTAGTTGTGCCCGTGCAGCCGCTCGCAGCGGTGCCCGTCGTAGCTGATGAAGTGGCCGCAGCAGAAGACCAGGTGGTCCTTCGTGACGCGAACCTTGAAGCGTTCGGTGGGCATGGGATCACAACCAGTCGGAGACTTGCCAGCGGAACGAGTCGGTCGGGGCTACCTTACGCTCCCGCAGGGCCACGAACAGGCACGCCGTGATCAGGTCCGCGACCGCCCCCGGGTTCAGCCGGTTGCCGTCCGACCGCAGGTGCCGGTCCAGCTCGACCCCGGCCCGCCGGCCCTCGGGCGTGGAGATGCCGCCCAGGCGGAGTACGTCGGCCGCGCGTCGCTGCACGTCGGCCGCGGCCGCCGCCCCCGCCTTGCGGGCGATGAGCGTGTCGGGGTACTCGGCCAGCCAGTGGAGTTGGGCGTCGATCACGCCGGCCTCGACGCACCCGAAGCGGTTGAGGGCGTCGAGAAACGTCGGCACGCCGAAGTCGAACACGTCGGCGAAGCCGTTGGCGTACTGCCGGGCCACCAGGTCGCGGTCGGCGGCCAGTGCCATCGCTTCGAGCAATGTGATCGTGGGTTCGGTGCGCACGTCGGCCTCGGGGGCGTCGCCCAGCCCGCCGGGGTTCGCGATGCGGATGGCCTCGTACACGTCGCGGGCCGCCGCCACGCCGCACGTCTGCGTGTTCAGGACGTGGCGCGAAAACCCCTCGCGGTCCATCGGGGCGCCCGGGTGCGCCAGCGGCGTCAGCAGCAGCAGGATGCCGAGGTTCGTGTTCGACTCCACCACCGCCCGCGTCCGCCGCACGCACGCCAGGACCGTCCCGCCGATGTCTTCGTAGTCGGAGCGGTTGCCGAAGTTCGGCGTGACGACCGCGGCGCTGAGGAGGAACGACACCGCGTCCACGTCGGCGAACGACGCCCCGGGGTGAACGTTGCCGACCTTGCGGGCCATCACCTCCCACACGCACGCGGTCGGGATCATCCACTGGACCGGGTCGTCGAACCGGGGAACGGTCACCGGTACTCCTCCGTCAGATAGCGGACCACGTCCGCCGCCACGTCCCGGCCGGTCACGGCCGCGAGCGCCCGCCACCCGGGGACGGCGTTCACCTCGATCACGCTCAGGTCGCCATTCGGCCCCGGCAGGAGGTCCACGCCGCAGACGGGGCAGCCGACCGCCGCCGCCGCCCGCACCGCGAGTGACGCCGCGCTGTCACTCAGTCCGACCTCCTCGGCCGTGCCGCCCTGCGCGACGTTGGTGCGCCAGTCGCCGCGGGCGGTGCGCCGCATCCCGGCGAGCACCCGGCCGCCGACCACGAACGCCCGCAAGTCCCAGCCGGGGTGCCGGACGAACCGCTGCTGGTAGATCACCTGCCCCGTGCGGTCGAGGGCGTGGAAGGTCCGCCACGCCGTCTCGCGGTCGCTCAGCCGGACCATGCCGCGCCCCTCGGCCCCGAACAGCGGTTTCACCACCACGTCGCCGCCGAGCCGGTCGAACCCGCCGAGCGCGGCGTCGGCCGACTGCGAGACGTGGGTCGGCGGCGTGGGCAGGCCGGCGGCGGCGAGGCGGGTGCTGGTGAGGTACTTGTCCACGCACGTCTCGACGGCACGCGGCGGGTTGAGCACGCGCACCCCGGCGGCGGCCGCGGCGTGCAGCACGTCCATACGGAAGACGACCTGCTCGAGCGACCCCGCCGGCATGGTGCGGACGAGTACCGCGTCGAACCCGGCGAGCGGGGCGGGGTCGGTTCCGACCGCCGCAGGGACGGTACGGAAGTCTACCGCCTCGGCCGCGTGCCCGAACTGGCGGGCGGCGCGGACGAGGTCGAGGACGTGCCACCCGCCGCCGCCGGAGAGGACCGCGATTCTCATGTGAGTTCAGGCCGGGGTCCCGGCGCGCGGCGGGGGGTAAAGGTCGGCGAGGCGGATGGCGAAGTCGGGGAGCACGCTCTCGCCCGACATTACGTCGTCCTCGCCGTACTCGGTCGTGGTCCGATCCGGGCGGTAGGCGCGGGCGGTTCGCGTGCCGGGGTTGACGACCCACACCAGCCCGATCCCCGCGATCTGGTACTCGTGGAGCTTCTCCTCCAACTCCGCGACCCGGTCGTTCGGAGACACGACCTCGGCCGCGAAGTCGGGGGCGAGCTTCATGTGCCCTTCCGGTAGTTGTTCGTCCGGCAGCCGGCCGAAGCGTACGGCGGCCACGTCCGGGTAGCGGACGTTGCCGCGCGGGAAGCAATCGAAACCGGTGTCGGCGTGAAACACCCAGCCGTATCGGTTGGCGTTGGCGAACTCGCGGAGCCGCGCGTACAGCTCGCTCCCGATCCAGCTGGAAATCGAGCCCATGTGGCGCTCGTTCAGGCGGCCGTTGACCAACTCGAACCGCGAGTTGTCGGGGAGCTTTTCGAACTCCTCGGGCGTCAACAACGGCGGGTGGGCCAGTACGTTCATGGGAACCCTCTGGTGAGTTACTCCAGCCCGAACGACTTCCGCACCAGCCCGGGCTCGGTCCGGCCGAAGCGGTGGCAGCGGCCGGTCTTCAGGTTGCGGAACTCGACCTCTGCCGGCGCGAACAGCAGCGGGTCGATCTTGTAGAAGTCGCCGTACCGGGCGAACAACTCCGCGAACGGCGCCCCGTGGTCCGGCGACGCCGCCGACGGCACCTTCGGCCCGAGCGCCGCCAGCTGCTCGTCGTCGGCCCGCACCCAAAGCGTCACCGTGCCGCCATACAGGATGGCGTCGTTGGTGCGGCCGATCGCCGTGATCTCGTCCGGCGACACGGGCGGCAGCGGCGCCACGCCGTACCCACTCACGACCTGCGTCACGTCGAACTTCAGCTCGTGCAGCTTGTGCAGCGCCGTCTCCACCGACCGCGCCACCACCTGCACTGTCCCCGCCAGGCTCGACGCCGGCGCGACCAGCAGCGTCAGCGACTCGGCGCACTCGGGGAGCTTCGAGACGAGGTGCGCCACCACCTCCTCGGTCGGGTGCTTACGCGTCTCCAGCACGCCGACCGCGACGCGGGCCTCCTCCTTCGCGTGGAGGTGCTGGAACAGTTCCTCGCGGGCCGCGAGCGCCCGCATGGGGCCGGAGCCCATCGCGAAGAACTTGCCGACCGACACCTGCCACCCGGCGTACTGGGACGCCAGGCACGCCCGAACCGGGTCGTCGGTCGTCACCTGTACCGCCGGGCCGCCGACCACCGTGCCCGGCACGTAGGCCACGTCGCCCAGGTCGGCGAGGCACACCCGCGCCATCGCCAGCCCCGCCGAGAGGCTACCGGTCACGGCGCCGCCGCAGTCGATGACCCGGGCGCCGCCGACCTTGCTCACGGCGACGCGGTGACGGGCCGCGGTTCGTTCCAACTCGTCGGCGACGGCGTTCGCACGGTCGTTGAGCGTCATGGGTACCACAACTCGGTGATGTCGAACAACCGGTCCAGTTCGTTCGCCCGTGATTGTAACCGATCGCGGACCTCGGCGGGGGACGCACCGCCTTCCAGCATCGTCAGCACGGGCCAGCCTTGCTCGATGGTGCTGTCGGCGGCGGGCACGTCGGCGAACGCGGGGAGGTTCCACGGGTCGAACGGCCGCTCCCAGTCGTCCCACGGGCCGGCGGCGGGAAACGTCAACCGCTGCGGGGTGTAGTACACCGCCTTGCCGACGACGCGGTGGCGGGGGTTCCGCCGAACCGGCCACTCCTCTCGTGCCGCCCCGAACGCGGCGGCGTGGTCGCGCATGGCGGCCCGGCCGGTGGCGTGCTCGATCACCTCGGCGGAACCCGTGTAGCGCGGGTTCAGCTCGACCGGCCACGCCACGCCGGCGGCGTCGAGAATGAAATCGACTCCGAACAGGCCGACGAGCCCTCCGGCCCACGACAGCACCGAGCCGAAGCGGGCGAGGGCGTCCGCCGTCGCCGCCGGCAGTTCGACCGGGCCGACGTTCCCGGCCCAGGCGAACCGCGAGGCGTGCAGCCACGGCTCGCCGACGAGTTGTTCGGTGACGCCGAGGAGGTCCGTGACCTCGCCGGCGACGAACAGGGCCGACATCGGCCGGCCGGGGGCGAACTCCTGAACGTACTCGTGCTCCCGGATGGAGCCGTGCCCCCCGGCGTGGGGGTAGACGCCGTCGCCGCCCGACCCGTGGCGGACCTTTCGCAGCCACGACCCGCTTGCCGGCCGGTGGCCTTCGACGAAGGTCCGCGGCACGCGCAGCGCGTCGCCCCCGGCGGACTCCCACACCTCGCCCGGGAATAGTGGGTCGCGGACCCGCTCCAGGACCGCCGGCGAGTTCCCCCATAACGGTCGGCACGCGGCCAGGTCGGCGACGACGGTCGGGTGGTTCTCCAGCCCGCCGGTGTAGACGACGGGGCCAGGGGGGAAGCCGGCGGCGAGGGCGGGGATGTCGTGGGGGTATCGCCCGGGGTCGGACCGGGCCGACGAAACGAACAGGTCGCGGTCGGTGAACAGGTCCACGGCCCACGCCCCGAATCCGGCGCGGGCCAGCGAGTGGGCCGCAGCCCGGGCCGACGCCCCGACCACCCCGACGATCGGCTTCGGGTCGCTCATGATGGTGAACAGAAAAGCCCACCCGCCGCGGCGGGTGGGCTTCC
>JBGAQM010000255.1:0-9404 GCA_044220735.1 Urbifossiella sp. | reverse complement strand
GTGCCCGCCACGTTATCCCAAATCGAGCCGGCCGCTCGCCCTGCCGTCAATCCCTGGAATCCGTGTATCCAACGCGGGCGGCGGTAGTGGGTCCGGGGGCGCCGCCGTACTCCCGAAACGCGAAAAACCCCGCCGGACGGGCCGGGTTCCACGGGGCGACACTCACCCGCCACCGCGGGCGAGCCGATTCACGACTCACGCCTTCCGCTTCCGCAGGGCGCGAGCGGCGCCGGCGGCCGGGATGCCGATCGCCGCCAGCAGCAGCGTCGTCGGCTCGGGCACGCCCGGGGTCGGATCGACGACCGGCGGCACGCCGGGGGCGATCGTGTCGATGATGTTCCGGTCCAGGTCGCCGGTCGTGGACTGCGGGTTCTGGGCGGTGAAGTCGGTCTTCGTGCTCGTCCCGACGGAGCTGACGGCGCCGAAGTTTCCGAGCCCGACCTGGCCGGTCAGGCCCGACCCGCCGTTGTACCGGAACACCAGGTTGTCGATGGCCGCGTCGTCGTTCGGGGCGAGCCCGACCGGGACCGGGCCGGCCTTCTGGACCTCCATCGACCAGTCCGACGCCGACGAGTTGGTCGGGTCGATGAACTGCGACCCGCTCACCAGCCCGCCGAAGTCGTAGATGGTGAAGTAGTCCCCGGCCTGGAGCTTCATGTCGGTGGGCAGCACGATCGAGTACTGCCACCGGAAGTTCCCGGCCTCGGGGGTGACGGTGACCGACGCCGGGATGATCCCGGCCCCGGCGGTGCCAACCGCGGCCACGGCCGCGACCGCGGCGGTGAACAGGCGGGCGACCCAGGTGCGACGACTCATGCAGAAACCCTCCGTGACAGGCGACTCGTGCGTCGGCCGGGAAACGTTCCCCGGGCCGGGGGCGGCAGCCGGATACCCTCCGTCCGCCGACGACCGCCCCTTTCGACCGGCGGCTTTTAGGCTCGCCCGCCGGTCGTGTCAACCACAACCCCGGAACGGCCGGGGGTGCGGCGGGCGACCCGCCGGGCGAGGGCCGCGAACGGCAGCCCGAGCCCGGCCAGGACGAGCGTGGTCGGTTCCGGAACGGCCGGCGGCGCCGGCACCGGGACCACGGTGTACGTGATGTTGCTGTCCGTCTTGGTGCCGGCCGTGTGCGTGGTGGCGGTGAAGAACCCGTCCCCGCTCGACCCGTACGCCGACACCGCCCAGAAGTTCCCCAGCCCGGTCTGACCCGGGCTGAAGTCGCCGCCGGCGTACGTCCAGGTGAGGTTGAGCAGGGCGGCGCTGTCGTCCGGCACCAGCCGGTCGGGCGTGGGGCCGACCGCGGCCGAGCTGAACGTCCACCCGGCGGGCTGGTTGTTCGACCCGGCGACGAGGCCGGCGAAGTCGTAGATGGTGAAGTAGTCGCCCGTCTTGAGCATGGACCCCGACGGGAGCATGACCGAGTACATCCACAGCTGGTTCGGCCCCTCGGGGGTGACCGACACCTTCGTGGGCATGAGCCCGGCCGCGGCCGGGGCCGGCGCCAGGAGCGCGGCGAGGGCGACGAGTGCGGGCGGGACGAGCCGACGGGCCATGACCACCTCCCTGCGAATCGGCGGCCCGTGGCAAGCAGGCCGCCGCCGGAACAGGGGCGGATGGTACGCGGGTTTTTTGGACGGGGCCCCGGTCGGTCGGGGGGCGGGTGCCACGCCGCCCTGCCCCCCCCGGCGCGCTGCAACCCGGCCCACGATCACGTCGGCGGCGGGGGCGCCACGACGGACCCGGCCGGGTCGTCGATCAGCGGGACGAGCGGCTTGGCGACGGGGACGATGATCGGCTTGATCTCGCCGGTGGCGAGGTCGAGGACGATGCACGTCTTGGGGTTCGCGCGGAACAGCGCCCCCGGGTTGGCGACGAGCGTCTTGCCCGTGCGGTGCTGCTCGCGGACGTGGGTGTGGCCGTAGAACACGTAGTCGAAGAAGTCCGAGTGCTCGAGCTGCCGCAGCTGGTGCCGCTCGTGGCTGTGGACCCACGCCAGCCGCTTGCCGGCGAGCTCGATCGCCCCGAACGAGTCGTAGTGGGTGCCGCCGGCGTCCTTGATCGCGGCCGCGAGCTTCACCCGGTCCTTGTCCCAGTTGCCGAACACGAAGTGCGTCGGGACCGGCTTGAACAGGCGGATGGTCTCGGGGGACTCGATGTCGCCGCAGTGGAGGACGAGCTCGACGTGCTGCTCCAGGAGGAGGCGGACGGCCTCGCTCACCGCCTCCCCCCGGTCGTGGGTGTCGCTGACGACCCCGATCCGCATCGTGTGCCCCGGACGCGCCCGATGAACCCGTTCCATTCTACCTTAACAACCGACCCGTGCCGCGGGTATGGCACCGGTCAGCGGCCGAACCCGATCCCCGTCGCCAGCGCCGCGTCGCGGCCGTTGAGCAGCCGCGCACGTCCGGCCGGTGCCACCACGGTCACAACCACCTGATCGCCGCGCGGCCCGGCCACGAGGTACACCGCCCGCGTGACCGCCACGTCCTGCGCCTTCCCCTCCGCGGCCAGCCGGTACACCCAGTACCCGTCCGCGGCCGGCACCTCGCCGTCGGCGACGACGCGGTCCGGCACCCACCCGGGCGACACCGCCGCGGCCTTCTTGAAGTCGTCGGCCGCGGTGTGCTGCCCGGCCGCGGCCTTCGCCCACGGCGTGATCGTCGCCTGCGCCACGAACTCGCCGCCGTCGAGGAGCCGCAGGACGAGGTGCGTGTCGGTCGCGCCGGTGACGTGCCAGTCGCGCGGGTGGAGCACTTCGTACCGCCCGCCGGGGCCGGGTTGGCGGAGGCTCGCGGCCGCGGCGGGCACTTCGGCAGGGACGTCGGCCGCGAGTTCCGCCGGCACGCCGCCGCCGAACTCGCGCCGCAGCGCGATCGTCGCCTCCACCTTCGCCGCCGGCGTCACCGGGCCGGCGGCGCGGTCGTCGGTCTGCTTCCACGTCAGGGCGGATACGCGGCCGGCCGACACGTCGAACGTGCCGGTCGCGTCCACGGCGAGACTTACTTTCGCCCCGTTCTCGACGCCCTCGATCGTGCCCGAAACGGCGAACGCGGCGGTGCCGTTCTCGACGGACACGAGCTTGCCGCGCAGGCCGTTGCGGGTGAGCGTGTCGAGCAAACCCGCGGCCTGCGCGGTCGCGTCGGACACCGGCCAGTCGTCGCCGACGTTCACCGCCTTCCCCGGCAGCAGCCCCGGCAGCGCGTGCGGGTCGAAGTGTTCGGCGACGAGGTCGAGGTCGTCGCGGCTGACCGGGCCGGCGGGGCAGTACGCGAACACGCCGGCCGGCGTGCGGCGGGCGACAACGAGCTTGCGGTCGGCGGGGAGTGTGCGTTCCGACTTGTCGCCGCCGACGGTGGCGGTGGTGGTCGCCTCGTCGTAGAAGCGGGTCGAGCGTGCGGGAAGGCCGTCGGCGACGGCGAGGGTCTTTTCGGCGAAGCGGTGGCGGGCGGTGGCGGTGAGTGGCACGGCCTGTTTCGCGCCGCCCTCGGTGAGGACGAGGTGGCCGGTGAGTTTGAGGTCAAGGGTGTAGCGGCAGGCGTCGCCGGGGCGGGGCGTTTCGGCGAGGGTGACGGGCTGGGCGGCCGCCGGCGGCGCGAGGAGGAGCACGGCAAGGACGGCGGCGCGGCGCGCGGGCATGGCGGAACCCCGGGGCGAATCGGGGCGGCCATACCGCCGGCCGGCCGGCGGGACAAGGCGGGGTTACAGCTTCGGCGCCGGCGGCGGGCTCGGCGGCGGCCGGTTCTCGTCGCGCAGGAGCGTCTCCAGGAATTCGACCTGCCGGGCGTCGCGCTGGCGGGCGGCGGCCACAAAGTCGGCCGCGGCCTTGTTGGCCGGGTCGGCCTGCTGCGCCGCGAGCGCGAACTTCAGGACCGCCCGCCGCACGATCGGGATGCCGGCGTGCGACTCGCGCGCCGCCAGCCCGAGCACCGCCGGCGTCAGCTCCCACGTCCGCCACTTCCGCAGGTCCTCGATCGGCAGGTCGGCCAGGTCGGCCTGGTCCATGAGCACCCGCATCGCCGCCAGCACCTGCTCGCGCCCGATGACGTCGGGCCGGTTCTCCCAGAAGTAGCGGACCGTCCGCAGACCCGCGTACCGCTCGGCGAAGTCCTTCTTGGCGTTGCCGACGACCGACAGCAGGTAGTCCCACCCGGCCTGCTTGTCGAGCATCACGTACCCCGCCAGCACGCCGTCGAGGCCGCTCGTGTACGACCGCATCGGGTCGTCGAGCAGCGCCCGGATGGCCTTGGCGTCCTCCTGCTTGCCGCAGTGGCCCAGGAGCATGCCGTACAGCCCGAACCGCGTCGCCCGGGTGTTCGGGTCCTTGAGCCACGCCAGCAGCTGGGCCGGCTTCGTGGGGTCGTTCTTCCACCGGTCGGTCAGCTCGCGCACCTCCTTGTACTCGGCGTACCCGAACTCGGAGTACGCGTCGGAGCTGATGACGAGGTCGGCGTTTTCGAGGTAGTCGAAGAAGTACCCGAGCCGGTCGGCGGCCGACTTGCCGCGGACGGCGATGGCCCCCTTGAGGTACTTGGGCAGGTCGCTGTTGGCGGGGACGGCCTCGCCGCGGTACGGGTCGAGCGTGCCGTTGTACAGCTTGAAGAAGACGAGGTGCTTGAGGTTCGGCTGCTTGTCGTCGGCCGGGATGTACTTCGGCAGGGTGACGACCTTCTTCCCCTTCACCGCGTCGTGGTCCTTGATGACCAGTTCGACCGTCAGCGGCGTGGTGCCTTTGTTGAAGGCGGTGGGGTCGGCCGGGTCACGCTCGGCCTTGCCGAGGGTGCCGAACAGGATGAAGTCGGCCTGGCCGACCTCGCCGGCGAGGGTCTCGCCGGCCGGCGAGCAGAACGGGCAGGCGGCGGCCGGGGCGGCGACGAGGGCCGCGGCGAGCACGGCGGGGGTGAAGCGCGTCATGGGGGGCTCCGGGGGGCGAAGGTCATTATCCCCGGCGGGCGGGGGCGGGGGAAGGTGCCGCGCGTGGATTCGGGCGGGTCAGGCCGGGCAGGCGTCGAGCCCCGCCTCCACCTCGGCCAGCTTCGCCTCCGCCAGCGCGAACGCGGCCTGCGCCTTCTCCGGCAGCCCGCCGGACACCGCGTCCAGGTACGTCCGCGACTTGCCGCACGTCCGCCGCTTCCCCGCCGGCGGGAGGTGGTTGCAGTCGTTCAGGTTGTCGTAGACGTCGGCCATCTTGCACACCTTCACCTGCCACGGGGCCGCCGCCAGCGCCGCCACGTACTCCGCCTCGCGCTCCTCGTGCGGCAGCCGCATGTCCTTCGTCAGCGCCGCCACCCAGCTCGCCACCACCGGGCCGAACCGCTCCACGACGTCGTCGCAGTCGGTGGCGGTGTCCTCGATCGTGTCGTGGAGGAGGGCCGCGGCCAGCATCTCCGGCTCGTCGAACCCGAACACGTGCCTTACCACCAGGCCGACGCGGAACACGTGACTGACGTACGGCGTGTCGCGGTCCTTGCGGAGTTGGTGGCGGTGGGCGCGGGCGGCGAAGGCGACGGCCTCGAACACGATCGAATCCGGCATGGAGACTCCTGGCACTCGGGGAGGGTTACGGGGTATGTTCTACGACGGGCCACACCCGGAGGGAGTCATGCGCCAGGCGCTTGCTGTCGTCGTCCTGTTGGGCTCGGCCCTCGTTGCGCGCGCCGGGTTCGAGGCCGGGGCGGCGTCCGCCGACATCACGCCGCCGCCCGGCTACCCCATGTGGGGCTACGCCGCCCGCAAGGACAAGCCCGCCGAGGGCGCCCGCGACCCGCTGACGGCCCGCGCCCTCGTCCTGAAGTCCGGCGACGGAAAGGTCGCGCTCGTGAGCCTCGACCTGGGCCGGGCGCCGACCCGCGCGTCGATGGCCCGCGTCCGCGACGGGCTGAAGGACCACGGCTTCGCCGAGCTGTTCCTGGTCGCGTCGCACACCCACCACGGCCCGGTGGTCGAGCTCGACACCTGGCCGAAGGAGCGCCCCTACGTCCGCGAACTGGAAGACAAGCTGGTCAAGCTCGTCAAGTCCGCCGACGCCGCGCGCGTGCCGGCGCGGTACGCGGTGACGTCCACGGAGGTCGGGCTGAACCGCAACCGCCAGAGCCGCCGCAAGGACGCCCCCGTGGACCGCGAGCTGTCGGTGCTGCACGTCGAGGACGCGAGCGGGAAGGCGATCGCCACCGCGGTGAACTTCGCGGCGCACCCGACGACCCTGCCGGCGAACCTGATGCGCTTCTCGCCCGACTTCCCGGGGGCGATGGCGAAGCACGTCGAGGCCGCGACCGGCGGCGCGCCGTGCCTGTTCCTCCAGGGGGCGGCCGGCGACCTGTCCCCCGCCCTGCCCCCGGCGGCGCCCGACGGCGACAAGTTCGGCCGGCTGCTGGGCGACAGCGTGCTGTCACTCCTGAAGGACGTGCGGTTCGAGAAGCAGGGCGTGGGGCTGGTGGCGCGGCGGGAGGAGCTGCGGTTCAAGGCGATGCTGGACGTGCGGAACCCGTTCGTGAAGCAGGTGCTGGGCGACGCCTTCTTCCCGGAGCTGATCGGCTTCTTCGAGCGCGAGTACGCCGACGGGGTGCGGCCGACCGTGTCGGCGGCGGTGCTCGACGGGCGGGTCGGGTTCGTGGGGCTGAGCGGCGAGTTCTTCTGCGAGCACGCGCTGGGGCTGAAGCGGCGGGCGCGGCTGCCGCACCTGTTCGTGTTGGGCTACTGCAACGACTACCACCAGTACTTCCCGACGGTGCAGGCGGTGAGCGAGGGCGGGTACGGTACCGGCCTGCCGGTGGCGGTGGCCGAGTTGGGCGCCGGCGAGCGCGTGGCCGACCGGGCGCTCATCCAGCTGTACCAGTTGCGGGGGTTGGTGCCCGACGTGCCGTAGGGTGGCGCCCGCGGTCCGTCATCCGGGGAAGAGCCGGGCGACGGGAACGCGAAAGCCGGGAAGCACGTCGCCGCCGTCGAGTTCTTCGCCGTCGTTGACCATTACCGGCCTTGCCCCCGGACGGTGGACGGTGACCGTTCGGAAGTCGGGGTCGATCACCCAAACCAGCGGCACGCCGGCGTCGCGGAACAACTTCAACTTTCGGGTCGCGTCACCCTTCACCTCCGACGGCGAGGTGATCTCCACCGCCAGTGTGGGAATGGCGTCGATAATAGTCGTCGAGTCGTCGGCGAGCACCCGGCTCGACACGTCCGGGGCGAGATAGACGAGATCGATGCCGACCGTTCGGTCGGGATTCGTACCGAGCCGCACCCCCGCCTCCCCGGCGTGCACGGTCCCGCGCGGGCGTGCCTGGGCTTCACTCCAACTCACGAGGTGGTGGGCGAGCAGCGCCTCGACCCCGGTGTGGAACTTGTTCCGGGTCGTCATGCCGACCTCCACGATTCGACCGTCAATCAACCACCGCTCGACGCCGTCGTCCGGCAGGGCCAAGAACTCCTCGGTGGTCATCAACCGGTCGGCGGGTGGCGTGGGTTCGATCGCGGTCGCCATCGGTTTACTCCTTTCAAGCCAGCCTATCACGCCCGCCGCGGTCCGAACAAGGGGCGGTCAGTCGATCACCTTGTTGAGCGGGAATTCGACGATGCCGCACGCCCCGGCGCGCTTCAGCGACGGGATGAGCTTGCGCACCTCGTCCTCGGTGAGGATGACCAGCACGTCCACCCACTCGGGGTCGGACAGGGCCGAGAGGGTCGGCTTGTGCCCCGGCAGTAGCGCCACGACCGCCGCCTGCTTGTCGCGCGGCACGTTCATCATCAGCCCGACCTTCCCCTCCGCGGACATCGCCCCCTTCAGCATCAGCACGAGGTCGTCCATCTTCTGCCGCTTCCACGGGTCGGCGGCGGCGGCCGGGTTGGCGATGAACCGCGTCGTGCTCGTCAGCAGGTCCGCCACGATCCGCAGGTTGTTCGCCTTCAGGCTGCTCCCGGTTTCCGTCACCTCGACGATTGCGTCGGCCAGCTTCGGCGGCTTCACCTCGGTGGCGCCCCAGCTGAATTCCACGCTCGCGGTGACGCCGTGCGACGCCAGCCACTTCCGGGTGATGTTCACGACCTCGGTGGCGATGCGCTTCCCCTGCAGGTCCTTCGGCGACTGCACCGGCGAGTCGTTCGGCACGGCCAGCACCCAGCGCACCGGCCGGCGGCTGACCTTGCTGAACACCAGTTCGGCCAGCTCCACCACGTCCTTCTCGGCGTCGTTCTCGACGACCCAGTCGTGCCCGGTGAGGCCGCAGTCGAGCGACCCGTCGCGGACGTACCGGGCCATCTCCTGCGCCCGGATGAGGGTGCAGTGGATGTCGGGGTCGTCGATGGTCGGGTAGTAACTGCGGCTGGCGAACGTGACCTTGTAGCCGGCCTTGCGGAACAGCTCGGCGGTCGCGTCCTGGAGGGAGCCGGCGGGGAGACCGAGTTTCAGTTGGTTGCTCATCGGGAAAGGATACGGCGGGCGGCGGGTGGTGGGGAGATGACGACCGAGGTCGGTGGCACGCCGCGGGCCGGGTCGCCTACACTCACCCCATGACATCGCTGCTGCTGATCGCGCACGGGAGCCGACGGGCGGAGGCGAACGCCGACCTCGAACACGTCGCGGCGCAGCTGCGCGACCGCGGCCACGCCGACGTGCAGGTGTCGTTCCTGGAACTCGCGGAGCCGTCGATCGACGCCGGCGGGGCGAACTGCGCGGCCCGCGGGGCGGACCGGGTGGTGATGCTGCCGTACTTCCTCTCGCCGGGGAAGCACGTCGCGGAGGATTTGACGGCGGCCCGCGACCGGCTGGCGGCGGCCTTCCCGGGGGTGCGGTTCGTGCTCGCCGAGCCGCTCGGACGGCACCCGCGGCTGGTCGATATCCTGGAGGAGCGGGCCGCCGCCGCGAACCTCCCGCCCGCCCCGTATCTCTAACCGAAGCCGCCCCGTTCTTGTCGGTCCTGCCGATTGCCCTTTTCGCGCGGGCCTCCCGGCTTAGAATAAGACCTATTCGGGTCGGACCGACCGTTCCGTCGGGCTCGCGGGGCGTCCGCGGACGGGCACGGGGGTGTACAGGGCATCCCTCCAGGAGCATCGCTTGCAGCCGAATCCGGTGGCGAAAGAAAAGGACAAGAAGGTTCGCGTGTTCGAGCTGGCCAAGGACCTCGGCGTCCCCAGCAAGGACCTCATCGCGATGGCGAAGGAGCTCGGGTTCAGCGGGTTGACGAACCAGCTGAACTCCCTGGAGCCCGAGCAACTCGACGCGCTGAAGGACCGCGCCAAGAAGGGGCCGCCCAAGGTCGCCGGCGCGCCCCCCGCCCCGGTCAAGCCCGCCATCCCCCCGGCCGCCAAACTCGACACCACCGTCAAGACGCTGCCGAAGGCCGTCGCCCCGAAGCCGCCGCCGCCCGTGGCCAAGCCGGCCCCGAAGCCCGCCGCCCCGGTCGTCGAGGCGCCCG
>JBGAQM010000254.1:0-9449 GCA_044220735.1 Urbifossiella sp. | reverse complement strand
GCTTCCAGCCGGCCTTACCTGATACGGCCGGCGGGAAGCCGGCCCCACGGCCGAGCGGCGAGCCGCTGATTCCCGAGGAATCACCAACGTTGACGCATCCCACCCGCCGCGACCTCCTCTCCCGCACCGCCGCGGGCGTCGGGCTGTTCGCGCTGGCAGACCTGCTGGCGCGCGACGGTCTCCTCGCCGCCGACGGGCCGCCGAAGCCAGGCGAGAACCCACACCCATCGCTCGCCCCCAAGGCGCCGCACTTCGCCCCCAAGGCGAAGGCCATGATCTCGCTGTTCATGCACGGCGGGCCGAGCCACGTCGACCTGTTCGACCCCAAGCCCGAACTCACCCGGATGAACGGCAAGGACTACTCCGGGAACGTCGGCTACAGCTTCGTCAACCGCGCCAGCAAGACGCTGTTCGGCAGCCCGTGGCGGTTCGCGCCGCGCGGCAAGTGCGGCACGCCGGTGTCGGAACTGCTGCCGCACACCGCCGGCGTCGTGGACGACCTCTGCGTCGTCCGCTCGATGCACACCGGGTTCAACGGGCACGAGGTGTCGATCCGCTACTTCCACGGCGGCATCGCCGGCGTCACGGGCCGGCCGACGCTCGGCAGCTGGATGGTGTACGGCCTCGGCTCCGAGGCCCGCAACCTGCCGGCGTACATGGTGCTGTCCGACCCGGCCGGCGCCCCGGTGGACGCCGCCAACAACTGGGACTGCGGCTTCCTCCCGCCGCTGTACCAGGGGACGGTCCTGCGCCCGCAGGAGCCGCGCATCCTGAACCTCAACCCGCCGCCGGACGCCGCCGGCGCCGTGCAGAGGCAGAACCTCGACCTGCTCGCGGCGCTCAACCGCCGGCACCTCGCGGCGCGCCCCGGCGAGGCCGACCTCGAAGCCCGCATCGCCAGCTACGAACTCGCCGCGGCGATGCAGACGGCCGCGTCCGAGGCGCTGGACGTCAGCCGTGAGCCGGAGCGGGTGAAGGCGCTGTACGGCATCGACCGCCCCGAGACGCGCGAGTACGGCACCCGCTGCCTCATCGCCCGCCGGCTCGTCGAGCGCGGCGTGCGGTTCGTGCAGCTGTTCCTCGGCGGCCAGCCGTGGGACAACCACAACACCATCCGCAACGGCCTCCCGGCGATCTGCAAGCGGACCGACCAGCCGGCGGCGGCGCTGGTGACGGACCTGAAGCAGCGCGGGCTTCTCGACACGACGCTGGTCCACTGGGGCGGCGAGATCGGCCGGCTGCCGGTGTGCGAGGGCGAGCTGAACGCCGCCGCCGGCCGCGACCACAACGGCCAGGGCTTCACCTGCTGGCTCGCCGGCGGCGGGGTGAAGGGCGGCATGACCTACGGCGCGACCGACGAGGTGGGCCACAAGGCGGCCGAGAACGTGGTGACGCCCAACGACTTCCAGGCGACGGTCCTGCACCTGCTGGGGATCGACCACGAGCGGCTGGTGTTCCACCACGGCGGCCGCGCTCAGCGGCTCACCGACGGCCGCCCGGCGCGGGTGGTGCGCGACATTCTCGCGTGACCGCCGGCAAGGGTTCGAACGTGACCCGCACCAGGCTCACCTGCGAACACCGGCTGGAGCGGCCGGACGCATGACCCCCGATCAGGTCGCCGCCGCCTACGACCTCCTCGCCGCCCAGTGGCTCGACGGTTCGACCCACGGCTTCGTCTCCGTCGAGCGGGCTGTCGCCTTCGTGAAGCGGCGGGGAGCGGCCCTCGACGTGGGCTGCGGCCCGGGTCGGCTGCTGGGGCTGTTGGAACACCACGGGTTCCGCACGGACGGCCTCGACGTGTCCCCGGGGATGCTCGCCCTGGCTCGGGTCCGCCACCCCAACGCCAGGCTGTTCAACGCCGACATCACGAGGTGGGAACTCCCGCGACAGTACGACCTGATCGTGGCGTGGGACAGCGTGTGGCACGTTCCGCTGGCCGGGCAGGAGGCGCTTCTCACAAAGCTGTGTCGTGGGCTAACGGCAGGTGGTGTTTTTGTTTTCTCCACGGGCGGGACGGACTCACCGGATGAGCGGCTGAACGCGGAGATGGGGCCGCCCATGTACCACGCCACCCTCGGCATCCCCGCCACCCTCCGAACCCTCGCCGGGGCGGGGTGCGTCTGCCGCCACCTGGAGTACGACCAGTACCCCGAGTCCCACGTCTACCTCATCGCCCAGAAGCCGGTGATCGCCCGCCCGACCGCCGGCGTCCGACTCCGGCCGATCGAGTCCGGCGACCTTCCCCGCATGTTCGAGATGCAACTGGACTCCGAGTCGAACCACATGGCGGTGACGATCCCGCGGACGCGGGAGGCGTTCGACTCGCACTGGGCGAAGGCACTGGCTGACCCGGGTTGCGACGCACGGGTGATCGTTCTCGGCGACGAGTTGGTCGGGTACGTCTCTCGCTTCCCGGCGGAGGGGCAGGACCACGTGGGCTACTGGATCGACCGCCGGTGCTGGGGGATGGGGGTCGCCAGCCGGGCGTTGGAACTGCTGCTTCAGACGATCGACGACCGCCCGCTCGTCGCCACCGTCGCCAGTAGCAACACGGCGTCGCTGCGGGTGCTCCGCAAGGCCGGGTTCGTCGTCGAGCGGGTCCGCCACTCGCCCGCCACCGACCGCTACCCGGCGTGCGAGGAGGCCGTCCTCGTGCTGCGGTAGCGGGATCGATCAGGCCAGTACCGCGCGGACCACGTGCGCCGGCTCCACGCCGGTCAGCTTCGCGTCGAGCCCCTGGTGCTTGAACGTCAGCTTCTCGTGGTCGATGCCGAGCTGGTGCAGGATCGTCGCGTTCAGGTCGTGGACGCTCACCGGGTTCTCGGTCACGTTGTAGCTGAAGTCGTCGGTCGCCCCGTGCGTCACTCCCGGCTTCACGCCGCCGCCGGCCATCAACACCGAGTAGCAGCGCGGGTGGTGGTCGCGGCCGTAGTCGGTCGCGGTCAGCGCCCCCTGACTGTACACCGTCCGCCCGAACTCTCCGCCCCAGACGACGAGCGTGTCGTCGAGCAGCCCACGCTGCTTCAGGTCGCGCAGCAGCGCGGCTGTGGGTTGGTCGGTGTCGCGGCACTGCCCGCGGATCGCGGCGGGGAGGCCGCCGTGGTGGTCCCAACCCATGTGGAACAGCTGCACGAACCGCACCCCGCGTTCGGCGAGGCGGCGGGCCAGCAGGCAGTTCGCGGCGTAGCTGCCGGGGCGGCTCACGTCGGGGCCGTACGAGTCGAGCACGGCCCGCGTCTCCTTCGACGTGTCGAGCAACTCGGGCACGCTCGTCTGCATCCGGAACGCCATCTCGTACTGAGCGATGCGGGCCTGCGTCTCGGGGTCGCCGACGGCGTCGAAGTGCTGGCGGTTAAGGGCGGCGAGCCGGTCGAGGGTGGCGCGGCGCGTCGCCGCGTCCACGCCGGGGGGGTTGGAGAGGTACAACACGGCGTCGCCGGTGTTGCGGAACTTCACGCCCTGGTGCCGGCCGGGGAGGAAGCCGGCGCCCCACAGGCGGTCGTAGAGCGGCTGGTCGTCGCGGCGGCCGCTGCCGAACGACGTGAGGACGACGTAGGCCGGCAGGCTCTGGTTCTCGCTGCCGAGGCCGTAGCTGGCCCACGCCCCGATGCTCGGCCGGCCGGCGAGCTGGTTGCCGGTCTGGCAGAAGGTGATGGCCGGGTCGTGGTTGATCGCCTCGGTGTGGACCGAGCGGATCATCGTGAGGTCGTCGGCGACCGTGGCGAGGTGCGGCAACAGCTCGCTGAGCCACAGCCCGCCCTTGCCGTGCCGCGCGAACTTGAACATCGACGGGGCGGTGGGGAACGTCGCCTGCCCGCTGGTCATGGTGGTGAGGCGCTGGCCGCGGCGGATGCTCTCGGGGAGGTTCTCGCCGCGGCGGCGGTCGAGCTGCGGCTTCGGGTCGAACAGGTCGAGCTGCGACGGGGCGCCCGACTGGAACAGGTAGATGACGCGCTTCGCCTTCGCGACCGGTAGACGGAAGGAGGGTTCACCTGGCTGGCCCTGTGCGCTCAGCGCCGACAACGCGGCGGCGCCGAGGGCCGTCGAGTGGCGGAGGAAGAGGCGGCGGTTGAGGGCGTCGGCGGGGTGGGGGAGCATGGTGTCGTCCGGGTCCAGGGCGATACCTGGTGGGGCCTTCCAGCCGGCCTGGGTACGCAAGGCCGGCTGGAAGCCGGCCCCACGACGGAGGGGACGACTCACTCGCGCGTCACGACTTCGTCCAGGTTCAGCAGCACGTTTGCAGTCAGCGTCAGCGCCGCGAGCTCGGCGTCTGCGGTCGCAGCCGAGAGCAGACGCTTCGCCGCGTCGGGGTCGCCGCGGAAGCGCGCCAGGTCGGCCGCGTACCCTTCTGCGAGAACGGCCTTCTCCGCTGCGGTCGGGCGGCGTGCCGTCACCAGCCGGAAGCCGTGCGTCAGCGGGTCGGCGCCGCCGTCGGCCTTCATCCGCGCCGCGAGCGCCCGCGCCGCTTCGACGTAAGTGAACTCGTTGAGCAGCGCCAGCGCCTGCAGCGGCGTGTTAGTCCGCGACCGACGTACCGTACACACCTCGCGGTTCGGGGCGTCGAACAACAGCATTGTCGGCGGGGCGGCGGTGCGCTTCCAGACGGTGTACATGGTGCGCCGGTGGCGGTCCGGGCCGGGGTCCATCTTGTAGTTCCGCAGGTCGCCGTACACGCTCACCTCGTCCCACACGCCCGCCGGCATGTACGGCCGCACCGACGGCCCGCCGATCGTCGGGGTGAGGAGCCCGGACGCGGCGAGCGCCTGGTCGCGGACCAACTCGCCCGGCAGCCGGAACCGCGGCCCGCGGGCGAGGAACCGGTTCTCGGCGTCTCGCGCCAGCAGTTCGGGTGTGACCCGCGACGCCTGCCGGTAGGTGGCGGACATCACGACCAGCTTGTGCGTCGCCTTCATGTCCCAGCCGAGGCGGACGAACTCGGTGGCGAGCCAGTCGAGCAACTCGGGGTGCGACGGGAATTCGGCCTGGGTGCCGAGGTTCTCGGTGCTGCGGACGAGGCCGGCGCCGAAGAAGTGCTCCCACGCCCGGTTCACCCACACCCGCGCCGTCAGCGGGTTGTCCGCCGACGCCACCCAGCGGGCGAACGCCAGCCGGTCGGCGTTCGCGCCGGCGGGGAGCGGCGGGAGTGCGGCCGGCACCCCGGGCGTCACCTTCGCCCCCCGGCGGTCGTACTGCCCGCGGATCAGCACGAAGGCGTCCCGCGGCGCCCCCTCCCTCATCACCATCACCGTCGGCAGCTTCGACTCGAAGTCGGTCAGTTGCTTCCGCGCGGCGGCGAGGGCGGCGTCGGCACGCCTCACCGGGCCGTCCGTGGCGGCGCGGTAGAAGGCGGTCAGTTCGGCGACTTGCGCCGGCGTGCGCTTCGCGGGGTCGGCGTCGAGTGCGGCCTTCACCCCAGGCGGCACGCGCGGGCCGGCGAGCGTCACCGTCGCGGGCGCGGCGCCGGTCACGGACAGGCGGAACCGGCCGATCGAGTGGTGGTTCAGCGCCTCGTGCAGCAGCTTGACGGTGATGGTGGCGTCGGCCGGAACCGTCACCGGTGCGTCGGCCACGAGCGCGGCCTTGAGTGGCGCCCGCCGCGTCGGGCCGTCCGCCGCCCAGCCGCGCTTCGGGTCGCCGCCGAGGAGGTTCTTCACGTCCCAGCCCGGCTGCGAGTAGTCGGCCTCGGCCCGCGCGAACCGGAGCTTAATCGGCTCCTTCAGCGACGGGGCGCTCACCACGGCCTCGACCGACGTGAGTACGAAGTTCCCGTTCGGCGCCCGGCCGACGCTCTGGTTCGGCAGCGACTTGTCCGGCAGGCATTCGAGCAGCACCGCCGACAGAGGCCCGGCGGCGATTGGGGCGGCAACGGTGTACAGGTCGTAGGGCGGCGACTGGCCGACCGCGAGGTACGACCCGTCAGTCTGCCGCTCGAACTTCCCCATGCCGCTGCCGGACACGCTGCGCGGCGTCAACACCGTCCAGGCGTCCTTGGCGTTCGCCTGCGCCGCCTTGAAGCCCGGCTCCCACGCCGCGACGAGTTTGGGCAGCTCCTTCGCCGCGTCGGCCGCGGCCGCCTCCGCGGTGCCGACCGCGGCCCGGAGCTTTGTTAGTTCTGCGTCCTGTCCCGGACCCGCGACGGTGACCGCCGGGTCCGAGTTGCCGCCGCCGCGGTTCGCCGCCAGCGTCCCGGACTCGGGCACGTTGTTGAACAGCGCGAACAGCCGGTAGTACTCGGCCTGCGTGATCGGGTCGTACTTGTGGTCATGGCAGCGGGCGCAGCCGGCGGTCATGCCGAGCCACGTCAGCGCGGTCGTGTCCACGCGGTCGATCACCGTCTCGACGCGCCACTCCTCGCCGATCAGCCCGCCCTCGCCGTTGAGTCGGTGGTTGCGGTTGAAGCCGGTGGCGATGATCTGGTCGGGCGTCGCGTTCGGGAGCATGTCGCCGGCGAGTTGCTGGACGGTGAACTGGTCGAACGGCAGGTTGCGGTTGTACGCCTTCACCACCCAGTCGCGCCACGGCCACATGGCCCGGCTGCTGTCGGTCTGGAATCCGTTGCTGTCGGCGAAGCGGGCGTAGTCGAGCCACGGCATCGCCATCCGCTCGCCGTAGTGGGGCGACGCGAGGAGCCGGTCCACGACCTTCTCGTAGGCGTTCGGCGCGCGGTCCGCGAGGAAGTCGTCCACCTCCTTGGGCGTCGGAGGTAGCCCGGTGAGGTCGAGCGACAGCCGGCGGATCAGCGTCTCGCGGTTCGCCTCGGCAGCCGGGAGCAGCTTCTCCCGTTCGAGCCGCGCGCGGACGAAGGCGTCGATCGGGTTGACGACGGCGTGCTTCGTCACCGGCACCGGCGGCCGCTTCGGCGCCTCGAACGCCCAGTGGGCCGACCACTTTGCCCCGCCCTCGACCCACGACTTGATCGCACCGACCTGCGCGGCCGTCAGCGCCTTGCCGCCCTTCGCCGGCGGCATTCGCTCGGCCGGGTCGGCGCTGGTGACGCGGGCGAGAACGTCCTTCGCGGCGGCGGTGAGGCCGTCGCGGGTGTCGAGCCGCAGGTCGGCTTTGCGGCCCTTCTCGTCCGGCCCGTGGCAGGCGAAGCAGTACTCGGTGAGGAGCGGACGCACGTCGCGCGCGAAGTCGGCGTCGGCGGCGCGGCCGCGTGAGGTCAGTGCGAGGACGGCCGCGGCGGCCAGGAGAGGGATGCGCATCGGGAGACCTACGGGACGCGACCGGGCGGGGGCGGGGAGCGGTCCGGCGACGGGGTTGATTATGCCGGGCGGCGGGCGGCAGGGATACCAGAAATCGCGGACCAAACGCCGACGACTCCGGGTCTCCCCGGAGTCGTCGCGTAGCACCTTCGGTCCAGAGCCACCTGTCGGATTTGAACCGACGACCCCCGCTTTACGAAAGCGGTGCACTACCGCTGTGCTAAGGTGGCAAATCGGGCACGGGAATTCTATCGGCCGGTGCAGCCGCCGACCAGCACACTTTCACCCCGACCGCCGGCTCGCCCTTGAATGGCTGTACAGGTCGTGGTTACTGTACACCCTTCCCCGGGAGGCGCTTCATGCCGCTGTTCGGCGCTCACCTGTCCGTGGCCGGCGGGCTCCACAAGGCACCCGAAGCCGCCGCCGCACTCGGCATGGACACCGTGCAGGTCTTCACGTCCAACCCCAACGCCTGGGCCGCGAAGAAACTCGACCCCGCCGCGGTCGCCGCGTTCAAGAAGGCCGTCGGCGACCATGACATCCGATTTCCCACGTCCCACGACTCGTACCTCATCAACCTCGCCGCCCCCGACGACGCCCTGTGGCGCAAGTCGATCGACGCCTTCGCCGCCGAACTCGACCGCGCCGAAGAACTCGGCCTCAGCTACGTCGTCACCCACCCGGGGGCGCACGTCGGCAGCGGTGTCGAGGCCGGAATCGCCCGGGTGGTCGCGGCGTTGGACATCATCCTGGAGCGGTGCAACGGCTACCGGGTTCGCGTGCTCCTCGAAACGACCGCGGGGCAGGGGACCACCCTCGGCGCTGCGTTCGAGGAACTCGCCGCCATGCTCGGCGGCGTGAAACAACCCGAGCGGCTCGGCGTGTGCCTGGATACGTGCCACGTCTTCGCCGCCGGCTACCCACTCGGCAGCGCCGCCGAGTACGCCGACACCTTCGACCAGTTCGACCGCCTCATCGGCCTCGGACGGCTGTGCCTGTTTCACGTCAACGACAGCCTCAAGCCGCTCGGCAGCCGGGTGGACCGGCACGCGGGGATCGGCCTCGGCGAGATGGGCGACGAGCCGTTCCGCCGCCTCGTGACCGACCCACGCTTCGCCGACACGCCCATGATCCTGGAGACGCCGAAGGAGGACGCCGACGGTACCCCGATGGACGCGGTCAACCTCGCCCGCCTCAAGTCGTTCCTGCCGAAGCGGAAGCGGAAAGTGGTGTAGCCGACACACGGGCCGCGATCATTGTGTGTCACCGCCCCCCCCGGGGGGTCGAGGCACGAATTGAGTCGATGCCACAAAAGAGTGTTAGGGCGATGCGGGCGCCGAGTTGCTCGTGTCGTCGCACGGTTGTCCGCGGGCGCGGGCGGTGGTACGCTCACACTTCGATCGACTCCCGGACGGCCGCCGACGACGCCACCGGCGACCCCGACGCCGCCACGCAGCCGTACGAGAGTTCGCCCCCACCACTGGTGGTGGAGAATCCGGGGGCTGACGCCCCCGGCTCGCCCGACAATTCGCGCACTCCGCTTCAAGCCGCTCGTTCCCCGCCGCCGAAACAACTGGCACGCACACCGCACCGGACACGACCGGCCGCGGGGGACGAGGTCGGGAGGCAGGGGCGCACGGCCGGAGGCCGCTCGCTGCCAGCCCCCCGGCCGGTCCGGTTGACCGGCGGCGGCCCCCGACGCCGCCTGGTCCCGGACGTTCCCCGCGGCCGGTGCGTTCGTTTCAGAACTCGGACCGCCGACGCGGCCGGCTCGTCACCCCTTCACGCCGACCCCCCCGCGGCGTATCCCATCGGCATGAACCACACCATTTCGGGCGTCACCGCCCGCGAAATCCTCGACAGCCGGGGCAACCCCACCGTCGAGTGCGAAGTCCGTCTGGCGTGCGGCACCGTCGGCCGGGCTGCGGTCCCCAGTGGGGCCAGCACCGGGGCGCACGAGGCCGCCGAACTCCGCGACGGCGACAAGAAGCGCTACCTCGGCAAGGGCACCCTCGGCGCCGTCAACAACGTCAAGGACGCCATCGCCCCTGCCCTCACCGGCATGTGCGGGCTCGACCAGGTGCGGCTCGACCGCCGCATGATCGAACTCGACGGCACCCCGAACAAGTCGAAGCTCGGCGCGCACGCCATCCTGGGCGTGTCGATGGCCGCCGCCCACGCCGCGGCGAACGCCCTCGGCCAGCCGCTGTACCGGTACGTCGGCGGCACCAACGCCGTGACGCT
>JBGAQM010000253.1:0-9341 GCA_044220735.1 Urbifossiella sp. | reverse complement strand
TCACGCCGACGCCCGCCCCGGGTTCCACCCGGGGCTACCGCCGACGCCCTCCGGGCTAAACCCCGAAGGTCTCGACAGACCCTTCTCAGTGGAGAGGGTCGCGGCGAAGCACGCGGGGTGAGGGGGCGAACCACCTGCCGTGAAACACCGACGGAGCGACACGAGCTGGACAGCTTTCGGAGCTACCGCCGCTTAACAACCGGCTCAGCAGTCGCGGGCGTGGCTGCAGTGGTCACGAGAATGCTATAAGTGAAGGCCGTCTGCCGTAGCTATTGGTTCGGCCGCTGCGACCTCAGTAGATTCGCCGCCACCGCTTGAACGCGCGCACATCATGCGGCGTGAGTACGAACCACTCACCCTCTTTCCGCTTCTCGGCGAACCGCCGGTGCCAGTACGCCTCGACGCCCTGCGGGTCGTCGGTCTGGATGTAGTGGACCGGCTGGCATTTCTCGGGGAGTTGGATTCCAAGCTCACCCTCGCGCCGTAGCGGGTTGTTCGTGCGGCCGATCTTGTACTCTCGGCGTAAGCCGTGTTTGAGCATGTAGACATAACCGAGTGTGGCCGGCGCTTCTTCGGCATCTACCTCCTCAACCGCAGTCACTACGGTCGGAACCTGTCGCCAGAGTATCGTTACATCATCGAAACCAGCGGATCTTTCGCAATAGTCCAGGATGCGGACCGCTCGCTGAGCCTTTGTCCCAAGGCGTTGAAAGACGTTGTGAGATGGGAACTCGGGATCACCTCTTCTTGCCATGCGCAAGTCGCCCTGAACTGGTACACGGCCCAGTTTGCGAGTGAGGAGGGCAAGATGACCGAGTAAGTAATCGTCCTCGAAAGCCTCGTTCATCCGGCTCGGTTCGACTCCAGCTTCGCGGACTGCATCCTCCCAGCGTGTCCAGTGTCGGCCGAACCAATCGGAATAGCGAATCCCCGCTTCCTGCTCGAAGCGCGTCCTCCCAAGCGCCACGCCACCGTTGGCCTTCGCTGTTCGCTGAATTTCGCCGAGGATGTGTGCCTTGTCCATCGCCGTTACGCGAACCCATACGGTTGACGAACATGGGATTAAGATGCGCGGGGCAGATCCTCCCGCGCCGACGAGGCAGGGTGTTCGCCTGCCAGTCAGTCGGCAGATCAGGCTACCCGACGTGCGAATCGCTGTCAAACCGCGCGTGGCGGCATCCGTGCCGCCGTTCGCCGGCCGAATAGGGTTCGGGCTTGACTTAGTGTACATCCGTACCGTATGACGCGGCCGAGGTGTCGGGGGGGTGATCCTGAAGGCGCTCGACGCAGCCCGGACTGCGGCAGCGACCCGGATGGTACGAACCTCGGCCCAGAGTCCCCAAACCGCGATCCGCGCGGTTAACCCCCAGTGCTCCTGGGTGTCGGGGGGCGGTCGTCCGGGCGCCCGCGGCGGGGTCAAAACCCGCCAACCCCACGACAGACACGCGCGGACCGGAGGGGCAGAGCGCGCCGGAACTCGACACCCCGCTTTGCCCCAGAAATGGCCGATCCGCCCGATTTCTGAGGCAGGCGGGGGATTTTTGGGGCAGAATTGATCTTGCGCTCAAGCGCCGGTTCTGAGAAAACACGTCTCTATAGCTCGTCCACTCGGTTGGGCCGTCACGACCCGTAAGCGCTGGCCCAAGTCCGGCACAGATTGGGCACCCGGTCCACTCGGGGTGGAGTTGCGCCCCAGAGAAGCGGGATGATTAACACGGACCCCGCTTGCTGAGCTGGTTGTTGGGTCGCGGGGAGATGCGGTCTGATATCGGCGACGCCCTACGCTGGTTGACTTCCCGCTCCAGGATGCGAGACTTCTATACACCCGTCCAGTAGCGGGCGTTTCAGGACTAGGACGAGAAGGGGAGATCGATGGCTGCTTACCGGACCGTGGTCGTGAAGGCGAAGATTTCCCGGGGCGGCTTCGCCAACGAGCGCACCTTCGCCATCCAGACCGCGGGCGGACAGGAATACATCGGGCTGGCGCCGTGGATTTACTGCTTCGACTCGCACCTCGCCCGGATTCAGGAGGAGCCGGCCGACGACCGGACTACCACCGGCTACGTCCAGGCTCGGATTATCAGCGTTCAGGCGGACGGCTCGTACAAGCTATCGCTGCCCGGGGGGGACGTGTGCTTGGTGGCCAAGTCCCAGATCAAGGAAAACCCCGACATCCCCGCGCCACCCGAGAACTACGCCCGTGTACCTGTCTAACCGCGACATCAAGTGGGCAATCCAGCGGGGGTTGCTCATCGTAAAGCCCGCGCCGGACGGCGAGACGTGCGGGTACGATGAAACGTCGATCGACCTCCACCTGGACGCCACGAAGAAGGGCGCCCGGGTGTGGGACGTTGAGAAGTATCGTGAGGCTCAAGGGGAAGCGGGCGCGAACCCTGAACTGCGGCTTGGCACCTTCCACTACAAGAACTTCTCAAAGAAGTACCTGAAGCCTGTCCCGCAAGGTGAGCCGGACAAGAGCAATCCGGTCTTCGCCCGCGGCGACGAAGTGATCGTGCAGACGGGCGGTTTCGTTCTCTGGACGACCCTCGAATGGGTCGGCACCCCGGAGGAGAACCCCCTGTATGTGTGCTTCGTTAACGCCAAAAGCACGCGAGCCCGAACCGGCCTTGTAGTCCATCTCTCCGCCCCGACGATTCACGCCGGATGGGAAGGGAACATCACCCTGGAAATTGTGAACTTCGGCCCGTTCGACGTGGTTCTGAAGCCCGGCGACGCCATCGCGCAGTTGACGGTCGCCACCGTTTCTAGCCCTCCCGACCTCGATCTTAAGCTCGGGGAATCCACGACCGCGAAGCAGTCGGAGCCGGGCGCCTCGACGGGCGGACGGAAGGGTCGCCGGTAAGGACGGTCAGGAACTCGGGAACCGGATGATCCGCGGCTCGACCTTCGGCGGCGAGCCGAAAGCGTCCGGGTCGATCCCGAGTTCGTGCATCTCGTGGACGTTGACCACGAGGTTGTGACACAGCACCTTCGCCAGCACCTCGTTCTTGATCGCCGTTTCCGTCTTCGACCGCACCGCGTCCCCGAACTTTCGCTTCATCATCGAGAATGTGGACTCGACGTTGCTCCGCTTGTGGTAGTGGGCGAGGAAGTCGTCCCGCCGCAAGGTGAAGTGGGCGTGCATCTTCTCCCAGATGCCGGGCCGGTTCTCGCCCCGGGCGTTCACCTTGAACGCGATGTACGGCACCCCGCCGGCGTCCTCGACGGCTTCCAGGTTGGCGAAGCTGCTGTACGCCTTGTCTGCCGACACCTCCGCCATCGTGAAGTTGACCGCCGTCGTCGCGGCGAGTTGGCGGAACATCGGCGCGTCGCCCGCGTCGTTCACCTCAACCGCCGTGACGACGTTCGTCCGCACCCCGGTCATCACGTGGCACTTCACCCACTCCGCTTTCTTCCGCTCGACGCCGTACTTGGTGTCGAACCAGCGGGCGAACTTGTTCGTGCCGAACCCGGTGCTGTCCGCGGCGAACGCGGTTTCCACGGTCTTCAGCGGCAGGCTCGACCGGATGATGAGGTTCTTCAGCGTGGGCGTGACGGTCGGGTCTTCCAGCACCCGGAAGACGCTGTTGTAGTGCGGGGCCGCGTCAGTGTGCCCGTCCGCTTTGGCGTCGCGTAGGTCGGTGGAGAACCGGCGCCCGCTGAAGGTGCTGTAGACCTTGTAGACGGCGGCGAAGATGGCATCGGGGTACGGCACCCGTGGCCGGCCTCGGCCCTCGCGGGCAGTCCACTCGATGCCCCGGCAGAGGTCGGACAAGAGCCGCAGGAACAGTTCCTTCTCGCGGGTCTGCGCGAGGTTGTACGCGGGCCAATCTTGCTTGTACGTCTTCCGCGGCTTCGGCGGTTCGGCCGGCGTCTCGGGGATCGGCGTTCCGCGGTTCCTGTCCTTCACGATCCGCACCGCGAGGATGTGCCTGCACGGCTCCCGGCGAAGCTCGAAGTCTTCGCACGAACACGCTGAACCGTCGTTCTCGACCCGATGGCCGCCCTCATGGGTAGCCGACGGTACGTACCAGTAAGTTTTCCGGTGCTCGATCTTCGCCCGTGCGGCGAGTTCAAGAGCCTTGAATTCCCGGGTGTCCATGTCATTTATTGTAACCCCATTGTGGCTACATTAAATGTCGGTAGTATTGACCCGGAAATTTTTCGTAGCTACAGTGTGTTCATGCGAGGAAGACCCCCCAAGCCCGAAGGTGAAGCCCGGGACAACGTGCTCCGCATCCGCCTCACCGAAGACGAGCGGGCGGCGCTGGACGCGGCAGCGACCGCGAGGACGCTGGACACGTCAACGTGGGCGAGGTCGGAGTTGCTGACGTTGGCCCGGAAGGCGAAGCCCGAAAAAGGCCGGGGCGCGGGCTAGCCCGCGCCCCGGCCGGGCTACTTACCGAAGACGGGGAAGACGAAGTCCTTCCCGTCCTTGCGGAAGATGTACGCCTTCTTCCGCCAGTGCCAGACCTTCGGCACCCGGACCCATCGGACGATCGGACCCGCGGACTTCTTCTGCGGCGCCATTACTGCGCCCTCCGTTTGACTGACGGAGGTCTATTCCACCCAGAAGGGGCGCCGCCGATAATGGGGTGTGGACCCGGGGTCGGCAACGATCCCACCTGCCGGGGCGACCTTTAACCCCGGCGACAGCGACCGCCAGTTGACGCTGGCGGTCGCCGCGAGTTCTGCAAGGGGCGGCGGGCGAGGTGTTGACGCACCAGACCCGCCGCCCCGCTGCATTGATTCCAGTCTAGGCGCACGTACCGGCACACGTCAAGGCGCTTTCAGAAACGTTAGCCGAAAGGGTTTGGGCGTAAGGCGGAGTTCCTTTCGGATAAACACACTTGACCTAGCACTGGTGCAGGGGTAATCTTTATCTGAAAGGAGATTCCGACATGCCCCCTCCCCGCACGCGCAGTCCCGCCTACCCCGGCCTCGGGCTCGAAGAGGCAATCCGCAAGGCTCAACTGCTGTACGCCCAGAATGATCACCACGCCGCGCCACTGGACGGTGTCGCAGCGACCTGGGAGTACGCCCCCACGAGTAGCAGCCTGTTCCAAGCCATCGCCGCCCTGAAGCAGTTCGGGCTTCTGGTGGACGAAGGGAGCGGCGCCGACCGGAAGGTGAAGCTAACGGAACTGGCGATGGACATCCTCTTGCACGAGGAAGGCTCTCTCGACCGGGTGGCCGCTATCCAGGCCGCGGCGTTGAACCCGAAGCTCCACCGAGAGCTGTGGGATAAGTACGATGAGCGACTGCCCCCGTCGGACCACCCGATCCGCTTCTACCTCCTTCGAGAGCGGCCAGACGGGGTGTTTAACAAGGACTCTGTCGATGGGTTTATCGGGCAGTTCCGGGGGACGATTCAGTTTGCAGGGCTCGGGAAGTCTGATAAAATGGCGACCCCGGACACCCGGTCACAAGAGCCCCCGGTCGGCTCTCAGGGGTCCGAGACGCGAGTGGCGAGTTCGATGCGGACCAACTTCCAGGGGGGGTATTTGCCCCCCACGACTATGCCCGCGACCGCCGGGGTGCTGGGTCTGGGCTTCCCCGGGTTCGCGGTGACGACCAGTATGACCCCCGGCGTCACGTTCCGAGAGCTCCCTGTGACGCTGCCGAGTCTGGAAATCGCGGTTCTCAAGCTCCCCGTCCCGATGAGCGAAGACGACTTCGCTACGCTGGTCAACACGCTCACCGGGTTCAAGAAGAACCTAATCGCGACCCCGGGGTTCCGGACAGCAACTCCACAGGGCGACGGTGAGTAACGTGTCATAACCGATCGACGCGACCGCCCGGGATTGGTCCCAGGCGGTCGCGTCTTTTGTCGCCCGTAGTTCGGCGATTTTTGAGGCAGATCGGCGATTTTTGAGGCAGAGGGGGTTAAAAGGGCAAAGCCACACCCCGCCACCGACGGTCGTCGGACCGCGCAGCGATGCGCGACCGACGGCCGCCGGTCGGCGTTTCCCGTCGCCGACCCCTCGACCAACCCACAGTCATGCGGAACGCACGCCCCGCCGCCGCACCCGACGGCGGTCCAAGACGCCCGGAGCTACGAGGTGAGTTCGGGGATCGCCCGGCCGTGGTCCACGATCGGCGTCGGGCGGCCGTTGAAGTCCTTGATGAACGTCCGGGCGTAGTCGATCCCCAGGTGGTGATAGATCGTCGCCAGGAAGTCGCCGGGGCCGCACACCCGGTCGATCGAGTCCTCGCCGCGCTTGTCGGTGGCGCCGACGAACCGGCCGGTGCGGATGCCGCCGCCCGCCCACAGGTTCGAGAAGCCGCGCGGCCAGTGGTCGCGGCCGGGCTGCGTCGTGCCCGCGGGCGCGCTCGCGTCGCCCGCCCCCGTGCTCGCGGCGTAACTGATCTTCGGCGTCCGACCGAACTCGCCCGTCACCACCACCAGCACCCGCTGGTCCAGCCCGCGCTGGTACACGTCCTCGATCAGCGCCGACACCGCCTGGTCGTAAGCGCCGCTGCGGAACCGCATGCCGTCGAACACGTGCATGTTCACGGCGTGGTCGTCCCAGTTCCCCACCCGCCCGCACAGCGGGCCGCTCAGGCTCGTCGTCAGCACGTCCACGCCGGCCTCCACCAGCCGGCGCGCCAGGAGCAGTTGCTGGCCCCACGCGTTGCGGCCGTAGCGGTCGCGGGTGCGGGCGTCCTCGCGGGACAGGTCGAACGCCACCTTCGTCTGCGGGTTCGTCAGCAGGGCCAGCGCCTGCGTCTCGAACTCGTCGAGCGCCGCCAGGTCGCGGGCCTGGTCGAAGCTGCGGTCGAGGGTGTCGAGCCGCTGGCGGAGCGTCGAGCGGCGGCCGAGGCGGCGCACCTCGTCGGCGTCGGTCAGGCCGATGTTCGGCACCGTGAACGACGGCGCGTTCGGGTCGCCGGACACGACGAACGGCGAGTACGTGTCGCCGAGGTACGCCGGCCCGTTGTACTCCAGCGGCGGGTTGATGCCGACGTAGCCCGGCAGCGCCGTCGGCCGCGGGCCGCGCTGGCTCGTGAGGTAGTTCGAGACGGTCATCCAGTCGGGGTAGCGCGGCTTCGGCTTGTCGCGGGTGTCGGGGTCGCCGCTGAGCAGCTGCATCGACCCGGCCGGGTGGCCGCCGGCCGTGAGGCGCATCGAGCGCAGGATCACCAGCTTGTCGGCGAGCGCCGCCTGCCGCGGCATCAGTTCGGTGAACTGCATGCCGGGCACTTTGGTCGGGATGAGGTTGAACGGGCCGCGGTACTCGCTGCCGGAGTCGGGCTTGGGGTCGTAGGAGTCGAGGTGCGACATGCCGCCCGGCTGCCACACCATGATGACGGCCTTGCGCTCCGCTGGCGGCGTGGCGTTCTGGGCGCGCAGCTTCAGGATGCCGGGGAGGCTGAGCGAGGCGAAGCCGGCGAGGCCGGTTTGCAGGAAGGCGCGGCGGCCGGCGGCGCCGAAGCGGACCGGGCCGCGGCAGTTCAGGGTAGGGGTCATTTCTTCTCCGCGGGCCGGAGCCGGATGGTGAACGGTTCGCACACGATGATGTCGGCGATGTCGCGCGGCTGCGCCGCGTTCTTCGCTTGTGTCAACTGCTGCTGCGTGGCGGTGAGGGCGGCGGTGGCGGCCTTCATGCGGGCGGTCGTCGCGGTGAGGGTCCGCGTCATCTGCTCCTTCTTCTCGGGCGGGGCGCGCTGGGCCTCGTCGGCAACGCGCTTCACTTCCGCCTCCAGCGCCTTCACCTCCAGGAGCATCTTCTGCGACGTGGCTTCGACCTTGGCAACCATCTCGGGCTGGTGGCGATACTTGACCACGCCGCCGCCGAGGAACGAGACGCGGTACTCGCCCGGGGCCACCTTCAGCGCGTTCAGGTCGAGCACGACCTCGGCCGTGTCGGCCTGAATCTTCACGTCGAAGATCGGGGCCTTGTCGAAGCCCGCGCCGACGGCCTTCATCTGAATCTTGTCGCCGGAGAACTCGCTGGTGCGCCGGAGGGCGAGCGGCACCGTGAGCTTCGTGCCGGCGGTCGCCTCCAGCACCGGCGACTTCGCCGTGATGGTGAGTGGGGCGAGGTCAATGCCGCTGACGGACACCGGCACGTCGGCGAGCAGCCGCGGGCTGGGGATCTCGCCCCACGAGTCGGGGACCGGCCACGCCACCGTCGCCAGCTTGCACGGCCGCGTGACCGCCTGACCGGCGACAGTGCCGCGGCCGACGAACGCGGCGTTGGCGTAGCCGCGCGGCGCGTCGGCGCCGGCGGTGACGAGCATGTAGCCGTGCGACTTCCCGGCGGGAATCTTCAGGCCGCTGGCGGTCACGCCCGGCGGCAGGTTGTTCATTGACAGCTCGATGTCACCGTCGAACCCGTCGCGGCGCAGGGCCACGACTTCGAGCGCCATCGTGGCGCCGCCGCGCAGCGAGAGCGGCTTCGACAGGGCGTTGCGGTCGCCGTTGCGCAGCTCCATGTGCAGCGGCCAGGCCACGAGCGCGAAGTCGGGAGCGGCGCGGCGAATCACCAGCCGGTAGGTGTGGCCGGGTTCGCTGCGCGTGCCGCCGAACAGGTCGGTGAGTTGCAGCCGGTAGGTGCCGTCGGCCGGGATGGTGAGCTTGCCGAGCACGTCGGCGGTGCCGGCGTTGTACGGCGGGCCGTCGTAGGCGTAGCCGTTGCTCGACACCTTCACGGGGCTCGGGATGTCGCTCAGTTCCAGCACGTCCGCGAGGGTGCCGTCCGTCCCGACGCGCTGCACGAGCACGGCCGGGTCGGTCGGCAGGCCGAAGCGCTCGGACGCGACCTCGACCCACCACTCCTCGCCCTTCTTCGCCTCGAACTCGTACACGTCCACGTCGGCGGCGGGGAAGAAGCGGCCGGCCACGTCGCACGGCAGCGTGACGCGCTGCGGGCGGGCGCCGTCGTTGGGCTCGACCTCCGCCGTCGCGGCTTGTGCTGGCAGGCCGACGGGCGGCCACGAGAAGGCGTTCACCGCTTGCGTCGAAGGCTGGCGGACGATCGGCGTGCCGGCGGGCTGCTCCCACAGGCCGAGGCGGTAGTAGAACGCGGCACCGCCCTTGTAGGTCAACTCGTGGAGCTTGATCGTGTACTTCCCGTCGGCCGGGGGCGCGAAGTCGATGACGCCGCCGCGGCGCTCGACGAGCAGGTCGCGGCCGGCGGCGTCGCCGACGATCACCGTCGCGTTCAGCTTCGAGTCGATGCCGCGAGTGGCACAGTCGATGACGAGCCGCTGCCCCTTCTTGGCCTGGAACGTGAAGTAGTCGATGGCGCGGTCCGCGACGGCGCCGTTGCACACGCTGTTCAGCGGCAGCTCCTTCGCCGTGGCGAGCGTGCGGTTCGGCGTCGTCACCGTCACCT
>JBGAQM010000252.1:0-9867 GCA_044220735.1 Urbifossiella sp. | reverse complement strand
GGCCTCGTCGTCGCGGAGGGCGCCCCGCCGCCGCCCGCGCGCGTCGGCAAGCCGCGGCCGGCGGCCGCCGTGCCGCCGCCGCCCCCCGCCGACGACACGATCGCGGAACCGCGGGTGACGCTCGACCAGATCGCCCCCTACGGCACGCTCGAACACTACCTGCGGACGTGGCCGGCCCCGCCGACGGGGCGCCGGCCGCACGCCGCCCCCGGGGGCTAGCCCCGGCGGCCGTCGCACCCCTTCCCCCGACCGGGGCTCTCATGCGCCTGCTCCTCCTGCTCGCCGCCGCCGCCGCCGCCCTCCCCGCCGCCGCCGACGAGCCGGCGCCGAAGCGCGCCGCCCCGAAGTACGAGACGCGCGCCGACCACGACCCCGACGGCATCGGCAAGTTCTACATGGGCCGCGAGATCGCCCGCGTCATGGGCTTCCAGGGCGCCAGCTGGCTCGAACGGCCGGAGCGCGTGAAGGAGGAGGAGCCGGCGAAGCTGATCGCGGCGCTGGCCGTGCGGCCGGGCATGACCGTCGCCGACGTCGGCGCCGGCAGCGGCTACCACGCCTTCCTCATGTCGCCGCTGGTGGGCGAGGCCGGGAGCGTGATCGCGTCGGACATCCAGCCGGAGATGCTGGAGATGATCGCCGAGAAGGCGAAGAAGCAGGGGGCGAAGAACGTCCGCACGGTGCGCGGGACCGAGACCGACCCGAAGCTGCCGACGAACGCCGTGGACCTGATCCTGCTGGTGGACGTGTACCACGAGTTCAGCCACCCGTTCGAGATGGCCGAGAAGATGGTCGCGGCGCTGAAGCCGGGCGGCCGGCTCGTGTTCGTCGAGTTCCGGCTCGAAGACGCGAAGGTGCCGATCAAGCTCGTCCACAAGATGACCGAGCGGCAGGTGGTGCGCGAGATGGAGGTGTTCGCCGAGCTGGAGCACACCCGCACGGTCGGGTCGCTGCCGTGGCAGCACGTCATCATCTTCACCAAGCGACAGCCGAAGAAGTGACGCCGCGCCCCTAGAACCCACGGGCCCGCTTGCGGCTTCGCGCTTCCCGACGCGAAGCCGCAAGCGTTCGCTCGGGTGGTTCCGGACTCGCGGCGTCGCGTCGGGAAGCGCGAAGCCGCAAGCGGGCCCGTGGGTTCTAGGGGCGCCGCAACACCGTCGCGCGCCCCGGCTCGTCGTCGTGAATCAGCTCGTCGCCCTCGAGCGTCATCCGAACCGCGGCCGGTCCGCCGCCGGTCCGCGCGAGGTGGAGCACCCGCGTGCCGGTGAGGCGGGCCACCGCCCAGGTGCCGACCCACTCGCGGCCGCCGGCCACGGCGTCGCGGAAGGTGCCGTCGGCGCGGTACTCGACCTCGCGGGGGCCGCCGCGCCAGGTGCCGACGACGCCCTTCCCGAGTTCGGCGGCGCGCGCCTCGGCGACCCGGGGCGGAAGGGCGAGGGCGTCGGCGAGGCGCCCCGGCAGCGCGGCGAGCTCGGCCCGCCGGTCGGCGCGGAGGCGGGCGAGCCGGCGTTCGTCCCAGGCGCGGTCCTCGGCGGCGAACGACTCGTCGCGCGCCCGCTGCGCCAGCCGCCCCGCCTCGACGCGCTGCTGGTACGCCCACACGGCGACGCCGCCGACGGGGATGAGGACCAGCACGGCGACGAGGGCGCGGCGGCGGGTCATTCGGCGTCGCGCCGGTAGGCGGCCTTGAGCCAGCGCTTGACCTCGGCGGTCACGTCCGCCGCCGCCGCCAGCGCGATGAGGTGCGTCAGCCGGTCGCCCTTCTTCACCCGCGGCGCGTTCACCGCCAGCACGCCGGCGGCGGGCGCGTCGCCCAGCGCCAGCGCCAGGTCCACCCGCGTCCGCGTCGTCGCCTTGATCTCGGCGAACACCCGCGACCGGTACAGCGGCACCATCGTCTTGCACGGGCACACCAGCACGTCGGCCCCGAGCGACCGGCCGTACTCGACGAGCTTTTCGAAGATGGGGAACAGGTGCGCCTTCGGGCCGGAGTAGGCGGCGGCGACGAACCCCTCGGCGGCGCGCAGGTAGCCCGCCGGGTCGCCGTCCCAGGTGGCGGTGCCGTTGGCGTACTCGACGAGCCACCACGCGGTGTTGGTGCCGAGCCCGGTCTCGGCCTTGAGCCGGGCGCGGGCGTCGGCGGCGGGGAGCTTCCACCCGCGGACGACGGCCGCCCACTCGTCGAGGGGGCGGCCGGTCTTCGCCGGCAGCTCGGCGGCCCACTTCTGGACCATCGCCACGCCCGGGTGGACGTCGTAGCGCGGCGCGGCGGGCACGGGCGAGCTCCGGGCGGGTTACTCGATCTCGACCAGCTCGCCGTCGGCGGCGTGGACCAGCCGGCGGATCGTGTCCGGGCCGTTCCGCGTCAGGCTGAGCATGCGGACCGCCCCGTCGGCCGTCGCCGCCAGGATCGTGTCCCCGCCGGTCGGCGACGCCAGCCGCGGCGCCGTCCGCCCGTCGAACGGGATGTCGTCCGGCTTCGTCCACTCGACGGGCGCGCCGGCCTCCACCACCGCCAGCGTGTTCGACGTGCCGTCCGCGACGGCCGACAGCCGCCGCCCCTGCCGCAGGTCGAACAGCGCCCCGCCGCCGACGAACACCTTGAACGAGGTCTTGTTGTCGTTCCCGACGAGCGTCCCCTGGTAGACGGCCGGCATCTGGGCCAGCAGCGGCCGGTTCGCCGGGCTGTCCCACGGCTCGTTCAGCCGGAACTGCTTGTAGAGCGCGTCCTGCTCCAGGTACGGCAGGATGGCGACCCGCCAGCTCAGCAGCGCCTTCCCGTCCGGGGCGGTGATCGCGGCCGCCGGGAGGCTGCGCTTCGCGTCGTGGTAGTTGTGCATCGCCAGCAGCACCTGCTTCATCCCGTTCATGCCGCGCTCGGCGGCGGCGGCGCTCGGCCCGTTCCCCTTCGCGCCGTCGAAAACAACGGCGCCGTCGCCGACGCCGTTCGGCCGCGGGCCGGGACGGACCGGCGGGGCCACCTGCCGGTTGCCGCTCTCCGCCGGGGCCGGCGCCTCGGCGTTGTCCTCCTTCTCCTTCATCTTCTTCTGGTACAGCAGGAACGCCAGCACCCCGAGCACCACCAGCAGGATGCCGAGGATCGCGAACCGCACCGGCGAGCTCTTGTACTCCTGGTACCCGCTCTTCTTCTTCTTCTTCTTCTTCGGCCGGTCGTCGTCGTCGTCCTCGTCGTCGTCGCGCGGCCGGCGGCGGGGGCGGTCGTCGTCGTCGTCGTCCCGGGGCGCGGGCGGGCGCGCGGGCGGGCGGGCCTTTCTTCTTCGCCGGCTCGTCCTCGACCTGCCCTCCTCGAAGTCGGGCTCGGGGACGGTGAACGGGGTGGAACACTTGGGGCAGCGGACGGCCTGGCCGGGGTTGAACCCGGCGGCCGACTTCAGCCCCGCCCCGCAGCTGGGGCAGGTGGTTCGGGAGACGGACACGGGGCGGCTCCGGCGGGAACGTGCGGGTCTGCCGACCAGTGTACCCGCTGGGGGTGCGGGTGCAACCGGCTTCGCCTACGGCGTCGCTCGGGGAAGCCGCGAAGCCGCAAGGCAACGGAGCCACCCGAGCGAACGCTCGCGGCTTCGCGCTTCCCCGAGCGAAGCCGCGAGCGGCGCAACCCCGGGCCGCTCGCCGCGCCGCCGCCCGCCGCGTACTCTCTGCCACACCCTCCCCGCCCGCACCCGCGAGAGCCGCCATGTCCGCCGCCCCGGCCCCGCACACGCCGTTCGTGCCGCCCGACCAGAGCCCGCCCGAACTCACCTGGGCGCCCGTCGCCGTCGGGTCGCTCCTCGGCATCATCTTCGGCGCGTCGTCGCTGTACCTCGTGCTGAAGGTCGGCCTCACCGTCTCCGCGTCGATCCCCGTCGCGGTGATGGCCATCACGCTGTTCCGCGGGTTCTCGAAGGCGTTCGGCCTGCGCCGCGCCACCATCCTGGAGAACAACGTCGTCCAGACCGCCGGCAGCGCCGGCGAGAGCATCGCGTTCGGCGTCGGCCTCACCATGCCGGCGCTTCTCCTGCTCGGGTTCGACATCGACGTGGTCCGCGTGATGACCGTCGGCGTCCTCGGCGGGCTCCTCGGCATCCTCATGATGATCCCGCTGCGCCGCGCCTTCGTCGTGAAGCAGCACGGCACGCTGGCCTACCCCGAAGGGACCGCGTGCGCCGACGTCCTCATCGCCGGCGAGAAGGGCGGGGCGACGGCGCGGATGGTGTTCATCGGCTTCGGCCTCGGCTTCGTGTACCAGGCGCTGATGCTCGTCGGGCACCTGTGGAAGGAGGTCGCCGCGAAGGCGCTCTACACCACGACCGCGGCCGGCAAGACGATCGGCCTGAAGGCCGGCGTGCTGGCCGCGGAGCTGAGCGCCCCGCTGCTCGGCGTCGGCTACATCATCGGCCCGCGCATCGGCGGCATCATGGTCGGCGGCGGCGTGCTCGCGTACCTGGCGCTCGTCCCGGCCATCGCCTACTTCGGCGAGGGCGTCGACAAGCCGGTGGCGCCGGCGGTGAGCAAGGTGGACGAGAAGACGGGCGTGGACAAGGGGCTGATCCGCAACATGAGCCCGCGGGACATCCGCAACAACTACATCCTGTACATCGGCGCCGGGGCCGTGGCGGCGGGCGGCATCATCAGCATGATGAAGGCGCTGCCGGTGATCTTCGGGTCGGTCGCCGCCGGGTTCCGCGACCTGAAGGCCGAGCGCGCCGCGGCCCGCGGCGGCACCGCCGTGACCGTGCCGCGGACCGAGCGCGACCTGTCGATGCAGGTGGTACTGTTCGGCAGCGTCGGCATGGTGCTGGCGCTGGCACTCGCGCCGGCCGTCGGCCTCGGGTTCACGCCCGCCGGGTTCCTCGGCGCATTCATGATCCTGTTCTTCGGCTTCCTGTTCGTGACGGTGTCGAGCCGGCTGACGGGCGAGATCGGCTCGTCGTCCAACCCCATCAGCGGCATGACCGTGGCGACGCTGCTGCTGACGTGCCTGCTGCTGCTCGTTCTCGGCGAAGCCGGAATCCTGCCGCTCGGCAAGGAGACGAAGCTGGCGGCGCTCACCGTCGCGGCGGTGGTGTGCATCGCGTCGTCGAACGGCGGCACCACGTCGCAGGCGCTGAAGACCGGCTACCTCGTCGGGGCGACGCCGCGGAACCAGCAGTACGCCATCCTGGTCGGGTCGCTCACGTCGGCGCTGGTGGTCGGCGTCACGCTGCTGTGGATGAACCAGGCCGGCACCGTGTACACGAAGAACGACCTGCCGACGGCCCGCATCGACCCGGCGACGCTGACCAACACCGACCACGTCCGCAGCGGGCACTACGCGAAGGAAGACACCACCGAGTACAAGGTGCTGAACGTCGGCGAGAGCGAGGCGGGGGCGCCCGTGCCGCCGGGCCGCTACTTCGTGGCCGCCGACGGGCGCGTCGCCTACCGCGTGGACCCGGCGGTGAACGGCACGCTGGAGACCGACGACGCCGGCAACAAGACGACCAAGTATGACGCCCCGAAGACGCGGCTGATGTCGCTCATCATCAACGGCATCCTGGACCAGAAGCTGCCGTGGGAGCTGGTGCTGATCGGCGTGCTGATCGCGGCGACGCTGGAGCTGGCGGGGGTGCCGGCGCTGCCGTTCGCGGTGGGCGTGTACCTGCCGCTGGAGGCGTCGACGCCGATCTTCGCGGGCGGGCTGGTGCGGTGGCTGGTGGACAAGCTGCGGAAGGCGCCGGACGAGGGCGACACGAGCCCGGGGGTGCTGCTGAGTTCGGGGTACATCGCCGGCGGGTCGATCGCGGCGCTGGTGGCGGCGTTCCTGGCGTTCGACGAGGAGTTCTTGAAGTCGCTGAGCCTGGAGCGGTTCGTGGAGGGCGTGTCGGTCGGCGGGACGCCGTGGGCGGAGAGCAACGTGCCGGTGCTGCTGGCGTTCGGGGTGCTGGTGGCGGTGCTGGTGGCGGTGGGGCGGAAGAAGTAGAGGGCAGAGGGCAGAGGGCAGAGGGCAGAGGACAGACGAAGCCGGGTGGTTCCGTCTGTCCTCTGTCCTCTGCCCTCTGTTTGCGTCAGCGCCGCGGCTGCGGGCCGCTCGGCCGCGCCATCACGTCCTGCGCCCGCCGCTGGAACTTCGACATCTGGTCCCGCAGGGTGGCGTCGCCGCGCTGCAGCAGGTCGAGCTCGTGCTGGATCTCGGCGCTCAGCCGCTTCAGCTCCGTCTCCTGCCGGGCCAGGATGGCGCGCTCGCGGGCCATGCCGACCTCCATCTCGCGCATCTGCGTCTCGAGCCCCTCCTCGTCCTCGCGGAGCTGCCGCCGCTCGTCGTCGAGCCGCCGCCGCTCCTGCGTCAGCTTGGCGTTCTCCTTCTCCAGCTCGTCGCCCCACTCCTCCAGCTCGGACCGCGACTTGGCGACCGGCGGCGGCGGGGCCAGCTCGCCGCGGGTGATCTTCTCCTCGACCTCGGCCAGCTGGATCGACAGCTCCTCGATCTGGGCGTCCTTCTCGGCCAGGGCCGCGTCGTACTCCTTCTCCTTCGCGGTGAAGTCCTGCTCGGCGCCGCTGGCCTCCTGGAGGAGCTGCTTCATCTCGTCCAGCAGCGCCCGCAGCTCGCGGTTCTCGCCGCGGAGGCGCTGGATTTCGGCGAGCGGCGAGTCGTCGAGCGGGACGCCGCCGCTGCGGCCGGTGACGCCGCTGCCGCCCGACGGGCTGTCGGCGAGGCCGGCGAGGTGGCTGAGGGCGCCGGCGATGGCGCTGGCCGGGTCGGCGGTCGCGCCGCGGCCGGGGATCGGGGTGCGGCGGTTGACCGGGGCCGGGGCTTGCGGCGGCGGCGCGGCGGCCTGTCGGGCCTGCGGCACCGGGATGGAGCCGGACTTGCCGCCGGGCATGCGCAGCCGGGCGAGGAGGTCGGCGCCGCTGTTGCTGGACCACGACCCGGACGCGGTCGTCGATTGCGGCAGGTCGGCGAGGTTGAAGTCGGGGGACGCCGCCGAGGCGGCGACCGGCGGCGGGGTGGACGCGAGCAGCCGGCGGCGGAGCTCGGCCGCGGACAGCGACGGTTCCGCGGGGTTGTTCGGGTCGGCCATGAGCACGGGACTCCGGGGGCCGGCCGGGGGGAGGGCCGGGCGGAACGGTCCTTCAGATGGAACCTCAACAACCGTAGGTTGCGGGGGGGGCAAGTCAAATCAAATCGGGGCGCCGGCGCCCCGCCAACCCCCCAAACCCGCACGACCGGTACAGGCGGACCAGCTCGTGGCGCAGTTGCCGCTTGCGGCTTCGCGCTGGGCGACGCGAAGCCGCAAGCGGCGGGGCTTCATTACCGTCCGGCCCGAAACACCACGAAACTCAGGAACACCACCAAACCCAGCGCCATGCTGAGGGCGTAGAACTGGACGAGCCCGTTCTGGATCGGCCGCACCGCGGCGCCGACCAGCCGCGGCACGGCGGCGATCACCCGCGACAGCGAGTCGAGGAACAGGTCGAACACCCGGGCCATCACCGCCAGCCACTCGGCCGGCTTCACGAACGCGCCGTAATACGCCTCGTCCACGTACAGCTTGTTCCGCGACAGCGCGAACACGCCCGCCAGCGGCACCGGCACCCGCTCCGGGCCGCCGGCGCCGTAGGCCATGTACGCCAGCGCCACGCCGCCCACGGCCAGCAGCGTACTCACGCCGGCCACGCCCCAGTTGAAGTGGTGTTCGACCGCCGCCGCCTTCGCGACCGCCGCCGCCTGCACGATCGACGGCGTGCGGCCGACGAAGTCGCTGAAGGAGTGCGTGAACGGCTCGGCGATGATGCCGACGAACAGCGCCCCGACGGCGAGCACCATCAGCGGCACGGTCATCACCGCCGGCGACTCGTGGGCGTGGTGGCCGGCCTCCTCGGGGACCACGGTCGGCCCCCAGAAGGTGAGGAAGTACGCGCGGAAGGTGTAGAACGCCGTCAGCGCCGCGGTCAGCATCGCCACCAACATCAGGACGAAGAACGACTGCGAATGCGGGTGCGAGCCGTTCGCCCCGAACTGGAGCGACTCCAGCACCAGGTCCTTGCTCCAGAAGCCCGACAGCAGCGGCAGCCCCGCCAGCGCTGCGGCGCCGCACAAGAACGTGAGGTGCGTCGTCGGCATGATCGTGCGCAGGCCGCCGAACCGGCGCATGTCGATGACGTTCCCCATCGCGTGCATCACCGAGCCGGACGCGAGGAACAGCAGCGCCTTGAAGAAGGCGTGCGTGAACAGATGGAACATCGCCGCGACGACGGCGAACACCGGGCTCACCGCCCCGAGCGTGCCGAGCGCCAGGAACATGAACCCGAGCTGGCTCACCGTGCTGTACGCCAGCACGCGCTTGAGGTCGGTCTGCGCCAGCGCGATGAACGCCGCCAGCAGCGCCGTGACGCCGCCGGCCCACGCCACCACGGCTTGCGCGTCCGGGCTCAGCGCGAAGATGGGCGCACAGCGCGCCACGAGGTACACGCCGGCCGTCACCATCGTCGCGGCGTGGATGAGCGCCGACACCGGCGTCGGGCCTTCCATCGCGTCGGGGAGCCACACGTACAGCGGGAACTGGGCGCTCTTGCCGACCGCGCCGCAGAACAGCAGCAGGCACGCGGCCGTGATCTGCTCCGTCGGCGGCGGGTTCTTGGCGATGTGATCGAACAGCGCCGTCAGGTCGGTGTTCCAGCCGCCGAGCTTCCACAGCAGCATGATGCCGAGCAGGAACCCGGTGTCGCCGAGGCGCGTGACCAGGAACGCCTTGCGGGCCGCGGCGGCGGCCGACGGCTTCTCGTAGTAGTACCCGACCAGCAGGTACGAGCAGAGGCCGACGCCCTCCCAGAAGCCGACGAGCAGCAGGAAGTTGTTCGCCAGCACGAGCCCGCACATGCAGAACACGAACAGGCTCATCACCGCGAAGTAGCGCACGTACCCGGCGTCGGGGTGGTGGTGCTCGTCGCGCATGTAGCCGCTGCTGAACACCGCGATGAACGTGGCGATGAACGTAATCATCGCCAGCATCATCGCCGCGAGCGGGTCCACGGTGATGCTGAAGTTCGCGGCGAACTTCCCCGCCGCGAACCACGTCACCGGGCCGTACAGGAATTGCGGCTGGTCGGCGGCGGCGACCTTCGTGACCAGGATGATCGCCAGCAGGGCGCCGGCGCCGCAGGCGACGACGATGGGGGCGTGGGCGAACTTCTTGCACGCCGCCGACCCGCTCATCAGCGCGGTGACGACGGCGGCGCCGAGGAGCACCGCGAGGATCGTGAGGGCCAGCGTAACCGGGTCAGACACGGGCGGGCTCCTCGGCAACCGGGGCGGGCCGGGCGCCGGCCGGGGTCAGCGTCGGGTCCGGCTCGCCATGCACCACCGGCAGCGACTCCAGGTCCACCGCCGCCGGCACGCCGAGTTCCCGCAGGTCCTGCCACCGCGACACGTCGAGGGACCGGCCGCGGCGGTACAGCATCAGGATCAGCGCCAGCGCCACGCCCGCCTCGCACGCCGCCACCGCCAGCAGGAACAGCACGAACACCTGGCCGTGCAGGTTGCCGTGGAACCGCGCGAAGGCGACGAAGTTGATCGCCACCCCTTGCAGCATCAGTTCCGCGGACAGGAACATCGTGATGAGGTTGCGCCGGGTGAGGAACCCGACGAGCCCGATCCCGAACAGCGCGGCCGCGACCGCCAGGTAGTGCCAGAGGGTCATCACGCGGCGGTCCCCCGGCGGTGGGCGATGGCGACGGTGCCGATGGTCGCCACCAGCAGCAGCGTGCCGGCCAGCTCGACGGCGAGGAGGTGGTCGGCGTACAGCAGCACGCCGAGGTTGGCGACGTTCAGCGCCGGCAGTTCCCCGACGCCGCCCAGCAGCAGCTGTTGCTCTCGCAGCTTCGCGGCTTCCT
>JBGAQM010000251.1:0-9591 GCA_044220735.1 Urbifossiella sp. | reverse complement strand
CGACCGCGACCAGTCCCGCGAACGTAGCATTCACGTGCCAGGCGTCGGTGAAGAGCGCGAAGACGGCCACCCCGCTCGGCCCGACGGTGAACAACCACAGAAACACCTGGCCGACCCACGTCCCGTCGCGGTTGTCCTTCGCCGACTTGCGGGTGTTCCGCAACTCGGCCAGGCGGCCGAGCAGCAGGGTCTTGGCGGTCGGGTCGGCGGTGACGTCCGCGGCGGTCAGCCCGGCCGTCGGAGGCGGTGGGGAACCGGCCGGCGGGTCGATCTCGGCCCGCAGTCGGCGGACGGTCGGGGCGTGCCGCAGCGCCGAGCGCCCGCCCCAGTCGGCGACCTCGGCGGGGAAAGCCGCCGCCACTTCCTCCACCAGCGCCGCGGCCTTCCCCCGCAGGTCGTCGGCGACGGCCCGCACCCCGGACCGCATGGCGTACACGTACACGACCCACACCAGGCCGCCGAAGATGCACGCTGCCGGGGTGACCCAGCTGATGATCGGGCCGTCGATGAGATAGGTAACGACGGGGACCGGCAGGGCGAAAGCGACCCCCCACGTGGCCGTCTTGCCGAACGTCCACTTCGCCATGTCGTTCAGTTCGTCGTAGGCGGCGCCCAGCCGCGCCAGCGCCGCGGACAGCCCGCGTCGGCGGCCGACGGCGAGCGGCGACGGCGTGACCTGCGCGGCGTTGGTGACGGTAGGGACGGCCGCTTGCTCCGCCGCGAGCGGCGGCGGATCGATGGGGGCGCCGGCACTTCCCACGGCAGCCTGCAGCAGCGGGAGCAATTCGCCCGCGTCCTTCGGCCGCTCGTCCATCCAGCCAACACACCGCTCGATCAGCGAGACGTGGTCCGCCGGCACGCCGTAGCGGACGGTCAGTTCCTTCGCCCAGCCGTGGGGGAGTTCGCGGGACACGTCGCCGACGAGTAACTGAAACCACATTACGCCGAGGGCGTACAGGTCGTGGCGGGCGTCGGGGGCCGCGCCGCGGCGCTGCTCGGGCGACATGTACAGCGGCGTGCCGGCCCCGCGGAACAGGCTGGCCTGGTCGGCGAGGCTGAGGAAGTCGATGGTGCTGGCCCCGATCCGGCTCCGCACCGCCGCCGCGGCCGCCGCAATCCCGCCGATGCCGAAGTCGCCGAGGCGGAGTTGGCCGTCCGCCGTGACCAGCACGTTCGCCGGCTTCAGGTCGCGGTGAACGAGCCCGGCCGCGTGCGCGAACGCCAGACCTTCGGTGATCTGGCGTACCCAGCCGAACACCTCTCCCGACCCCGGCGCCCGGCCGAGCGCGGCCACCCGTGCGGCCAGGCACTTCGTCAGGTCGCCGCCGTCGACGTACTCGTAGACGAGGTACGGCGTGGCGTGGTCGAGGTCGTAGCCGTACAGGCGGACGACGTGCGCCGAGCCGCGGCCGCCGGCGCGCATCAGGCGTTCGAGGTTGCTTCGCTCCCGGTGCAACGCCGGCAGCAGGGTCGTGTCGAGACAAAACTTGATCGCCAGCGGCAGGTGCTGAAGCGACGGCGACTCGGCCCGGTAGACGGCCCCGAACCCGCCGGCCCCGAGGAGCTCGCGCAGCCGGTACGGGGTGCCGGTCAGCGGCGTCTCGGCGGGGTAAGGGGGCACGTCTTCGGGTAGGAGTTGCAGCAACGAGCGCGGGTCGTCCCAGAGCACGGTCGGCGGCGCGGAGCGGGTGCCGGCCGCGTCGGGGACGAGCGCCCGGTCCACCGCCGGCGGGATGGCGGTCAGGAACTCGACCGCCCGCGCAACGTCTTCCGCCGCGGCGTCCGGGGCCAGGTCGAGGAAAATGCTCTTCGCGGCGGAACGGGCCTCCGCCGGGGGTGCCGCCGCCAACTCGGCGATGGCCGCCCTCGCCTCCTCGGGGTGAGCCGCGAACCACGCCTGCCAGCGAGCGACGATGCCGCGGCCGAACAGGTTGATGGCTCGTTCAACGGCGTGACCGACGGCCACCCCGGCCATGCCTCCGACCGGCCCGGCAGCCGCGACCCCGGCGCACCCGGCCAGGACCGGCAGCACCCCTTCGGCAGCTAGCACCAGCAATACGGGCGGCTTGCGGTCGGGTTCGGACACGGCTCGGCCTCCCGGACGTGGATACCGGGGGTTCGCCCGCGGCGGCGGAAGATTGGGCGGAAACGGCACCGCCCGGCGGTGCGGGGACACCACCGGGCGGCCGGGAGACCGTACCACGCGAGTGGTTTCAGTCTGTTAACACCCTACTTCGCAATTCTCGCCGGGGCAATAATCTTCGCGGAGAATTCGTCTCGGGATCGTAACGACAGCGACCCGCGGGCAGCCGCCCGGTTACAATTCTGGAATCGCCTCCCCGGACTCTGGAGCACTTCATGTTGCCTCGATTCGTACTTCCCGCCGCCGCGGCCGTGCTGCTCGCCGCCGGCCCGTCGTTCGCGCTGATGATCGCCTTCAGCCCGCCGGCCCAGCGGGCGGTCACGGCCCAGGTCGTCGTCCGCGGCACCGTCACCGCCGTCGAGCCGGACACGGTCGAGGTGTCACCCGCCCGTGGGGCGCCGGCGAAGGTGCCGTACAAGTTGGCGGTCGTAAAGGTGGACGAGGCGCTGGCCGGGGCCGACGGCCTGACGCACGTGAAGGTCGGGTTCGTGTCGCTGGGGGCGGCGGCGCCCCAGCCGGGCCGGCCGATCCTCCCGCACTTTTAGTGGCGTCGGATTGAAGGAGGGCGACCAGTACGTGCTATTCCTGACCCGGCACCACGAGGGGAACTTCTACGTGATGCCGTTCGCCAGCCCGCCGATCGACCCGAAGGGAGAACCCGGCAAGGCGGAGCTGGCCGAGGTGAAGAAGTCGCTGGCCGTGATCGCCGACCCGACCAAGGCGCTGACCGCGGCGAAGGTCGAGGACCGCGCCTTCGCCGCGTCGGTGCTGGTGTCGAAGTACCGGGCGTACCCGGAGGGCGGCGGCTGAGCGACGGAAGTCGCGGTGGCGGCGGAGGAGAGCCGGCTGATCCTAAAGGGGCTGGCGGAGGGCGACTGGAAGCTCGGGAATCGGTTCAACGCGACGAGCCCGTTCACGGCGTTCAACTCAGGCTGACGCCGCAAGACGAGGTAGGTGCAGCCGCAGGTGCGGCCGCAGCCGGGGCAGCCGGTCGACTACGCGGCAGTGACGAAGGAGGCGTTCGTGCGCTGGCTCGACGGCCCTGGCAAGGACTACCGGGTGGAACTGGCTGGTCGCGAAGAAGTAGTTCGGCCGCCGCTCGCGGCGTAGCGAGGCGCTACGCCGCGAGCGGCGTTACTTCTTGTCCCCCACCTTCACGCCGCGATTGATCAGCGCCTCCTCGAGGCTTCGCGCCGCGTTCGTCCGCGCCGGGTCGATCAGCGCCGTGATCCGCCCCTCCTTGAAGCTCGCCGTCGCCTGCTCGACTCCGTCGACGCCGGCAACGATCTCGTAGGCGGCGAGGCAGCACGCCTTGCAGTCGAGCCCGGCCGCGGGGATGACGACCTGTTGCAGCTTCTCGCGCGGCACCGTCCGCCGCGGCGACTCGAACGTGTGGCCGCTGGCCTGCCGCAGCCGGTCGTTGACCAGTTCGGTGACGCGCTCGGCCTTCTGGCCGGGGAACAACTTCGCCGGCGCGAACTCGACCGTCACCTCGGCGTCGTCGAAATCCACCTTCGTGAGCTTGAACTCCGGCAGTTCTGCGAACGCGGCGCGGAGGTCGGCCTCGCGCTCTTTCGAGAACAGGCCGACGACGCGGTAGGTGTACGGCCCCGCCGACAGCGGCGGGGTCTACGCGGCGACGACACCGACGACGATAACGAAAACAAAGAGAGCAATGCCAAGGAAACTCAGTTCGCATTGCGGCGTTGCGGGCCTCAGCGAGCGGCGGAACAGCTTCGATTCCACCAGCTCGTTCATCAGCGTCCGCACGCCGCCGCCCTGACGGTTCGTCGCGGCCACGAGTGCCGCCACGTCCGCGCGGTCGCCGAACGAGACGCCACGGTCGGTGCCGTACGCCGCGAACTGCCGCGCCAGGTTCGCCAGGAGCACGTCTCGGTCGGCGGCCAGCAGCGCCTGGAACTCGCCGACCCCGCTGAAACTGCGCCCGTCCGGCAGGACGCTACTCGGGTCCACTCGCGGGCCGAGCTTAAAGCCGATGCCGATGAACGGGTCGATGGTGCCGCGCGGCGCGGGGTCGCCGGCGCCGAGCGACCGGTATCGCGACCGCCGGCCGCCGATCACGTCGAACTCCTCGAGCGCGAACCCCGGCGGGTCGATGCGGGCGTGGCAGCCGGCGCACGCCGCGTTCGCGCGGTGCTTCTCCAGTTGCTCGCGGATCGTGACCGCGCCGCGCACGTCGGGCTCGACTGCGGGCACGTTCGGCGGCGGCGGCTCGGGCGGCCGGCCGAGCAGCCGGTCGAGGACGAACGCCCCGCGCGGCACGGGCGACGTCGTGGTGCCGTTCGCGGTTACCTTCAACACCGCGGCCTGCGTCAGGAACGGGCCGCGCGGACTCCCCGGCGGCAGGGCCACCCGCCGCACCTGCGACCCGCGCACGCCATCGATGCCGTAGTGCGCTGCGAGCCGCTCGTTGAGCAGGGCGAAGTTCGAGCGCACGAGGTAGTCCGCGGGGAGGTCGTTCGCCAGCAACTCGCGGAAGTACGCCACCGACTCCATCATCATCGAGTCTTGCAGGTATTTACTGAACTCGGGGTACAGCTTGCGGTCGGGGTCGTTGGCGGCGATCAGCCGCAGCTTCAGCCACTGGCCGAGGAAGTCGTCGGCGAACCGCTGCGCCTTGGGGTCGGCGAGCATCCGCGCCGCCTCCGCCTTCACCGCGCCGGGCCGCCGCAGTTCACCAGCTTTCGCCTTCGCGGTCAGGGCGTCGTCGGGAAGCGAGTTCCACAGCATGTAAGACAGCCGGTTCGCGAGCGCGAAGTCATCGAGTTCGCCGGCCGGCTCGACGTGGTAGAGGAAGTCCGGCGAGCAGAGCGCGGCGCGGTACGCCCAGCGCATCGCCACCTCGAACGAGTCGCCGGCCTTCAGACGGTCCGCGACGCGGTCGACGTACCTCTTGCGGGTCTCGGCGGCGACCGACCGGCGGAACGCCCGCGGCAGGAAGTCGCCGAGGAGTTTGTCCGCGTCTGCGAGGGGTTGCGTCGGGCTGACGGTCCAGACGCCTTCCACCGGGTCGGCCTTGTTCTTGCCCATGAACAACTGCTGCCGGTCCGGCCGGCGCGGCGGCGGGCGGATGCCGGCGTTGGCCTTCGCGTCGAACTGCGTGATGGGGAGGTCGCCGAACAGCCGCCTGTGACCGAGCGGCGGCCAACTGTCGTGGATCGGGCCTTCCACGTCGAGGAAGTCGCAGGCGATGCCGGGGCCGGTGAACCCCATCGCTCGCATCGGCCCGCGGGTGTGGGCGTGTGCCAGCGACGCGGCGTTGAAGCCGATCGTCTCCCGCGGGTTCAGCCACGTCGGCACCACGTGAACCTGCTCGCTCAGCGACGGGGCGTCGTAGTAGCCCAGCACGGTGCTCGGGTGCCCGCCGCCCCGGCCGTCGCCGACCAACTGCACGATCGACAGCCGTGCCACCTCGGTGCCGCGGGCCGGGAGCACCTTCCCCTTGTCCCACCCGAACGCCCACAGGCTCGTGGTGAGGCGGTACCGGCCCGGGTAGACGGCGACGAACTCGTTGAAGTACGGGTGGAACGACTCGTCCTCGGGGCGGAACAGGCCGACACTGGCGCCGTTGCGGAACGAGCCCATGCGCTCGTGCGCCCCCTGGTCGATGTGCTCGTGCGCCCCGGCCGGCGGGAAGTCCGGGTCGGGCTGCTTGTTCTTCAGCAGCACGCCGTCGCCGTGCATGAGGACGTGGGCGACGAACCCCGGCGGGTTGGCGAGGGAGATTCGCTGCTTCACGACCGCCGGCGGCCGCGGCCGGGTGGCGACCGCCATGTCGAGGGCGCGGTCGGCGGCTTCGAGGTAGCGGGCGAGGGTGACGTGCGACAGGTCGAGGGCGTCAGCGTTGCGGTCGAACCCGTGCGCCTGGCCGTCCGGCGGCAGGTCGGCTTGCAGCAGCAGGCCGGGAAGGTCGAGGAGGTCGCGGACAGTGTTCTCGTACTCGGCACGGGTGAGGCGACGGAGCCGGGTGCGGCCGTCCTTAGCGGCCGCGGCCTTCTCGGCGGCGATGAGGTCGTCGCGGACGGCGGCGACCGCGGTGGAGAGGTCGGCGGCGGGCGGGCGCGGGCGCGTCTTCGGCGGCATCTCGCCGGCGGCCATGCGGTCGTGGACCTTGACCCAGACGGCGGCGTCGAGCGGGGCGGTGAGGTCGAGCCCGCCCTGCTTCGTGCCCGAGTCGTGGCACGAGACGCAGTGGGCTTCGAGGAACGCGGTCGGCGGGGCGGCGCCGGCGACGGCCGGGACGGCAAGCAGCGCGAGGGCGGCGAAGCGGTTCATGTGAGGCGTCGCGGGTGTGGGGGTTAGTCGGTCGGATATGTCCTCAACCCACCGCTTCCAACCCGCGCATGGTCCCGCGACCGGACGAGAACTCGCGGGCCTCCACCCCCAGCCGTTGCAGCATCGACACGTACAGGTTCGTCAGCGGGTAGTTGTTCTCGTTGTCGAACGCCAGGTGCCTCCCGTGCCGGAACCCGCCGCCGGCCAGGAGCACCGGCAGGTTCGTGTTCGAGTGGCTGTTCGCGCTCCCCATGCACGTGCCGTACAGCACCATCGTCCGACCCAGGAGCGTGTCGCCCTGCTCCGCCGTGCCCGCCAGCGACGACAGGAACCCGCCCAGCGCGTCGAACTGCGCCTCCTCCTTCGCCCGCAGCTCGGCCAGCACGTCCGGCCGGTTGCCGTGGTGCGTGATGTTGTGGATCACCGTCGTGTCGATGAACAGGCTCACGATCCGCGACGAGTCCGTCTCCAGCGCCAGCTTCACCACGTCGAACATGATCGCCGTCTGCCGGGCGAACTCCTTCGCGTCGGTCACGTCCACCGGCGGCGTCGCGGTCACGGTCGGCTTCGGCCGGTGTTCCCAGTCCTCGGCGCTCGCCAGCCGGCGCTCCAGCTCGCGCACCGACGTGAGGTACTGGTCGAGCCGCTGCCGGTCGGCCGGGCCGAGCGTGCCGTTCAGCCGACGGGCCTGGTCGCCGACGAAGTCCAGCGTGCTGCGCCCCTGGCGAATCTCCTCGACGCGCGCCGCCACCTCGCCGGGCTTCCCCTGCACGAACAGCCTCTCGAACAGCCGCTTCGGGCTCCGCTCGATCGGGATGGGGGCGCCGCTGCGGGTGTAGCTGAGCGTCTGCCCCTCCTGCCCGACGCCGAGCACGAGCGACGGATACCGGGTGCGGTTGCCGACCTGCTCGGCGGCGAACTGGTCGAGCGACACGCCGTTGCGGAACCCGCCGCGCTCGGGGTGCGGGGTGCCGGTTAAGAAACACTTCTCGGCCGCGTGTCCGCCGGTGACGCCGGGGTGGCTGACGCCGCTGAACACCGTTACCTGGTTCCTCACCGCCGCGAGCCGTTGCAGGTACGGCGTGGGGGCGTAGTCGGCGCCGTCCCTCTCGGGGAAGAAGAACTGCGGCAGGATGCCCATGTTCGTCTCGACGCACACCATCCGCCGCGGCACCTCGCGGCGCTCCTGGGCGCGGGTCGGTTGCATGGCGTCGAGGTACGGCAGGGCGACGGCCACGCCGGCGCCGCGGAGGAACGTCCGGCGGGACAGCGGCCGGGGGCTCGGGGGCATGGCGGGAACCGGCAGGGAAAGCGGGAACCGGCGGGTTGGTCTAGAATCGCACGCGGCCGTCGCGGCGTCAACCTGTTGGGTCGGGCGGATCATTCAGACGGATATTATTGGTTCCGGGAAAGTGGGGGACCCCGTCCCAGAAGCATTGAGTCAGTTGTAGGAATCAGTGTTGGAGCGATTCCGCCGATCCGGGCGCGGCGCGTATCCTTGCCCGGCCAGCACTTGCGTCAACCGATCTCCTCCAGCACCAGCGCCGCCCGCGCGGGTGGGGCTTCCCCAATCGTGAGAGCATCGGAGAGCAGCGGCAGCGCTGCGGCGAGCGTGGCATCGTCGCGGTACAGCACCTCGAACACCGCATCACCCTCCCACACCTGCTCGCCGACGGACGCACGAACGATCACCCCGACGGCGTGATCGACCGAATCCTCGGCGCGGCGGCGGCCGGCGCCGAGCAGCATCGACGCCACGCCCACCTTCCCGGCGTCCACCGCGACGGCGAACCCGCCACGCGGCGCCCGCACGAGCGTCGTGTGCGGCGCCTTCGGGAGTCGGGTGTAGTCGTCGATCACGCGCGGGTCGCCGCCCTGCTGCGCGACGCACTTGCGGAACACCTCCAACCCCGCCCCGGACGCCAGGGCGGCACGCACCTTCGCCTCCGCGTCGGGGATGCCGGCCAGTTCCACCATCCGCGCCGCGAGCAGTACCGACAACTCCGTCAGGTCGGCAGGGCCGTTCCCCTTCAGCGTCTCGACGGACTCGATCACTTCGAGCGAGTTGCCGACGGTGCGGCCGAGCGGGGCGTCCATCGCCGTCAGCACGGCCCGCATCTTCAGGCCGTTCGCGGTGCCGACCCGCACCAGCGACTCGGCCAGCACCTTCGCGTCGGCGGGCGTTTTCATGAACGCCCCGCGGCCGGCCTTCACGTCCATCACCAGCCCGTTAATCCCCTCCGCCAGCTTCTTGCTCAGGATCGACGCAGTGATGAGCGGCACACTCTCGACTGTGCCGGTCACGTCGCGGAGGGCATACAGCTTCTTGTCGGCGGGGGCCACGTCCGCGGTCTGGCCGATCATGCCGAGGCCGACGTGCGTCAGCGCCGCGCGGAATTCGGCCTCGTCGAGGTTCACGCGGAAGCCGGGGATGCTTTCGAGCTTGTCGAGGGTGCCGCCGGTGTGGCCGAGGCCGCGGCCGGACATCATCGGCACCACCACCCCGCACGCCGCCGCGAGCGGCCCCAGGATGAGCGACGTCTTGTCGCCGACGCCGCCGGTGCTGTGCTTGTCCACCTTCGGCCCCGGCAGGTCCGACAGGTCGTAGCGGCGGCCGGAGTTCGTCATCGCCAGCGTCAGGCGGGCGGTCTCGGCGGGCGCCATGCCGCGCAGGACGATTGCCATGAGCAACGCCGACAGCTGGTAGTCGGCCCACCCGGCGCCGGTGGTGGCGCCGGCGACGAAGGCGTCGATCTGCGCGGGGGTGAGTTCGCCGCCGTCGCGCTTGGCGCGGATGATGTCCACGGCCCGCATGGGGTCACCTCGGGGGCAGGACGGCGGCGTGCAACTCGCGCTCGAACGCGGCCCAGTCGGGCGCCTCGGCGAACGCCTCGACGCGGCTGTCGCGCCGGTAGGCGGTCGGCGTCACGGCCGGGGCGGACGTGCGGGCGCGGTTGACGGCGTACCACTCGTGTGGCGTGCGGAATACGCCCTTGGCGCGGACCAGGGTTGGCGAGGCGAGGAGGGCGACGACACGGTCGCGGTCGAACACCACGTCGGGCGGGAACGTCCACCCGCGGGCGGCGGGGGCCGGCGAACCGGGGGCGTCGGCCCCCGGATTCTCGTCGCGCGCGAGGGGAGAATCCGGGGGC
>JBGAQM010000250.1:0-10360 GCA_044220735.1 Urbifossiella sp. | reverse complement strand
GTTCCACCCGGAGCTACACGCCGACGCCCTCCGGGCTCAAGCCCCGAGCCCGAATCCGGGGACTCACGCCCCCGGCTCGCCGGCCTCACACCCACACCCCCGGAGCCGCCATGACCGCCCGCCTGACCCGCCTGCCGGCGTGGGCCGCCCTCCAGGCCCACCACGCCGCCCTGAAGTCCACGCACCTCCGCGAGCTGTTCGCCGCCGACCCCGCCCGCGGCGAGCGCCTCACCGCCGAGGCGGCCGGCGTCTTCCTCGACTACTCCAAGAACCGCGTCACCGACGACACGCTGAAGCTGCTCGTGCAGCTGGCGAACGAGTGCGACCTGCGCGGCCGCGTCGAGGCGATGTTCGGCGGCGAGAAGATCAACGTCACCGAGAACCGCGCCGTCCTGCACACGGCGCTGCGGGCGCCGCGCGGCAGCACCGTCACCGTGGACGGCAAGAACGTCGTGCCCGACGTCCACGACACGCTCGACCGCATGGCCGCGTTCGCCGACCGCGTGCGCGCCGGCGACTGGAAGGGGCACACCGGGAAGGTCATCCGCAACGTCGTAAACATCGGCATCGGCGGCAGCGACCTCGGGCCGGTGATGGCGTACGAGGCGCTGCGCAGCTACACGGACCGCACCCGCACGTTCCGCTTCGTGTCGAACGTGGACGGCACCGACTTCGCCGAGGCCGTGCGCGACCTGGACCCGGCCGAGACGCTGTTCATCGTGTCGTCGAAGACGTTCACGACGCAGGAGACGATGACCAACGCCGCCACCGCCCGCGACTGGCTGCTGGCGGCGCTAACGGACGACAAGGCGGTCGCCAAGCACTTCGTCGCGGTCAGCACGAACGCGGCGGAGGTGTCGAAATTCGGCATCGACACGGCGAACATGTTCGGCTTCTGGGACTGGGTGGGCGGCCGGTACTCGATGGACTCGGCGATCGGCCTGAGCACGATGCTCGCGGCCGGCCCGGCGGGGTTCCGCGAGATGCTGGCCGGGTTCCGGGCGATGGACGAGCACTTCCGCACGGCGCCGTTCGAGAAGAACCTGCCGGCGCTGATGGGCCTGCTGACGGTGTGGTACGCGGACTTCTTCGGCTGCCAGTCGGTGGCGGTGCTGCCGTACGACCAGTACCTGAAGCGGTTCCCGGCGTACCTCCAGCAGCTGACGATGGAGAGCAACGGAAAGCGCGTCACGCTCGCCGGCGCGGAGGTCGATTACGCGACGGGTCCGGTGTACTGGGGCGAGCCGGGCACGAACGGGCAGCACAGCTTCTACCAGCTGATTCACCAGGGCACGAACCTGATCCCGTGCGACTTCGTGATGTTCGGCAAGTCGCTGAACGCGCTCGGCCGGCACCACGACCTGCTGACGGCGAACGTGCTGGCGCAGGCGGAGGCGCTGGCGTTCGGCAAAACGGCCGCCGAGGTGCGGGCCGAGGGCGTGGCGGAGGCGCTGGTGCCGCACAAGACGTTTCCGGGGAACCGGCCGTCGAACGTGTTGTTCCTGGAGAAGCTCACGCCGTTCGCGCTGGGCTCGCTGATCGCCCTGTACGAGCACAGCGTGTTCACGCAGGGCGTGGTGTGGGACGTCGGCTCGTTCGACCAGTGGGGCGTCGAGCTGGGGAAGGTGCTGGCGCAGCGGATCGTGCCCGAGTTGAGCGGCGGCGGCGAGCCGAAGCACGACTCCTCGACGAACGCGCTGATCCGCCGCTACCGGGCGGCGGGAGTGATAGTCCGCCGCTTGCGGCGTTGCGCGTGCAACGCCGCAAGCAGCGACATCACTCCTTCTTTTTCTTCTTCGCCGGGTTCGCCGGCAGCAGCACCGGCAGCGGCAGTCGCGTTGAAGAATCATCCACTCCTGTAGCTTGCCTTCAGCTCGCGGCTCCACCTGCGCCGCCTCGGGGCGGCCGGCCGGAATTCGTCAGCTCGTGCGGGTCGGCCTGGAGGTCGTACACCTCGAACATCGGCCGCGTCGGGCTGAAGTACCGCCGGCTCACGTCCGCGGGCAGCTTCCCGTCGCGGTTCAGCTGCTCCAGTTCCTTCCACATCGGGTCGCCGGCGAAGTCCACCGGCCAGTACGGCAGCTGCCACAGGGCGTTGTAGATCAGCTTGTGCCGCGGCCCGACGGCGCACCGGCCGAGGTCGAACAGCGCCGTGTTCGTCGGCAGCCCCGAGCCGTGCGCCCCGCGCTGCGCGAACGCGAACCGCCGGGCCTCGAACGGCTCGCCGCGCAGCACCGGCAGCACACTCCGGCCGGTCATCTCGCGCGGCACCTCCATTCCCGCGGCGCTCAGGAACGTCGGCGCCAGGTCCTCGCCCGACACCAGTTCCGACACCACCGCCCCCGCGCGCACGCCCGGCCCGCGCACGATCAGCGGGCAGCGGATGCCGAACTCGTACAGCGTCCCCTTGCCGCGGAACTGCGCCGCCCCGTTGTCGCCGGACGCCGCCACCAGCGTGTTCGCGTCGAGCCCGCGGCGGCGCAGTTCCTCCAGCACCGTGCCGAGGTCGGCGTCGAACCGGCTGATCTCGTCGTAGTACGCGGCGTAGTCCTGCCGCACGAGGTGGGTGTCGGGGTAGAACGGCGGCAGCGTGAGGCGTGCCGGGTCGTGCGGCTGCGGCACGCCGCCGGGGGTGTACGGCCGGTGCGGGTCGGAGAAGCACAGTTGCAGCACGAACGGCTTCCCCTTCGGCACGGCGTCGAGGAACTCGCGGAACTGCGCGAGGATGCCGTCGCGGGTGCCGTTCGTCTTCACGAAGTCGAGCCGGCGCGGGAACGTGCGCAGGTCGAACCGGCGGAACACGTCTTCGGTCTCGGGCGGGGCGGCGGAGCCGTCGAGGTGGAAGCCGCGGCCGGCGACGCCGGCGAAGTAGCCGGCGCGCCGCAGCAGTTCGGGGAAGGTGGCGTACTCGGCGGCGAGCGGGGCCGAGAAGCGGGTGTTCTGCACCGCGATCGCCGACCGCCCGGTCATGATCGTGGCACGGGACGGCACGCACTGCGGGGTGCCGACGTAGTACCGGTCGAACCGCGTGCCGGCCTTCGCGAGCGCGTCGAGGCTGGGGGTGCGGATCTCCTTGTTGCCGTAGCAGCCGACGTGCGCGGCGCTGTGGTCGTCGGACAGCACGAGGAGGACGTTCGGCTTCGCCGGCTGCGCGGCGGTGGGGCCGGCGAGCGCGAGCAGCGCGGCGGCGGCGAGGAGGCGGGGCATGGAAAGGCTCCGGGAGGTGCCGCCCATTGTGCGCCCGGGCCCGGCCGCGGGCCAGGGGCTACGGCCCGCCGGCGAGCATGGCGTCGAACTCGGCCCACGCCCGCACCGCGGCGGACTCGTCGTCGATCGACGTGAGGAGGACGCGGGCGATCCGCGCGAGGCGGTCCGGGAGTTCCGGGTACGCCTTGTCGAGCCCCGCCTCCCAGAGCGGGCGGTCGCGGTTGGCGTCGAGAAGGAGGCGGGCCGCGGCCGCGAGGGGGAGCCGCCCGGCCGCCACCTCCGACGCCAGGTGCTGCTGGTAGTCCGACCGCTCGCACGACGCCCGGATGTCGTCGTCGAGTCGGGCCGTGACGGCGGTCTCCTCGCGCAGGATTCGCCCGTACTCGTTCGCGGCCACGACCTCGGCGACCACCGCCGGGGCGATCACCCCCGCGGCCACCGCCACCGCCACCCACGTTCGGTACATCGTGCCCCCTCCCGTCGTCCGGGTCCACACCCAGAAACGGGACGGCGCGGCGGGAGTTGCCGTGAGAAATGTCTGAGGCGTGGCGGCGGCCCGTCACTTCCCGATCGGGTGCTCGCGCTCGTAGCGGTCGAGCACGGCCTGCAGCGCCCGCCGCGCCGCCGGCGCCGCGTCTGCCGCGAGCGCGGCCTGTTCGAGCGGGTCGGCGGTCGTGTCGAACAGGCGGCCGTCGTGGTAGAGCTTGTGGCGGCGGTCGTGGGCGTAGCGCACCTTCACGCCCTCGAACCCGGTGTGCCGCGGCTCGTAGTGGCCGAACACCCACTCGCGCGGCGCCCCCGCCTCGCCCCGAATCTGCGGCAGGAAACTCCGGCCGTCCAGCCCCGCGGGCGGCCGCGCCTCGGCGGCCGCGGCCAGCGTCGGGAAGACGTCGGTGAAGTCGATCAGGTCGGAGCAGACGCGCCCCTTCGCCGCGCCCGGCCCGCTCACGATCAGCGGGACGTGCGTGCCGGCCGTCGTCGTGTGCCCCTTGTCGCCGCGGATCGGGCGGCCGTCGAGCGTGGACGTGATCGGCCGGCCGGTGCCGTTGTCGCCGGTAAACACGATCAGCGTGTTCTCGCGCAGCCCGTGCTTCTCCAGGAACGCGACGAACGCGCCGACGCTCTTGTCGAGATACGCGACCATGTCGGGGAAGGTGGCCGGCCCGGCGGTCGTCCCGGGGCGGCTGTCCGGCGTCGGCTCGAACGGGGCGTGCGTCAGCGCCATCGGCCAGTAGACGAGGAACGGTCGGTCCTTGTTCTTCAGCGCGAACGCCTCGGCGTGCTCGCGGAACACGTCCTCGCCGTAGCGGTTCCCCAGGTTCGGCAGCAGCCGGCCGGCGGCGTGGAGCCGCGGGCCGGCGTACCGCGACCCCATGTTCTCCGCGAACAGCTGCCACAGGCAGTACTCGTCGAACCCGACCCGGCCGGGGCCGTCGAACCCGCCGGCGAGCTGCCACTTGCCGGCGACGAACGTGGCGTAGCCCGCCTCCTTCAGCGCCTGCGCGAACGTGCGCTCGCCGAACGGGAACTGGCCGAACCGGACGTAGTTGCGGAAGTTGTACCGGCCGGTCATCAGCTGCACCCGGCTCGGCGTGCAGAGCGGCGTGGCGTAGGCGTGGGTGAACCGGACGCCGCCGGCGGCGAGGGCGTCGAGGTGCGGGGTGCGGTACGACGTGCCGCCGTTGGCGCGGACGCACTCGTACCCGAAGTCGTCGGCCAGAATCAGGACGACGTTCGGCGGGCGGGCGTCGGCGCGGGTCGCGGCGGCCAGGAGGAGCGCGGCGGCGGCGAGGGCGCGGGTCATGGCGCGGCTCCGGGAGGTGCCGGCCATTGTGCCCGCGGCGCACCGAGGGGTCAACCGGCCGGGCCGTCGATCATGTCCTCGTACTCCGCCGTCACGCGGCCGACGGCCCCCTCGGCCCGGGCCGGGTCGGCCTCCGCCTCGACCACGACCGACGCGACGAGAACCTTGGCGGCGCGGGTCCGCCGGTCGGGCAGGTGCGAGAGCTGGGTGTCGAGCCCGCGGTCCCAGCCCGGCCGGGTCTCGTTCGCCTCCGCCAGCCAGTCGGCAGCCGCGGACAGCGTGACCCGGCCGCGGATCAGTTCGTCGACCAGATGCCGCTGGTACTCCGACCGGTCGAGGGTGGTGAGCCGGTCGGCGTCGAGCCGGGTCGTGAACGCCTCCTGCGCCCGAAGGACCTCCCGGGCGCCGGCCGCACACCGGACCTGCGCAGCGACCACCCCGAGGCCGAGTACGCCCGCCGCCGCCGCCGTCGTCAGCACCCACCGCCGCGTCATCGAATTCGCCCCCGGGGAGAGTTTCCGTTACCGGTAGATACCGGGACGGCGTGACAACCTTAATTCAGAAACCGCCCGACGGGGCCGGTCGGGGGCCGATTGACACGCCGGTGTCACGCCCCACCCGGGCGAAACGTGGGGCCGGAACTTGGCACATCCGGCCGGCCGCCTACCATCGTGAACACACCGTCGTGCCGGGGGGAGTGGATGAATCCCGAACGCGCCCGTCTGACCGAGGCCGACCAGAAGACGGCCTGGTGGAAGAAGTGGGGGCCGTACCTGTCGGAACGCCAGTGGGGCACCGTGCGCGAGGACTACTCGCCGCGCGGCGACGCGTGGGACTACTTCCCCCACGACCACGCCCGCAGCCGCGCCTACCGGTGGGGCGAGGACGGCCTCGCCGGCGTGTCCGACGACCGCCAGCGGCTCTGCCTGTCGCTCGCCCTGTGGAACGGCAACGACCCGTTCCTCAAGGAGCGGCTGTTCGGCCTGACCAACGAGCAGGGGAACCACGGCGAGGACGTGAAGGAGCAGTACCACTACCTCGACAGCACGCCGACCCACTCGTACATGCGGTTCCTGTACCGCTACCCGCAGGGCGAGTTCCCGTACAGCCTCCTCCTCGGCGAGGCCCGCCGCCGCACCCGCCAGCAGCCCGAGTACGAACTCGTCGACACCGGCGTCTTCGACGAGGACCGCTACTTCGACGTGGAGGTCGAGTACGCGAAGGCGGCGCCGATGGACCTGCTGATGACGGTGACGGCGCACAACCGCGGGCCGGACGCCGCCGAGTTGCACCTGGTCCCGCAGGCGTGGTACCGCAACACCTGGAGCTGGGCCGACGGCGCCCCGAAGCCGCGCGTCAGCCGGTGCGGCCCGGCCGCGGCGCACCTCGACCACCCGAGCTGGCTCGACTTCCGCCTCCACTTCGACGGCGCGCCCGACCTGCTGTTCACGGAGAACGAGACGAACACGCCGCTGCTGTTCGGCTCGGCCGACGCCGGCCACTTCAAGGACGCCTTCCACGAGCGGGTCGTCCACGGCGACGTGAAGGCCGTGAACCCAATGGGCGTTGGCACGAAGGTCGGCGGGTGGTACCGGTTCACCGTGCCCGCCGGGAAGTCGGTGACGGTCCGCGCCCGGCTCCTCCTGGCGCCCGACATGCCCGGTCAGGCCATCGCCGACCCGTTCGCCGACTACGACGCCGTGTTCGCGGCGCGGAAGCAGGAAGCGGACGAGTACTACGCCGAGTTGCAGGAGGGGCTCGACGACCCGGACGCCCGGCTGGTGCAGCGGCAGGCCTTCGCCGGGCTGCTGTGGACGAAGCAGTTCTACGCCTACGACGTGACGACGTGGGAGCGCGGCGACGCCCGCCCGCCGAAGCCGCCGCCCGGCCGCGGCAAGGTGCGCAACGGCGACTGGGAGCACCTGTACAACGACGACGTCATCTCGATGCCGGACAAGTGGGAGTACCCGTGGTACGCGGCGTGGGACCTGGCGTTCCACTGCATCCCGCTGGCGCTCGTGGACGCGGAGTTCGCCAAGAACCAGCTCGTGCTGCTCACGCGCGAGTGGTACATGCACCCGAACGGCCAGCTGCCGGCCTACGAGTGGAACTTCTCGGACGTGAACCCGCCCGTGCACGCGTGGGCGACGTGGCGCGTGTTCCAGATCGACCGCAAGCGCCGCGGCGACGGCGGCGACATCGCCTTCCTGGAGCGCGTGTTCCACAAGCTGCTGCTGAACTTCACCTGGTGGGTGAACCGGAAGGACGCGCAGGGGCGGAACCTGTTCCAGGGCGGGTTCCTGGGGCTGGACAACATCGGCGTGTTCGACCGGAGCAAGCCGCTGCCGACCGGCGGGTACATCAACCAGGCCGACGGCACCGCGTGGATGGCGATGTTTTCGCTGAACATGCTGCGGATGGCGCTGGAGCTGGCGCTGCACAACAAGGTGTACGAGGACCTGGCGAGCAAGTTCTTCGAGCACTTCCTCCACATCGCCGAGGCGATGGCCGACTTCGGCGGCCGCGGGCTCGGCCTGTGGGACGACGCCGACGGCTTCTACTACGACCAGCTCCACTGCGACAACCACCCGCCGGTGACGCTGCGGGTGCGGTCGATGGTCGGGCTCATCCCGCTGTTCGCCGTCGAGACGCTCGAACCCGACACGATGAAGCGGCTCCCCGACTTTACCCGCCGCATGGACTGGTTCCTGAACCAGCGCCCGGACCTGGCGGCGCTCGTGTCGCGCTGGAACGAGGCCGGCGTCGGCGAGCGGCGGCTGCTGAGCCTGCTGCGCGGCAGCCGCATGAAGAAGCTGTTGAAGCGGATGCTGGACCCGGCCGAGTTCCTGTCGCCGTACGGGGTGCGGGCGCTGTCGAAGTACCACCAGGACCACCCGTACAACTTCACGCTCAACGGCGACACGCTCGGCGTGAAGTACGTGCCGGGCGACTCCGACTCGTGGCTGTTCGGCGGCAACTCGAACTGGCGCGGCCCGGTGTGGTTCCCGGTGAACTACCTGCTGATCGAGAGCCTGCAGAAGTTCCACCACTACTACGGCCCGGACTTCCAGGTCGAGCACCCGGTCGGCTCCGGGAAGAAGGCGAGTCTCGAAGAAGTGGCCGACGACCTGTCGGGCCGGCTGAGCGGGCTGTTCCTGAAGGGCGCGGACGGCGGGCGGCCGGCGTTCGGGCGGCACCCGAAATACCGCGACCCGCACTGGCGCGACCACGTCCTGTTCTACGAGTACTTCCACGGCGACGACGGCAGCGGCCTGGGCGCGAACCACCAGACCGGCTGGACGGCGCTGGCGGCGAAGCTGCTGATGCCGCGCCGCCAGGACCCGGTGCAGCACCTGTGCCAGGTGCCGCTGGAGAAGGACCTGAAAGCTCCCGACGCGAAGCCGCGAGCGGCAACACTCCTTCACCCATCCCTCTGGACCCCCGTCACCTGCATGACGCCGACCGAAGTGATCGCCTGCCCGGCCTGCCGGCACACCGTGCGGGTGCCGACCGACTGGCTCGGGCAGACGGTGCAGTGCCCCGAGTGCAAGGCGACGTTCACCGCCCCCGTCCGCGTGGACGGCCGGCTGACCGAGCCGACGCTGGTCCAGGCGCCCGCGCGCGTGCGCGGCCCGTCGCCGAAGCGCAACCGGCTGATGCTCAAGTTCGCCGGCGCCGGGCTGGTGCTCGTCGGGGTCGTGTCGTTCGTGGCGAACGGGATGGTCTTCACCAAGTTCCTCGGCCCGGACGCCGGCACGGAGTGGGTGAAGGAGCGGCTGGAGAGCATGCGGGCGATGGGCCTCGCGCCGCCGGCCGCGGACGGCGACGACGAGGCGGAGAACGACCGGGCCGCGGCCGAGCTGGCGCCGAAGCTCCGGTGGGTGTGGCCGGCGTCGATGGCGCTGGCGGCGCTGAGCGCGGCCGGCGGCGTGAGCCTGGTGCGGCGGCGGAACTACCGGCTGGCGCAGCTCGGCTGTATCGCCGCGGCGCTGAACGTGCCCCACCTGTGCTGCATCCCCGGCGCGGTGTGCGGCTTTTGGGGGGTGCTCGCGCTCCTCGCCGACGACGGGTTCGGCCGGCCGGCCGAATCGGCTTCGCCTTGACAGCCGTGGCGGGTTGCCGCACCCTGTCGCGTCCTCGCAGGGGGCCGGCATGGGCGTGGTGCGGGCGGTGCGGCGGAAGCTGCGGGCGGTGCGGACCGTCGGGGCGGTGTGGCCGGCGCTGGTCCGCGGCGGCCGGCTCCTCGCCCGCGGCCACATCCGCGCGTTCGCGGCGAAGCTCCTGAGCGAGCGCCCCGCCGCCATCCCCCAGGCGGCCGGCCCGCCGCTGGCCCTCGCCGGCATCGCGCTGAAGCCCGGCGGCTACGACCACGTCGTCCTCGAAGTCGCGCGCGGCCTCCTCGCCCGCGGCGTCAACGTCCTCCGCGACCCGACCGCCGTCCTGTCACTACTCCCGTTGCCGGAGGGTGTCCCCGACGCGCCGCGGCTGATCGCGGCGCCGCCGCACCTGCTCAACCGCTTCGACCCGTGTGCGCGCTCGGCAGCGCTCACCATGTGGGAGACGGACACCCTCCCGCCGGGAGCCGTGGCAGCGCTCAACCGCTGCCGGCTGGTCGTGGTGCCCAGCGAATGGGGCGCCGACTGCTTCCGCGCGAACGGGGTGCGGGTGCCGGTCGAGGTGGTGCCGCTGGGGTACGACCCGGCGGCGTTCGCACCCGCTCCGCCGGCCCCCGGCGTGGTGTTCGGCACCGCCGGCGCGCTCGACGAGGGCGGCCTGCGGAAGAACGTGCAGCGCGTCATCGACGTGTTCGTCCGCGCCTTCCCGGCGGGCGCCGACGTGCGGCTGTGCGTGAAGATCACGCCCGCGTCGCCGCCGGTGGACACGCACGGCGACCCGCGCGTCGAGGTGACGCGACACACGTTGAACACCGTCGAGCTGGCGGCGTGGTACCACGGGCTGACGGCGTTCGTGAACCTGTCGCACGGCGAGGGTTTTGGGCTGCACCTGCTGGAAGCGATGGCGTGCGGCCGGCCGCTGGTGTCGGCGGCGTTCGGCGGCGTCGGGGCGTTCTTCGACGGGTCGGTCGGCTACGAGTTGCCGCACCGGCTGGTGGAGGCGCGGAACGCGGTGTACGCCGGCCGCTGGGCCGACGTGCGTGACGGTGACGTGATCGAGCGGATGCGCGGGGTCGCGGCGGACCTCGGGCGTGCAGCGGAGATCGGCGAGCGTGCCGCGGCGCGGGCGGCGGGGTTCACCTGGGAGCGCACGGCGCGGGAACTTGCGGCGGCGCTGACACGACACGGGATGCTGCCGGCAAGTTGAGTTGCCGCTTGCGGCTTAGCGCTGGGC
>JBGAQM010000249.1:0-9604 GCA_044220735.1 Urbifossiella sp. | reverse complement strand
CCCTCTAGTCTTCGGCTCCGACCCGGCGGGCGGCGTCGCCCTCGACGAACTCACGGACCCGCGGGTCCGGTGCGGTCGCCAGCCCGGCCGGGGGGCCGTCGTACAGTACCTGCGGCTCGTCCCCGGTCAGGCGTACGACAGGTTCGAGCATCACGACGCGGTCGGCGACCTTGTAGACCGTTCTCAACTCGTGCGTCACCACGATGCTTGTCACCGGCCGGCGGGCGCGCGTGCGAACGATGAGTTGGTTAATCACGTCGGTCATGATCGGGTCGAGGCCGGTAGTCGGTTCGTCGTAGAGCATCACGTCGGGGTCGAGGGCCAGCGCCCGGGCGAGGCCGACACGCTTCCGCATACCGCCGGAGAGTTCCGCTGGCATTTTCTGTTCCGCCGCCGCGGACAGCCCGACCTCCGTCAGCCGGTCGCGCACCCGGGCGCGGACCTCGTCGTCGGTGACGCCGCCCTTCGCGCGGAGGCCGAAGGCCACGTTCTCGAACACCGTCAGGCTGTCAAACAGGGCGGCCTGCTGAAACAGGAAGCCCATCCGCAGCCGCATCTTCGTCAGCTCGGTTTCGCCGAGGTCGGACACGCGCCGGCCCTCGAACCACACGTCACCCGCGGTCGGCTTCAGGAGGCCGACCACGAGCTTCAGCGTCACCGTCTTGCCGCAACCACTCTCACCGATCAGGCACACGGTCTGGTGCGGTTCGACGTCGAGGTGGAGGTTCCGCAGTACCTCCTGGCGGCCGAATCGGACGGACACGCCGCGGAGTCGGATGAGCGGGTCGGGCATGTCACATCACCTTCGACTTGGCGTCCGGCCAGACGGCGTCGTGGACGCTGTTGGCGGACATCGACAGGACGAAGTCGAGGACGATGATCGACACGAAGGAGAACACGAACGCCTGCGTCGCGGCCCGGCCGACGCCCGCCGCCCCGGGCTTGCTGTGGAACCCCCGGTGGCACGCGATCAGGGCCATCACCCCGCCGAGCACGAACGCCTTCGCCACGCCGACGAAGACGTCCCACACGCCGACGTAGTTGCGCGAATGCTCCCAGTAGTGGTGGGTGTCGATGCCGTACACGTGGAGGCAGATGATGGTGCAACCCACAAGCCCGGCCACGTCCACGAACACCGTCAGCATCGGGATCATCAGCAGGCAGGCGAGGAACCGCGGGGCGACGAGGTGCTTCACCGGATCGACGCCGAGGCAGGCGAGTGCGTCGATCTGCTCGCTGACGCGCATCGTCGCCAACTCCGCGGCCATCGCCCCGCCGACGCGGCCGGCCAGCATCACCGACGACAGCACCGGGCCGAGTTCGCGCACGACCGACAGGTGGATCACCGCCCCGAGTGATGTTTCGAGCCCGACGGTGTGGAACTGGTTGTACGTCTGCACCGCCAGCACCATGCCGATAAACAGGCCGGTGACGATCACGACGGACAGGCTGTTCAGGCCAATATCGACGGCCACGCGGAGCCACTCGCGGCCGCTGAACGAGCGGCGGAACATCCCCGAGAGTGCTCGTAGCGAGAACAGCGTCCAGTCGCCGAGGCCGACGAGCGCGGTCGCGAGCGGGCCGGAGACCGGGAGGACGTCCGGGTCGGGCGGCTTCGGCGGGGCGAGTGGGGCTGCCGCGGACATCATCCACCGGGGGCGGGGAGTCGGCTTCCCGACCGGGGCGGCGGTGCGGACCGTAACGATTATATCGGCGTGCCGGTTATGCGAAGTTGAAGGTGATTCGACCCCCACGCCCCGCGCGAAGTCAAACACGAAAAGCGACTTGAGGCGACAGTTCGGCCGGGATTCTTGTTTCGGCCGACCCACCCACCGGGTCGCGGAAACATGTCACGTAGTTAGATTGATTGGTGAGAGAATCACGATTGCAGGCCGAACCCGTTGTTCAGCAACGGGTTCGGGTTACTCGGAGCGTCAGTCGAACACTTCGCGGATCGCTTCGCCGTTTCGCCATTCTACCCACGCCCGGCGGCGGGCGTCCCACACCCATCCGCTGAACGACCCGTGCGGCCGCACGTCGAGCACCCTGACCCCGTTGTCCCCGTCGTCGAGTTCGCGCCACCGCCGTCGAGTCGCCTCGGCCCGCACGGCGGCCAACTCGGCGTGCCCGAGCAGGAACACCATCACGGCCACGAACACCAGCATGAACTGCCCGGTCAGCAACCCGTACACGCCGCCGCCGATCGCGAGCACGCTGCCGACGCCGACCGCGGCCCGGGTCGCGTCGAGGCGGCTCACCGCCGTCGCGAGCACCGCCCGGAGCACACGCCCGCCGTCCATCGGGAACGCCGGAATGAGGTTGAACAGCACCAGGAAGACGTTCGCAACCATCAGCCGAGTTACGAACCCGTCGAGCGGGTCGGCGGCCGAGAAGTCCCACGAGTTCGGGAAGGCCGCGACCCCGCCGAGCAGGCCGACAAAGATGCCGGCCGCAATCACGACGTTCACCGCCGGCCCGGCGAGGGCGATGACGACCTCCTGCCCCGGCTTCTCGGGCATCCGCTGGAGGCTGGCGACGCCGCCCATCGGGTACAGCGTGATGTCGCGGGTGCGGACGCCATAATACCGCGCGGCGAGGGCGTGGCCGACCTCGTGGAGGGCAACGCAGCCGAACAGCGCGAACAGGAACAGCACCTCACCCACGGCCGCGGTCGGGTCGCCGGCGGCGGCGCCGCTTACGAACACGAACAGCGGGAGCAGCCAGAAGGTCCCGTGGACGTACGTGTCGATGCCGAAGAACTTGCCGAGCCTGAGCGAGCCGAACATCGGTGTACCCCCTCGGGAGGGGATACCGGACCGGCGGCCCCGCCCTCACACGCTATTCGAGGGTGACTGGACCGGATTGGGTGCGGGAATCGCTGGGCGTACGCTCACTTCTTACGCAGCGCCTTGTCGGCGATGTCCGTGCGGTAGTGCATCCCCGGGAAGCTGATGAGCTTTACCGCCTCGTAGGCTCTCGCCTTCGCCGCGGCCAGGTCGTCGCCCAACGCCGTAACGCCGAGTACGCGGCCGCCGTCTGTCAGGACGCGGCCCTTGTCGTCGAGCTTCGTGCCGGCGTGGAACACCTTCACACCCGGCAGCGCGTCCGCGGCGTCGATCCCGTTGATCGCCTTGTTCGTGTCGTACTTTCCGGGGTAGCCGCCCGAGCAGAGCACCACACACACCGTCGGCCGCGGGTCCCACTCGATCTTGCCGTCGAACTGGTCGAGTCGTTCGTCGGCCACGGCTTCGAGCAGGTCGAGGATGTCGGTCTTGAGCCGCATCAGCAGCGGTTGCGTTTCGGGGTCGCCGAAGCGGGCGTTGAACTCCAGCACCCGCACGCCCTGGTTCGTCATCATGATGCCGGCGTACAGCACGCCCTGGAACGGGAAGCGGCCGCGCTTCATGGCGTGGACGGTCGGCACGAACACGCGGTCTTCCAACTCCTTCAGCAACTCCGGGGTGCCGATCGGGGCGGGGCAGTAGGCGCCCATGCCGCCGGTGTTCGGCCCCTTGTCGCCGTCGTGGACCGCCTTGTGATCCTGGCACGGCGGCAGCGGCAGAATCGTCCGGCCGCTCACCAGCGCCAGCACGCTCACCTCCTCGCCGTCGAGCCGCTTTTCGACCACGATCCGCCGGCCAGCGGTGCGGCCGAACTCGTCGCGCACCATGATCCGCTCGACGGCCTTTTGCGCCTCCAGCGTGTCCTTGCACACCACCACACCCTTGCCGGCGGCGAGCCCGTCGGCCTTCACCACGACGGGGTAGTCGCGGCTCTGCACGTAGGCGCGGGCCGGGTCGGGGTGGTCGAAGACCCGGAAGTCGGCGGTCGGCACGTCGGCGTGGCGCATCAGTTCCTTGGCGAACACCTTGCTCCCCTCGACCCGCGCCGCCTCCTTCGACGGGCCGAACACCCGGTAGCCCTTCTCGCGCAGGAAGTCGGCCAGGCCGGCGGCGAGGGGGTCTTCGGGGCCGATGACGACGAGGCCGATCTGCTCCTTGGCGCAGAAGCGGTTCAACTTGTCCGTCTCGGTGTGGTCGATGGCGACGCTCACGGCCCCGTCGCGGGCGGTGCCGGCGTTGCCGGGGGCGCAGAACAGCTTGCCGAGCCGCGGCGATTGCTTCAGCTTCCAGACGAGGGCGTGCTCGCGGCCGCCCTTGCCGATCACCAGTACGTTCATGGACCGCCGCGGTCGGGGGTGGGAATCCGGCACCCCGGAAGTGTATTCACACCACGTCGCCGTGGGCGGGTATTAGCCCTGGGGCGTCGCTCAAAAATCGGGCCGAATCCATCGTGTCCGCCCGAGGGTGAGGGGGGGTCGCAATACGCATTGAGTCCGCCAGACGAAAGAGCGTGAGACCCACATCCTTACCGCAAGCAGCAGTCACGGCTTGCCTTTGGCCATTTGTTCGGCTAGACTAATGGTGTTGGTTAGTCCGTGCTTCGCATTCTGTGTGAGCTCCGATGTTCGCCGCCCGCTGGATGTTGCTGCTACTCTCCATCTGCGGACTTCTCGTCGGTTGCGGCGGCGGTGGCCCCCCTGAGTTCAAGGGGCCGCCGGTCAAGGTCGTGTGTACTACCACAATCGTCACTGACCTGGTCAAGCGTGTCGGTGGCGACCGGGTGAACGTGGACGTGCTGATGGGGCCGGGGGTGGACCCGCACCGCTACATCCCGACGGCCGGCGACAGGGCCAAACTGGAGGGGGCGCACCTCGTCTTCTTCAACGGCCTGCACCTCGAAGGGAAGATGACGGACACCTTCGAGAAGTCGCGCCGCCGCTTCCGCGCCTTCGCCGTCACCCGCGACCTGCCCCACGACCAGCTCCGCGCCGCCGACACCGACGGCGGCGAACACGACCCGCACGTCTGGTTCGACGTGAAGCTCTGGGCCGGCACGATCGGCCCGGTACAGGCGGAGCTGTCGAAGCTCGACCCGGACGGGGCCGCGGGGTACGCCGCGAACGCGGAGGCGTACCGCAAGGAACTCACCGCCCTCGACGGCGAGGTGCGGGCGGCGGTCGGAAAGTTGCCGAAGGAGCGCCGCGTCCTGGTGACGGGGCACGACGCCTTCGGCTACTTCGGGCGGGCGTACGACATCGACGTGCGGGGCTTGCAGGGCGTGAGCACGGCAAGCGAGGTCGGCACCAAGGACCTCGACCAGCTCGCCGACTTCCTGGGCTCGAACCGGATCCCGGCGGTGTTCACGGAGACGTCGATCGAGGACAAGGGGCTCCGCGCCGTGCTCGACGCGACGCGGGCGAAATACGGCCACACGGTGCGGCTGATCGGCGGTGACGACGCCCTGTACTCGGACGCACTCGGCGCCCCCGGCACGCCGGGTGCGACGTACACCGGCATGGTGCGGCACAACGTGACGGTGATCGTCGATGCTCTCGGGAAGTAGGGGACGTATGGTCGCGCGGATGACGGAAACGCCCGACGCCGCCCGCCCGGTGACACGGGCCGGTGCTCTGCCGTCGTCCACGCCCGCGATCGACATCCACGACCTCACAGTGGCCTACGGCGAGAAGCCGGTGCTGTGGGACATCGACCTGACGGTGCCGGCCGGTGTGCTGATGGGCGTGGTCGGGCCGAACGGGGCCGGCAAGACGACCCTCATTCGCTCCATGCTCGGGCTGCTGAAGCCGGTCGCCGGCCGCGTGCTGGTGCAGGGGAAGCCGTACGCCGCGCGCGACCGCCTGGTCGCCTACGTGCCGCAGCGCGGCACCGTGGACTGGGACTTCCCCACGACCGTGCTCGACGTGGTGACGATGGGCACTTACGGCCGCCTCGGCTGGTTCCGCCGGCCGGGGCGGAAGGAACGGGCGGACGCGACCGACGCCCTGGAGCGGGTCGGCATGGCGGGGTTCGCCGGCCGCCAGATCAGTCAGCTGTCCGGGGGTCAGCAGCAGCGCGTGTTTCTCGCGCGGGCGCTGGTGCAGGACGCGCCGGTGTACCTGATGGACGAGCCGTTCCAGGGCGTGGATGCGGTGACGGAGCGGTCGATCGTCGGCATCCTGCGCGACCTGCGGTCGCGCGGCCGGACGGTGGTGGTGGTCCACCACGACCTGAACACTGTGCCCGAGTACTTCGACTGGGTGACGCTGCTGAACGTTCGCGTGGTGGCGTCGGGGCCGGTGGCCGAGGCGTTCACGCCCGCGAATCTCCGGGCGGCCTACGGCGAGCGTGTGACGGTGTCGTCGGCCGGGTGAACGCCGAGCAGCCCGCGGCACTCGCGGGTCACCACTTCCAGCAGCGTCTCCAAACTCCCCGGTGCGACGGCCGCGATCACCTCCTGGTAGATGCCGTACCCGTACGCCGTGGTCGGCGGCAGGTAGCCCGGCTGCCAGTCGTCGCTGACCGTCGCAACGATCACAGCCACCTGCGGGAAGCGTCGGCGAAGTTCGAGCTGGAACGACTGGTAGAGTTCGCCCGCGCTGAACACCCACAGCGCGTCCCCGAGCCGCCACACGCCGAGGGGCAACGGGTACGTCGTCCCTTCGGGCAGGCCCGCGAGGCGAGACAGTTGCCGCGTCATCCGCTCGACGTGGGCGTGGGCGTCGCGGACGCGGCCGGCGTCCCCGGCGGCGCGGGCCGCGTCCTCCTCGCCCTGCCACCTTCGCAGCTCGCCCTCCGTTCCCGCCGGCGTCGGTAGGTCGGCGCGGTAGGGCAGGGGAGTCGTGAACCGCCGGCCGGCGAAGCCCTCGTAGCGGTCGAGTTCTGCGCCGGTCTGCGGGCGGTGCGCCCACGTGCCGAGCGTGGCGCCGGACACCACCGGGCCGGTGTACACGAACGCGGTGCCCGGCGGCGGCAGCGCCTCCAGGCCGGACAGCGCCGCGAACCCGAGCTGACGGCCGTTGCGGTCGGCGACCGCGGTGTCGCCGACGTACCCGTCCTTCGGCCCCAGGTCGCCGGACGCGCCTTGCAGGAACAGGCACGGGGCCGACGTTTCGCGCTCGACGACCTCGCGCATCGCCCCCACGTAGTCGGGGCTGACCAGCGTGTTCTGCCACGCCAGCGTCGTCGGGTGGCAGGCGTAGTTCACCACCGTCCCGAGTGTTACCCCGGCGTCACTCACCACGCGAGCGACGGTGACGGTGTCGTCCGCGGGGCCGGCGGGGTTGAAGCCGCACACGATCTGCTGCGTCGCGGCGTCCCAGTGGTCGCGGTGGCGGGCGAGGTCGCACTTCGCGGTGCCGTACACGATCGTCGCCGGTGCGAGCTTCGCCTTCACCTCGCCGGCCAGCTCGCCGCAGACGCCCGCGACGCGGTCGAGGTACGGGCCGATGAGGTCGCCGCCGGGGAGATGCGCCCGTGACCGCGACAGCCACGCCGAGCCGTGTGTGTGGCTGAGTGCGAGGTGAACGTGCCCAGGATCGATGCCCGCGCCCGCCGCGACGGCCGCCCGAATTCGCTCGGCCTCCACCGCTTCGAGCAGGCAGTGGTCGATGCCGACGACGAGGAGTCGGCCCGACTCGTCGGCCGCTTCGACGAGCATGGCCGTGGCGGTGAGTGGGCGGTGGACGCCGGTCGCCTGCTCGTGCAGCGCGGCGCCCCACATGCGGTGGTAGATGCCGGCCGGCGGGGTGATGTCGGCCCGCGCGAACGCCGCCGAGCCGCGCGTCTGCGGGGTGGTCACGCGGGTGGTCACGTCGGCTCCTCGTACAGCGTCCGTGTGGGATTCAGGAAGACCCAGCACACCCCGGCCCCGGCGAACATCCCGGCGAACAGCAGGATGACGTGGTTCCAGTTGCCGGTCGCGCCGACGAGTTGGCCGACGGCGAACGGGAACAGCCCGGCCCCGACGTTCCCGGCCATGTTCATCGTGGCGAAGACCACGGCGACGCGGGTGCCGCCCATCGAGAGGGCGACCGCGTAGGCCGGCGGCCCCGCCACGTAGGCACAGAACGCCGCCACGCTGACGAGCAACACGACCTCGCCCGCCGTCGTCGTGTAGTACGCCGACACGGAGACGACGGCGGCGACGATCATCCCCACGGCCGAGATGCCACACCGGCCGAGCCGCTCGCGGCCGGTCCGCCGCAGGAGCCAGTCCGAGGCCGAACCGCCGAGGAGGGCGCCGACGATCCCCGCCAGCAACGGCCACGTCGCCAGGCTGCCGGATTCCGCCGGCGTCAGGCCCTTCGTCTCCTGGAGGAAGCGCGGGAACCAGGTGAAGAACAGGGCCGTCGCCCCGGCGCGTTGCAACTGCTGGAGGCAGAGCAACACCATGTCGCGGTCGGCGACCAGGAGCGTCCAGTCGAACGGCTCGCGGGTGGGGGTGGTCGGCCGCGGCGCGTCGGGCCTGGGGACGGCCACGGCGAACAGCAGCGCCCACACCAGCCCCGGCACGGCGTAGAGCGCGAGCACGGTCTGCCACGTCAGCGGGCCGAACAGTCGGCCGGTCACCTCCTGCGACAGCGCGGCCCCGCCGGCCATGAAGCACGCCAGCATCCCGGACGCGAAGCCCTGCTCGGTCTTGGGGAATGTCGCCCCGATCGCCTTGGTCGCGCAGGGGAAGATGCCCGCCTGCGCCGCCCCCATGAGCCCCCACAGCAGCGCCAGGCCGACGAACCCGGACGCCAGCCCGACCACGGCCGTGAGCGCGGACCACGCGACGGTGAAGATGACGAGCGCCGGTTTGCTGCCGAGCCGGTCCGCGACCCACCCGGCGGGGATCTGGAAGACCGCGTACCCGGCGTACCACGCCAGCCAGACGAAGCCCATCGCCTGCGGCGTCAGCCCGAGTTCGCCCTCGATCGCCTTCGACGGCACGCCGAGCGCCGACCGCTGGAGGTAGGCGACGAGCGTGACCAGACAGAGGAACGCGAGCAGGGTGTAGCGCATCAGGACGACCCGATCGCGGCTCGCATCCGGTCGAACAGCCGGTCCACTTCCGCGGCGGTCTCGGGGTCGAGGTCCCAGCCGTAGGGGCCGCGGCGGCGCGCGGACGGGAACAGGCCGCGCTTCGCCATCAGGTACTTCTCCACGGCCAGGAACCCGTCGAGCCCCGCTTGCAATTGCAGGCTCACGATCGCGCAGACCGGGAAGTACGCCCGGTACGCCGCGTCCTCGTCGCCCCTCCTGAGCGCCTGCCACACGGCGACGACGCCGTCGAGCAGGTCCATTCCCGGCATTGTGCCGGCGATGCCGCGGCGAAAACTGTCGATGAGGAACACGCCGCCGGAGCCCTCGAAGATGCGGGCGGCGCCGCCGGTCGCGTCGCGCAGCGCGGAGATGTTCGGCCCGTTCGGCGCGGCTTCCGGCTTAAAGAGAATCTTGTCCGGCCCGTAGCGATCGAGGAGCTTCACGTACACGCCCATCGGGATCGCCTGCCCGACGTACCCGGATGCGTCCTGCACGATCACCGGAACGCGAATCGCGTCGGCGATGGCGCGGAAGTAGTCGGTGAGGTGTTCGACCCCCGGCCGTGCCGACAGCGGCGGCACGGCCATCACCGCGTCGCAGCCGACCCGCTCGGCCGCGGCCGCGAACGCGACCGCCTGCTTCGTCCCTTCCGCGCCGACGGCTGCGAAGACCGGCCCGCGCCCGGCCGCCGCCTCGACCAGCAGGCGCGGCAACTCGACGCGCTCGTCGGCGGT
>JBGAQM010000248.1:0-9890 GCA_044220735.1 Urbifossiella sp. | reverse complement strand
GACACGCCGGCCGCGGGCTGACGCGGTGGTCGGGGGACAGGGACTTTTTTGCCCAGGGGGACCAGGCCGTGCGTTCTCGAACCCTTTTCAAGGCAGCGGTGTCGGCCGCCGCGGTCGGGCTGGCCGCCTTCGGGACGGTCGCCGCCCAGCCGCCGCAGCCCGGCAAGCTGAACCCCGCCGGCAGTCCGCTGCCGGCCACCACGGTCCGGCCCTACGCCGAATGGTCGCCCACCGCGGCCCCGCCCGGCGGCTACACGCCGAAGCAGGGCGCCGTTCAACAGGCGGGCGGCGTACTGCCCACGCCCCCGGGCTACCTGCAGAACCCGCAGGCCGGCAACAAGGGCCGCCTGACCACGCCGGTCATGGCGGGTGCCGAAGGGGTACGGCCCGCGAGCGGGTTCGACCTGCCGCCGCCGAACCTCGACATCCCGACCACCAAGGGTGCCCTCCCGCCGACGACGGCGGAGCCGAACCTGACGAAGTTCGGCCCGCTGCCGACCGCGGCGGACCCGAAGCCGCCGGTGCCAGTGGTGCCGCCGGCCACCCGCGCGCCGACGCCGCCACCGCTCCTGCCGAACGGCGGTAGCCTGCCGACCCCGCCGCCGCTGGTTCCGCCGGTCGGCGCGCCGCCCACAACGCCGCTGGTGCCGGTGCCGCCCTCGGTCGCCGCGCCCGCCGCGCTGCCGCCGGTCGGCCCGTCGGCTCCGGTCATCCCGAGCGGCCAGCCCGTCGGGATCGTTCCGCCGGCGGCCGCGCCCGTGGTGCCGATGGTCCCCGCACCGCCCGCGATCACCCCCGTGACACCGCCCGGGGCGACCCCGCCGATGCCCGCGCCGCCGTTCACGCAGACGACTCCGCCCGCCGTCCCGCCGGTCGCAGCCCCGGCCGCGACGCCCACTGTCGCCCTGCCGGCGCGGGCGACGCCGTCGGTGGTCGTGGAGGCGGTTTGCCCCGAGACCGTCTCGTTCGGGCAGGAATACCAGTACAAGCTGATCGTGCGGAACGGCGGGAGCGCCGCCGTGGCCCACGTCCGCGTCGAGAACGAACTGCCCGGCGGCGCCCGGTTCGTCGGGTGCGAGCCGCAAGGCGAGTTGAACGGCGACCGCCTGGTCTGGTCGCTCGGCTCGCTCGACGCCGGCGCCGAGCGGCACCTGAACGTGAAGGTGAAGGCCGGCGACGAGGGCGAGGCCCGCACCCGCGCGACGGTGACCTTCGCCGCCGCCGTGTCCGGCCGCACGCACGTGACGCGGCCGCGGCTCACGACGACCGTTTCGATGCGCGTCCAGGTCGGCCCGCGCCCGGCAGCGGAACGCGGTTCATCATCAACGTCACGAACAGCGGTTCCGGGTCCCGCCAACCGGGTGCTCGTGCAGGCCACGCTGTCCGACGGCCTCTACCACGCCCAGGCCCAGAAGGGCGGGCTGATCGAGGCCGAGCTGCCGATGGTGAAGGCCGGCGAGGTCCGCGCCGTCGAGCTGAAGCTCGGCGGCGAAGTCGCTCCAGAGCCTTCAGATCATCACCGCCGCGGACGCGGCGTAGCCCGGACCCCGCGATACGCGAAGGCGTCGGTGAACGTCGTCGAGCCGATGCTCGTGGTGCGGCAGGCCGGGCCGGCCAAGTGCCTGGTCGGCGGCACCGACCCGACCTTCGAGATCGAACTGACCAACCCCGGCACCGCGGCGACCGACCCGGTCCAGCTCCACTCGGTGCTGCCCGACGGGTTCGACTTCGCCAGCGCCAGCGACGGCGGCGCGGTGGCGACGGGGAACGCCCGGACGGTGTCGTGGCGGCTGCCGAGCCTGCCGGCCGGGGGGAACAAGAAGGTGACCTTGCGGCTGCGGGCGACGGTCGCCCACGACGGCAGCCCGCTGCGGACCGTGGCCCAGTCGGTGCCCGGCGACCTGACGCCGGCCGGCGGGACGGCCCCCGGCGGCGTGGCGGTGCGGCCGGCCGGCCGCGGGCTGGAGGCGCGGACCGAGTCGCTCATCGCCGCCGAGGGCGTGTCCGCGATCCGGTTCGACGTGACCGGCCTGGAGAACCCGGTGATGGTCGGCCGCGAGGCGACCTACGAGATCAAGGTGTCGAACCGCGGCACCGGCCCGTGCCAGAACGTGCAGCTGGTCGCGGTGCTGGCCGACGGCACCGAGTTCATGGGCGCGACCGCGGGCGCGACGAACCAGGCCGCGGCCGTGCGGGCCCAGGGTCAGCAGGTGGCGTTCGAGGTCATCCCGGCCCTCGGGGTGCGGGCCGAGCAGGTGTACCGCGTGCGGGTGAAGGCGAACGCCGCGGGCGCCCTGCCGTTCCGCGTGCAGCTGTCCTCCGACCAGCTGCGGACGCCGCTGGTCAAGGAGGAGAGCACGACCTTCTACATGGAACAGCGCTGACCGTCGGGCGACCGGCCCGCGTGAGCGGGCTGGTCGTGGGCGTGACGGATTCGCACGGGAGTCGCCGGCTCGCGCCGGCAGCTCCCCGAGTAGTCGCGGTGACGCAACCCCGCTGGGGGGCGGGGTTGCGGGTCGGTGGGGACGACTGATACCATCCGGCGGCTTTCGACCCGGGTCCGCCCGGGCGGGGGAAGGAGCCCGTTCATGAGCGTGGGACGCGCGCAGCGGCAGCGGCAGAAGCTGCACATCCGGTGGATGATCCGGCGCGACATGCCGGACGTACTCGCGGCCGAGCGGGCCAGCTTCGAGTACGCGTGGACGGAGGACGACTTCCTCCGCTGCCTCCGCCAGCGGAACTGCATCGGCATGGTCGCCGAGAGCGACGACCCGGTCGGCCCCGCCCCCGGCGTGCGGGTGGCCGGGTTCATGATCTACGAGCTCCACAAGACCCGCCTCCACATCCTGAACTTCGCCGTCCACCCGCTGGCCCGGCGGACCGGGATCGGCGGGCAGATGCTCGGGAAGCTGGTCCACAAGCTCACCACCCACCGCCGGCTCAAGATCACGCTGGCGGTGCGGGAGCGGAACTACGACGCCCAGGTGTTCTTCCGCGACCACGACTTCCGGGCGACGAAGGTGCTGCGGAACTACTACGAGGACAGCGGCGAGGACGCGTTCCAGATGGAGTACTGGGCGCCGACCGACGACACGGACGAGGAGGACGGCCCGGTCAACCGGATCGCCCAGTACGAGGAGCGCTGACGCAAGAAAGCCCGGGGGCGACAACCCCCGGGCTTTCGACCGAAGGGGGAGGACGCCCATGGAGTCGGTGACGCGGCGGTGGTGGACGGCGGTGGTCGCGCTCGGACTCGCCGCGGGCGGGTACGCGCTGTTCGCCCCCGACCGGGCCGCGACCGCCCAGCCGGGCGCGCCGCAGTGGATGCGGTCGTCGTCGCCGCTGTCGCCGGCCGCGGCCGCGGGCACGCCGCTCCCGCCCGCGCCCGGGACGGTCATCGCCGCGAGTGCGATCCTGCCCGTGGTGCAGCAGCCGCCGGTCCCGCCGCTCCCGGTGCTGCCGAACACGCCGCCGGTGCCGGCGCCCGCCGCCCCGATGACGCTCGACTTCAAGGCGCCGGTCGCGCCGAAACTGCCTGCCACACCCGTGCTGCCGCTTACCCCACCCGCGCCACCCGCAAAGTCGTCACCGCCGGCACAACCGCCGGCCGCGGCGAAGGCGGTTTCACCCTTGCGTCCGGCGGATACAGGGAATAGTGTCAAATCGGACGCCTCGTGGAAGGCCGCGCCGGCCGTAGCCCCTACGCCGCGTGTCGTGGACCGGCCGAAGCCTCCGGACGTGCCGGTCGCCCCGTCGGAACGCGACGTGTTCGCGCTCCCGAAGCCGCCGGCTCCGGCCGTGGTGGCTCCCGCGGCTCCGGCCGTGGTGGCTCCTGCGGCTCCGGCCGTGGTGGCACCCCCGGCCCCAGTCGCCGGCCCGGTGGCACCGCCGATTCCCGTGCCCGCGCCTCCCGTGGTCCCGGTGCCGCCGCCAGCCGTACCCGCCGTCCCCGTAGCAAACACACCCGGAGCCGACCCCATGACGTTCAAATCGACTGCCGCCGCGGCCATCCTCGGGGGCGCCCTGATGGCGCCGACCGCGGGGGCGCAAGACACGCAGAAGGACAAGGACGCCGCGACGAAGGCCACGGACCAGAAGCTTGGGGACATTCAGAAAAGCCTCAACGACCTCACCGAGATGCTGAAGGGCCGGAAGGACGCGACCGGCGTGGTGCTGCCTTCCGACCCGGGGCTGCTCGAAGAGGTCCGGCGCCTCCGCGACGACGTCGCCCTGCTCAAGTCGCAGATGGAGACGCTCAAGACCACGTCGCTGCGGCCGCCCGGCGGCGCCGCCCCGATGATTCCGGGCGTTCCGAACCCGATGCCGGCTGCGGTCCCGCCGGCCGCCGCGACCCAGGGGACGGTGCGGGTGGTGAACGAGTACCCGGTCGAGATCACGATGGTGGTCAACGGCCGGACGTACCGCGTCGCACCGAACGCGACGCAGGACATCCCCGTCACCGCCGGCGAGTTCAGCTACCAACTGCTGTCGGCGAACGTCGCCGCGGCCCCGACGCGGAGCACCATCCGCGCCGGCGAGACTGTGACGCTCCGGATCAAGTAAGGTCGAGACGAACGGCGCGAGCGGCGGGCGCGAGCCCGCCGCTCCCTTCATTTCACCAGCACCACCCTCACGTCCATGACGTTCGTACCCGTCAGGCCCGGCGTCAGCAGGTCGCCCGTCGCCGCGAAGAAGGGGTAGGCGTCGTGCCGCCGCAGGTGATCGGCGGCGCTCAGCCCCCGCACCGCGGCGCGCTCCAGCGTCCCCGCGTCGGCCAGTGCCCCGGCGGCGTCGGTCGGGCCGTCCTCGCCGTCCGTGCCGCCGCTCAACACGGTCACGCCGGCGACCGCCTCGGGCGTCGCGGCCAGTTTCTGCAGCACCGCCAGCACGAACTCCTGGTTCCGCCCGCCCTTCCCGGGGCTGTCGCCGAGTACCACCGTCGTTTCGCCGCCGACCAGCACGCACGCCGGCGGCGCGAGCGGCTTCGCGTCGCGGCGAATACTCCGCACGACCCCCGCGACTGCCGTCGCCACCGCGGCCGTCTCCCCTTCGACGAACGCCCCGAGGTCGAGCAGCCGGTATCCGCGCCGCTCGGCCTCTGCCGCCGCTGCGTCGAGCGCGACGCGGTTGCTGCCGATCACGCGGTTCACGACGTTCGGCGGGAGCTCTTTTAGGGTCTCAGGCTCGTCGCCGGCCGCGCCGCGTGCCAGACGCTGATCCACGGCCAGCGGGACGCGGCCGGTCAGGCCGTAGCGGTCGAGCACGCCGACGGCGCCGGCGAAGGTCGTGGGGTCGGGGGCGGTCGGGCCGGAGGCGATCACGTCGAGCGGGTCGCCGACCACGTCCGACACGACCAGGGTCAGAAGGCGTTTGCCGCGGAACGCGGCGGCGAGGCGGCCGCCCTTCACGCGCGACAGGTGCTTGCGGACGCAGTTCATCTCGTCGATCGTCGCCCCAGAGCGGTGCAGCAGCCGGGTGACGGCGAGTTTGTCGTCGAGGGTGATGCCGCCGGCCGGCGCCGGCAGGAGCGCCGACCCGCCGCCTGAAAGGAGACAGACGGCCACGTCGTCCGGGCCGGCAGTTGCGAGTAGTCGCAGCATCTCCTCGGCGCCGGCTACCCCGTCCGCCGTCGGTTCGTTCACCCCCGCGGGACGGGCGGCGTGCAACCGAACGTCGGACAACGTCCCCTCCATCCCGGCGGGGACGTTTACGACTCCGGTTGCGGTGCGAAGGTGATTGCCGAGGCCGGCGGCCATCGCGGCGCCGGCCTTACCGGCGCCGACGACAAGGATACGACGGGCCGGAGGAAGTGGGTCGCGTGCCAGCGCCTCGCGGACGAGGCGCTCGGGGTCGGCGGCGCGGACCGCCGCCAGCCAGATTGCGTGCGCGTCGTCGCGGGCCGCGCTCACTTCGGGTCGGCCTGCGGGGTGGTGTCGACCTCCAGGTCGCCGAGGGCGTACTGGATGCCGGCCAGGTAGTGCCGCAGCACGGCGGGGTTCCAGTAGATCGAGTCGTTGTGCCCGAGCGAGCAGTAGAAGTTCCGACCCTTCTCGTACTTCGTCACCCAGCTGATGGGGTAGAACCCGTCGGCCCGCTTGCCGATCTTCAGGTTCGTCTTCTCGCCGTCGAGCGCCAGCAGGTAGCGTCGCTCGCCCTTCACGGCGGTGTCCACGCGGAACTGATAGATCTCGTCGGTGATCTCGAACCCGGCGCCGTTGAACGAGGCGTTGATCGGGTGCGTCGGGTCGAGGTTCTTCACGCCTACTTTCCCGCCGGCGTTCCACGGGTGGCCGTCGAAGGCTCCGCCCATCATCTTGTTGTAAGCCTTCCAGCCGCCGTAGGTGTCAGTCGCCGAGTGGACGCCGATCAGCCCCTTCCCGGACGCGACGAACCGCTCCAGGTTCTTCTTCAACTCCTCCTCGCGGGCGTCCTGCGCGGCCTTGTCGCCGGACTTGGGGCGGAGGCAGTTGCCCGTCGTGTTCAGCATGAACACGGCGTCGAACTTCGCCAGTTTCTCCGCCTCGAAGTACGACTCGTCCTCGGTGGCGAACGCGGTGTACGCCTTCGTCTTGTCGCCCATCAGCGTGATGGCCCGCGTGCCGATGGCGATGGAGCCGTGGCGGAACCCGGCGGTGCGGCTGTAGACGAGGATGTTCCGCGGCGCCTTCGGCGTGGCAGGCGCCTTGTCCGGCAGCGCGGCCTCGACCTTCTCAAGGTCTGCCGCCTTCTGGGCGTATGCGGGGACGTGTGCCGAGCCGAGCACGGCCAGGAGGCCGAGCGACGCGGCGGCGAGGAAGCGGGTCATGGGCTTCGCGGGGCAGGGGGGAGGGTGGGCAACGGGTGACAGCCTATCCCGCACCCCCGGCCGCCGCCAGTGGGTCACTTCTTCTTCGGCTCCGGCGGCGGCGTGCCGTCCGCGTCGTACTCCTTCACCTGCCGCACCCACACGTTTCGGTACCGGACCGGGTTGCCGTGGTCCGACAGGTGCAGCTGGAACTCGCCGACGTTGCCGCCGAACTCGACCGCGTGATGCACCAGCACGCCGTTGTACAGCACCGTGACGAGCGCCGGCCGCGTTACCTTGCCGGCGTCGTCCTTCCGGGCGATGCGGGTGATGATGTCGTAGGTCTGCCACTCGCCCGGCTTGCGGCTGGCGTTCACCAGCGGCGGGAAGCGGCCGTATAGCGCCGCGGCCTGGCCGTCGGGGTAGGTGTCGTTCTGGAACGAGTCGAGCACCTGAATCTCGCCGAAGCTCCCGAGGTGGACGCCGCTGTTGCCGCGGCCCTGGCCGTTCCCTTTCACCTCCTTCGGGGTCGCCCACTCGATGTGGAACTGGGCGTCGCCGAACTTCGCCTTGGTGGTGATGCCGCCACCGCGGACGATCTCGGCGTAGCCGTTCTCGACCTTCCAGTGCGGCGCTGCGTCCGGGTCGCCGGCCTTCTTCCCCGACTTGAACCAGCCGTCGAGGCTCTTGCCGTCGAACAGTACCAGGGCGTCGGTGGGCGGCTTCCCGGGGGCGTCGTCGGTCCCCCAGCCGGCGGGCTCGACGACCGGCGGGCGCGGCCGCTTCATGTCGCCGGAGCGGTACTTCACCGGCTCCTTCTTCACGAGCCGCGGGGGCGGGATGTCCTGGGCGCAGAGCGCGGCTGCGACGGCGAAGAGGGCCGTGGATGCGAGGAGGCGGCGCATCGGGTGGTTCTCCGGGTGGGTGGGAATAGCGTAAACCGCGGGGTTGCGTCCTGCCAGCCCCTCCCTTACGCTCAACCACCTGCCCCGCACCCCTTCCGGAGTCTCCGATGCCGACCACACGCCCCACCCGCCGCGCCGCGCTCGCGGCCGGGTTCGCCGCCCCGTTCGTGTTCCGCCACTTCGCCCAGGCCCGGCCGAGCGAGACCGTCCTGCACGCCAGCTTCGGCGCGTCCGGCATGGCCGGCTCGGACATCGGCTCGCTTAGTGCCAGCCCGCACCTCAAGCTCGTGGCCGTGTGCGAGGTGGATTCCGGGCGGCTCGCCGAGGTGAAGAAGCGGTGGCCCGACTGCCGCGTCTACACCGACTACCGGCAGCTTCTCGAACGCGAGCGCGACCTGCACTCGGTCAACGTCTCGACGCCCGACCACATGCACGGGCCGATCGCCATGACGGCCATGCAGCGCGGGCTCCACGTCTACGGCCAGAAGCCGCTGACGCAGACCATCCACGAGGCCCGCCGGCTCACGGAGGTCGCGGCGGAGAAGCGGCTCGTCACGCAGATGGGGATTCAGATTCACTCCCACCCCGTCCACAAGCAGGTGGTCGCCATCATCCACGCGGGCGCCATCGGGAAGGTGAAGGAGGTTCACTCCTGGAGCGGCAAGTCGTGGGGCGACACGGCCCCGAAGCCGGACCGGACCGACCCCATCCCGAAGGGGCTCGACTGGGACAAGTGGCTCGGCGTCGCGGCCGACCGGCCGTTCATCGGTGGCGGCTACTTCCATCCGGGCAACTGGCGGAAGCGACTCGACTTCGGCACCGGCACCTTCGGCGACATGGGCTGCCACATCCTCGACCCCGTGTTCGGCGCCCTCGGTGTGGGCAACCCGCTGACGATCCGCTCCGAGTTGCCCGGGCCGAACGAGCACAACTGGTCGCTGGACGTGAAGGTGCGGTACGTGTTCCCCGGCACCCGACATACGACCGAGCGGGTAGCGCTGACGTGGTACAACGGCAACGCCCGCCCGCCGGCGGACGTCACCTCGCAGGTCGGCGACCGTAAGCTGAACGATCAGGGCTCGATCTACATCGGCGAGGCGGGCGTGATGTACTCGCCGTACATCGGGCCGCCGGTGCTGCTGCCGGCCGAGAAGTTCCGCGACTACCAGCTGCCGCGGACGACGGGCGACGACCACTACCTCCAGTTCGTCGAGGCCGTGCGCGGCAACGGCACCACGAGCGCCCCGTTCAGCTACTCCGGGCCGCTGACGGAGATGGTGCTGCTGGGCTGCCTGGCGACGCGGTTCCCGCAGACGGACCTGACGTGGGACACGAAGGCGCTGCGGGTGACGAACCACGAGCCGGCGAATCGGTTCGTGCGGCGCGAGTACCGCCGCGGGTGGGAAGTGCCGGGGATGTAACGGCACGCGACGTGCTTATCGGCAACCGCATGGCAGCCGGTCGACGTCAGCGGGACGGCGGCCGGTCGCAGGCAGGCTGGCCGTCGGGGGCAACCCCGGCGGCCCGCTCTGTTTCCCGGTGGTCTCGATCCTTTCACGCCCGTGGTGTCGTGCCGCCCACGATGGCTGACGGCAAGCCACCGCGCGGCCGACTTCCATCCGGCCTTACAGGGCCGGCTGGCAGCCCGCCCCACGTTATTCCTTCGGCGGCGTGAAGTCCGCGATGTAGAGCTGCGTCGGGCTGCGGCCGTCGCGGCTGCTGGTCCACATCAGCTTCGACCCGTCCGGGCTGAACACCGGTAGCACGTCCTGCCCCGGGGCGTGCGTGATCCGCGTCGTCTTCCCGGTCTCGATGTTTAGCCAGTACAGGTCGTAGTTCGGCCGGGCCAGTTCGTTCGAGTGGTCGGCCGCGGTGTAGATGATGTGCTTGCCGTCCTTGTACCAGTACGGCGCCCAGTACACCCACTTGTCGTCCGCGGTCAGCGCCTTCTCGCCGGTCCCGTCGGCGTTGATGACGTACAACTGAAGCCGGTCCTTCTCCTTGCGGTCGGCGCGGAACACCACCTTCGTGGCGTCCGGGCTGAAGAACGGGCCGCCGTTGTAGCAGTTCGGCGCGTTCGTCAGCTGCTTCGCCCCCGTGCCGTCGGCGTTCATCGTGAACAACTGCACGTTCCCCGCGCTGCCGGAGCTGTAGACGATCCGCTTCCCGTCCGCGGAATAGCTTCCCTCGGCGGTGTAGGC
>JBGAQM010000247.1:4585-9608 GCA_044220735.1 Urbifossiella sp. | reverse complement strand
GGCTCGCCGGGGTGCAGCGCACTACTGCCCGTCGTTCGGCAACAGCTCCCACTTCTCGCCGAAGAACCCGGCCCGCACGATCTTTCCTGGGTGCCGGCTGTTCGGCGGCGTGGTGACGTCCACGACCGCGTAGTCCGGGAGCATCGGCACCTGGCGGGCGTTGTTCAGGTACGCGTACTCGCGAAACGTGAACCCGCTGTTCAGCACCACGTACTTCGACGGGTTGAGCGGGTTCGGGTAGATCAGCACCGGCACGTGCGTCCCGGCCGGGTACGTCTTGTCGCCGACGGTCACGCCGTCGGCCGTCCACTTCACCGGCAGCCGGTCGGCGATCTTCGCCAACACCTTGTTGCTCGACGGGTCGCCCCACAGGACCAGGTTGCCGCCCTTGATGATTTCGTCGGGCACGTCCGTGTCGTCGGTCATGAACGCGTCGCCGCGGAAGTGCTTCCGCCAGTGGGCGACCGCGTGCTTCATCTCGGCGTCGGCCCACGCGCCGACCTTCTCGTTGAGGGCCTTCCCGGTCGGCCGCACCATCACGAAGGGACCCATGAAGGCGTCGTCGATCGGCCCCTGGAGGCCGGGCGTCTTGGCCAGGCCGGTCGCCGCCTCCGGCGCGCTCGCCCAGCGGTCGTCCACCTTCACGAACCGGTTGTCGCGCGGCCGGTCGGTCGGGATGCCCTTCTCCTCAAGTACCAGCTTGCCGTCGATGGTCACCCGGACGTCCCGGGCCTGTGTGCGGACCCGCAGCGCCGTGACGCCAGACGTCGTGATGTCGTACGCGCCGTCCTTCATCTTCGCCGTCACCGTCGCCGGCTCCCAGTGCTTCACCAGCCCGTCCAGCAGGATCGGGTCGCACTGGTTGTAGCTCAGCGTGTACGTCACGAACCGGATCTCGTCGCGGGCCATCGGCAGCCCCTTCGCCACGACCGCGTCGATCCGCCGGTTTACCTCCTCCTTCGCCGCCTTCTCGTAGCTGTGGGCGGTCTTCGGGCCGATGACGTGAACCAGGTCCAGGCCCACCTTCTTCATCTCGCGGGCCATCACGTCGGCGGCCTGCTTCTGCTTGTCGATCTCGCCGCTGTACGCGACCGTGGGCAGGTTAAAGATGTTCTGCGCGTAGTCGGTGGCGTTGTAGAGGCGCCACAGCTTCCGCTCGTACCACGTCGGCTCCACCTTCTCATTCTGGAAGATGTTGAGGAACTCGGGCGTCTCGCTGAACCCGGCGCCCGGGGCGGCGGCGGCCCAGAACGTCGGGAAGTGGGTGGCGAACTGCCAGCACGCCGCCCCGCCCATGCTGAACCCGCGGGCGACCAGCCGCGACCGGTCGATCCGGTAGTTCGCCTCGGCGTGCTTCAGACACTCGAACGTGTCGATCTCGCCGGCGAACTTGTTGGCGTTGCAGTACCGGCCGTAGGGGCACAGGACGAACGCCCCCGGGGCTTGAATGACCCCGCCGGCGCTCTGCGTCACCGCCAGGAAGTTCACCTCGCTAAGCGTCTCGCCGCGGCCGTGCCACCAGAAGTCGAGCCGGTGCGGCTCATTGCCGTCGAACTGGTAGTTGGCGGGGACGTGCAGCCCATAAGGCTGTGCGGAGCCGTCGATCGCCGAGATATAGCCGCGGACGACGTACCCGGTCTGCGTCGTCCACGGGTGCTTGCCGTCCTTCAGAAGCCGGGCACGTTCGAGGCCGGCCTTCAGGACGTTCTTCACCGCCGGGATGCCCTTCGGGTCGAAGACCTCCTTGTACTCGACCGCGTACCGCACCGCCTTCTCGTAGATCTCCACGTCGGCGACGAGCGGGTGCCGGCGGACGTCCTTGATGAGCCCCTGGAGCTCGGCGAGCCCCTTGCGGAGTTCGGCGTCGTCGGCCGGCGGCAGGTCGATGCCGCGCGGCGGGATCGGTCGCACGTTGTCGGGGATGTTGTCGGCCGGGCCGTCGGCGGCGGCGGGGAGGGTCAATAGCGACGCGAGAAGGGCGGGGAGGAGGGCGCGCGCGAACATCGGGGGCTCCCGCGGGGTCGGTGGGGTGCGGTGAGTGTACGAAGGGGAGCGGGCCGGCCCACCCTTCTCCGCCGCGTGACATTCCGATAAACCAACAGCCACTGACCCTGATACCCGGCCGGCCCGCGCGGCCCGCCCGGCGGAGGAGTTCCGATGGCAGCCGTGAAGATGATCGACATCCGCAAGGGCAACGTTCTGAACATGAACGGCACCCTGTTCTACGTCCTCGACCGCGACCTGAACACGCCCGGCAACTGGCGGGCGATCCTGTACCTGAAGATGAAGAACCTCACCACCGGGAGCATCACCGACGAACGCGTCCACCCGGACGACAAGGCCGACGTCGTGTTCCTCGACACCAAGGACTACAACTACTCGTACAAGGACGGCGACGAGTACGTGTTCGTGGACGGCGAGACGTTCGAGCCGGTCAACCTCGGCGAGGACATGGTCGGCGACATGATGAAGTACCTCCGCGAGAACGACTCGGTGAAGATCACCTTCTACGACGGCAAGGCGCTGTCGATGGAGTTGCCGCAGACGGTGACGCTGAAGGTGACCGAGACCGAGCCCGGCATCAAGGGCGCCACCGCGGCCGCCCAGACGAAGGCGGCGACGCTCGAGACCGGCGTCGTCGTGCAGGTGCCGTCGTTCATCACCGCGGGCGAGCAGATCGTCATCCAGACGGAGGACGGCAAGTACCTCCGCCGGGCCGCGAAGGAAGGGAAGTAGTCGGTTCCGAAGCCCGGGGACGACCGCCCCGGGCTTTCTCATGCGCACAGGGGACCGCGATGAAGCCTACCGACGTGCGCGTCGCCGACGTCTCGTACACGACCGACGACTTCCAGTACCGCACGCCGATCAAGTTCGGCGGCGTCGCCCTCGACAAGGCCACCGTCCTCACCGCCGCGGTGACGGTCGAGGACCGGCAGGGCCGCCGCGCGACCGGCGTTGGGTCGATGCCGCTCAGCAACGTGTGGGCCTTCCCGTCGCGCACCCTCGGCTACGACCAGACCCTCGCCGCGATGACGGCCCTCGTGGCGGTGTTCCGCGACACGACCGCGGCGCACGCCGGCTTCGGCCACCCGGTCGAGATCGGCCACGACCTCGAACCGCGGTTCCTCGCGCACCTCGACCCCGTCCGCGCCCGGCTCGGCCTCGGCGAGCCGATCCCGGTGCTGGCCGCGCTCGTCGCCGCGAGCCCGTTCGACGCCGCCCTGCACGACGCCTACGGCAAGTTGCTCGGCCGCAGCGTCTACCAGTGCTACGGCCCCGAGTACCTGACGACCGACCTCGGCCACTACCTCGGCGCCGACTTCGCCGGCCGCACCCTCGACCGCTACGTCCTGCCGGCGCCGAAGCCGAAGATGCCGCTGTACCACCTGGTCGGCGCGCTCGACCCGCTCACGGCCGGGGACGTGAAAGCACCCGTCGGCGACGGCCTGCCGGAGACGCTGGGCGAGTGGATCGCCCGCGACGGCCTCACGCACCTGAAGGTGAAGCTGAACGGCGACGACCTCGCGTGGGACGTGGGCCGCGTCGTCCGCGTGAACGCCGTGGCCGAGGAGGTGAACGCCGCCCGCGGCGTGCCGACGTGGTTCTACTCGCTCGACTTCAACGAGCGCTGCCAGACGGTCGAGTACCTCATCGAATTCCTGCGACTGTTGCGCGAGAAGACACCCGCCGGCTACGACCGCGTGCAGTACATCGAGCAGCCGACGGCCCGCGACCTGAAGGCGAACCGACAGAACGTCATGCACGCCGCGGCGAAGTTCAAGCCGGTCGTGATCGACGAGTCGCTAATCGACCTGGAGAGCCTCCACCTGGCGCGAGAGATGGGCTACACCGGCGTGGCCTTCAAGGCGTGCAAGGGGCAGACGCAGACGCTCCTCCTGGCCGCCGCGGCGCAGGAGATGGGGTTGTTCCGCTGCGTCCAGGATTTGACGTGCGTGGGTCGGTCGCTGATCCACTCGGCCGGGCTCGCGGCGCACATCCCCGGCGTGGCGGCGATCGAGTCGAACGGGCGGCAGTACTGCCCCGGCGCGAACGCCGGCTGGGACGCCCGCTACCCCGGCGTGTTCACCGTCCGCGACGGCACGATGAACACCGCCCTCCTCGACGGCGTCGGGCTGGGGGCGGGCTGAGAGTCCGGGGGCGGAGGGACTCGGTGTCAGCCGAAGTGCCATCGTCCCTGAGTCCCGAAGTCCCTCCGCCCCCGGTTGCTGCCCGGCGCAACCCCGGATACAATCAGCCCGTTCATCCCGGCCGATCCGGGCCGTTCGCCCTCCCCGCCACGCGAGGTTCCACCGGTGCAGGTGACCGTCTCCGCCCGCCACGGGCATCTGGACGACCAGACCCAGACCGCCCTCCGCGACAAGGCCGAAGGGCTCCTCAAGTACTTCGAGCGACTCGTCTCCGTCGCCGTCGTCGTGGACCTCCACCAGGACCACGCCCACAACGTGAAGGTGGAGATCACCGCCGTCGCGGGGCACAAGCACGAGTTCGTCGCCACCGAGGCGAACGGCGACGTCGTCGCCGCGTTCAACCTCGCGCAGGACAAGATCAAGCAGCAGATCAAGCACTACAAGGAGAAGCTACAGGACCACCGGCGCGACCCCTCGCACACCGACGCCGGCGGGAAGTGACCGTGGCCGCCCCTCCCCCCGGCCCGGAGGCCCCCATGCGGCTGACGAATTTCATCGTCCCGGACGCCGTCGTCCCGGTCCTCGCCACCACGGCCGGGGCCGTCAGCCCGAAGGACGGCCCGGCCGTCGCCGCGGTCAAGGAGCGCGTCGTCCGCGAGCTGGTGACGGCGCTCCAGGCGGCGAACGCGTTCGGCCCCGAGCACACCGACGACGTGGTGAAGGAGGTGCTGCGCCGCGAGCAACTCGGCACGACCGGCATCGGGCGGAACATCGCCATCCCGCACTCCCGCCACGCCGCCGCGAAGGAGCTCATCGGGGCCCTCGGCCTCGCCCCCGGCGGCCTGCCGTTCGACAGCCTCGACGGCGAGCCGGTG